>JANMDV010000237.1:0-2087 GCA_031376485.1 Actinomycetota bacterium
GTGTGACAAGCCCCGAACCCGTCTCGGAGATCATCATCTGGCTGACCGAGCTGCCGGATTCGGGCACGGGGCCTCGACGGTTTCGCGCGTCGATCGGGGAGGTTGAGGTGCTGGGGGTGGCGAAGAGGTAGCGGTGGATCCCTGGGAGTCGTCGCTACATGATTTGGAGGACCGGCTCTCGCGCCAGGGGGGTCGTCGCCGCGAGCTTGCGCCACGTACGCGTCAGCAGTACCTGGGCGACTGTCGGCGGGTTGCGCGGTGGCTTGCAGCGCAGGGCGTTGCCCAGCCGGATCGGATGACGCCGTCGGCGCTCGAAGCGTGTTTTCGCGAACTGGAGTGGGCGCCGTCGACACGCAGGCGGGCGGTGGTCGCCGTGCGCGAATGGCTGGCACCGCTCTATCCGCCAAACCGCTCGCCCGCCGACCTGATCGACCAGCCAAAACTGGTGGAACACCCGGTGCCGCGCCTCTCGCAGTCGGAGGCGGCGACGGTCGTCGAGCGAGCGGCGGGCCGAATCGGCAGCGAGCCGGGGGTGGTCACGCGTGCGCTGGCGCTGCGCAACCATGCACTGGTCGAGGTGCTCTACGGCAGCGGCCTGCGTCGGCAGGAGGCGTGTGATTTGACCCTGTCCGGGGTGGACTTCGAGCACGAGATGCTGCGTGTGGTCGGTAAGGGTGGCAAGGCGCGGACGGTGCCGTTGACCGAGCCCTCGGTCGATGCGCTGCGTGCGTGGCTGACCGATGGGCGGCCGCGCTTGGCGCGCGGTCGTCTGGAGGCGGCAGGTCGCGCCCGCGTCTTCGTGTCGCGCTCCGGTGAGCCCTTGGACGGCAGCACGGTCTACCGCGTCGTGGCCGCGCAACTGCGCCGAGCCGGACGCGCAGGCGGTCCGCACCTGTTGCGCCACGCGACCGCGACACACCTGCTGGAGGGGCCGGGTGGCCAGGACGGCGCGCATCTACGGGTGGTCCAAGAGGTTCTTGGTCATGGCAGTCTCGCAACGACGCAGCGCTACACCGGTGTGACCACGCGGGCGATGCAGCAGGCGCTCAAACGAGGGCATCCACGGGGATGAGTGTTTCGGCGGACGGATACTGGGCGCTCGTCGAGGGCTTCCTCTCGACGCGGGCAAGCGTCAACACCCGGAGTGCGTACCGTCGGGACCTGACCGTGCTCGCCGACGGCCTGGGGCTTGTGCCGTCGGGTCGAGCGGCGATGACATTCGGGGTCGAGGACAATCCAGTCGCGCGCGGCGCGGCTCAGGCGCTCGCCAACATCCCAGCGAGTTGGTGGCAGGGATGGCGGGACGGGCTGGAGGGCACTGCCGCGAGCCGTCGTCGGCGCATCGCGGGGGTCCGGGCGTTCTGCAAATGGTGGGGGCGGCTGTTTGCGCTCGAGAGCCCCGTCGGTGACCTGACCCCGCCGGGAGGTGTGGTCGATGCGCACCGGGCCTTGGGGCGCGAAGTCGTGGCGCTGGACCAGTCACAGGTACGCGCAATGTGCGATGCGGCCGCCGCGATGTCCGGCCCCCTGGGTGCGCGAACCCACGCGTTGATCGAGGTGCTCTATGGACTCGGCCTACGGGCGAGCGAGGCCGCCGCGCTGAACCTGTCCGACTGTCATCTGGACGACCCGGCCGATCCGTATGCCCTCGTCCTTGGCAAAGGCGCCAAGCAGCGTGCCGTCGCGATCCCAGCGACCGCATTGCAGGCACTCCGCGCCTATCTGGCCGTGGGACGGCCCGAGCTTCGCGCCGCCGACCGCACGGCCCGGCGCGATCAGACCAAGCACCGCGACGCCGATGCCGTGTTCCTGACCGTCAGGGGACGCCGGATCGGGCGGGCAGCGGTGTGGCACGCGGTGCAGCAGGTGGCGCACGCCGCCGGGCTGCTCGCCGAAGGACAGCGGGTGTTCCCTCATGCGCTGCGCCATTCATGCGGCACGCACCTGATCCAGTCGGGTGTGGACATCCGCTACGTACAAGCGCACCTTGGCCACGCGAGTCCGGTCACCACCGAGATCTACACCCACGTCACCGCGGCCCACCTGCGCGAGGACTTCGATCGCGCGCACCCACGAAGCCGCCGCCG
>JANMDV010000260.1:0-5137 GCA_031376485.1 Actinomycetota bacterium
GCGCAAACCCCCACGCCGACGAGCCCCACGGGCACAGCCCCCGCAGCCGCCGCCGGGCAGCAGGTGATCGACCAGATCAATGCGGCGCTGACGTCGGGTGGGCTGCCGTTCGTCGTGGGCAAGTCGGAGTTGGCCCCGGCCAGCACCGCCACGCTCGATCAGATCGCCGTCGTCCTCAAGGACAACGCAGCGGTCAAAGCCGACGTGCGCGGGTTCACCGACAACCAGGGCGACGAGGTCAAAAATCAGCAGCTCAGTTTGGCCCGCGCACAAGCGGTTGTCGACTACCTGGTCACAAAGGGGGGAATCGCCGTCGGCCGGCTCACCGCCAACGGGCTCGGCGAGGCAAACCCCATCGCACCAAACGACACCGAGGTCGGCCGCACGCGAAACCGTCGCGTGGACTTCGCCCTGGCCTGATCCCGGTCGGGTCCACGCGGGAGAAGCCGTATTGCAGGCCGGCGGCGGTGTCCGCGTGGCCCCGAGGTGTTAAGTCAGCGTCAATGAACTACGACGACGTTTGGCGGCTGCAAACCGTCGCCATACGGCGTCCGCGAGATCGCCGTTATGCCCGATAGCGGCGAGGCTCGCGGACACCGCCGTGACTTTGAGTTTTCGCTCGCCCTCCGCCGTAGTAGTTATTCATTGACACTTCCTAAGAGTCGGTTAAGACCACAGCACAACCGTTTAAGCGCCCGTGCGCTCGGCGACAATGACCCGATGACCCGGACACACGAACGCGCCTCTGCCGCGTGGCGTCGGCGGGCCGTGGCGTTCGTCGTCGGGCTTGTGCTGGCCGACTCGGCTGTCGTGATCCTGGCGTTGCCCGCCATCTACCGTGAGTTCTCGGCTGAGGTCGCAGACGTCGCTTGGGTCGTGACCGCGTTCAACCTGGCGCTCGCCGTCGCCGCGATACCCGCCGCCACCCTCGTCAAGCGGGTCGCCGCCGCCCGGCTCTGCAGCGTCGGGATCATCGTGTTTGCCGCAGCGTCGCTAACATGCGCCCTGGCCCCCTCGTTGGGCGTGCTTATCGGTGCCCGGGCGCTGCAAGGCGTGGCCGGCGCGGCGGCGATCTGCGCGGCCTTGGAACTCTTGCCGCAGGTCGCCGGCGGAGACCGCGGGGCGGCGCGCTCATGGGCTGCAGCCGGCATCGCGGGGGCCGCACTCGGCCCGGCGGTCGGAGGACTACTTACCCAAGTCTTCTCATGGCAGGCGATCTTCGTGGTGCAGGTGCCGCTCGCGTTGGCGCCCCTGCTCGCGATCGGATTCAGCGGGGTGCGCACGCCACCAGTGCCGGCGGGACGACCGCACCTGGCGGCCAACGCCGCGCTCGCGCTGCTTTCGGCCGGCCTGACGGCGGCGCTCTTTCTCCTCGTCTTGCTCCTGATCGAGGGCTGGCGCCTGGCGCCGCTCGCGGCGGCAGCGGTGGTCACGGTGCTGCCTGCCGCCTCGATTCTGGCGGGGCCGCTGGGGCGGCGGTTGGGCACGGCCCGCGTGCGTGCAGCCGCAGGGGCGCTCGTGGGGGCGGGTGGCCTGGCCGCGCTCGGGCTGATGCCCGGGGCGGGGTGGGGGTGGACGGTCCCTGCGCAGGTGCTCATCGGCATAGGACTCGCCTTGTCGCTCGGTGGCCTGACCGAGGCTGCGCTTGCGGGACGGTCACGGCCCGCGCTGCACGGCGGGGTCACCATCGCATCCCGCCATGCCGGCATCGTCGTGGGATTGCTCCTTCTGACACCCGTATTCGTCGCCGATCTCGATCTGCAGCGCTCGCGTGCCGAGCAGAAGGGTGTCGAACTCGTCATCGACGCCCCGATCGATCCGTCCACCAAGCTGCAATTGGCCGCCAAGTTGGCGACCGACGTCAGGCGCGAGCCGGGACGGCTGCCTGATGTCCGGCGCACCATCGATGGCCTCGACGCCGACCCACGGGAACGTCCGGAGCTTTCGGCCCTCGCCGACCGTTTGGACGAGCGCTTGGACGACGCCGCCACAAGTTCGTTCTCTCGCTCCTTCCTGTTCGCCGCGCTCTTTGCGCTGGCCGGTCTCGTACCCATCGCAGCCTCCCGCCAGGTGCGTCTGTGACGCCCCGCTGGGTGATCGTCGCAGCCGCGGCACTGGGCCTCGCCGTGCCAGGTGTCTACGTGGCACTGGGCGGCGGCTCGTACGATGCGCCTCGGGTCGCTGATCCCTGCCAGACGCGGGAGTGGCGCAACCCGGATGGACTCGAGCGCGTGGCCGAACAGATCGTGTTGTCCACGCTGGATGGCGTGGCGTGCGAGGTGGGGTCCAGTCGCGAGGAGCTGGTGTTGGCGCTTGCGAGCGATTCGTCGCGCGCGTCGTTCGCCCGTGATCACGGCCTCGATGACGATGGGCTGGAACGGGTCGCGCGACGGGGTCTGTCCCGCGCGATCGCCGACGCCCAGGCCGCAGGCGCGCTGTCGGCCGTGCAGGCGGCCTTGCTTCGTCAAGCGGCCCAACGGATTCCGTTGGAGCGCCTGCTGGATGCGGTCGGAGTGCTCGGCTGACGAAACGGAGCGGGTACCGATGGGCTGTTACCGAAGCCGTCGATCGCGACGCCGCATCCGCGTTTGCCCGATCCCACTACAATGCCCGGAATGTCGGTCACCCACGACACGTGGACACCCGCAACCTGGCGGGGTCTCACCGCGGCGCAACAGCCTGAATGGCCGAACGCCCACGCCCTGGAACGCGCATGCGAGGAGCTGCGTGGCTTTCCGCCGCTGGTGTTCGCGGGTGAAGCCCGCTCCCTGACGCAAGCGCTCGCCCAGGTGTCCCAGGGCAAGGCTGTCCTTTTGCAGGCGGGGGACTGTGCGGAGTCGTTCCACGAGCATTCGGCCGTATCGATCCGCGAGCGCCTGCGCATCCTTCTTCAGATGGCGATCGTGATGATGTACGGCTCCGGGCTTCCGGTGGTCAAGGTGGGTCGAATGGCCGGGCAGTTCGCCAAGCCGCGCACGTCACCGACCGAGCGCATCGGCGATGTCGACATCCCGTCGTTTCGCGGACATATCGTCAACGACGAAGCACCGACCGCGGAGGCCCGCATCCCGGACCCGCAACGCATGGTGCGCGCTTACCATCAGTCGGCATCCACCCTCAACCTGCTCCGCGCGTTCACGAAGGGCGGGTTCGCCGACCTGTCGCGCGTGCATGCGTGGAACCAGGAGTTCGTTGCCGGCTCTCCCGAGGGTCGCCGCTACGAACGACTGGCGGGGGACATCGAGCGGGCGTTGGCGTTCATGGCCGCCTGCGGAGTAGATCTTGGCGCAAGCCAGCACATGCATCAGGTCGACGTGTGGACAAGTCACGAGGCGCTTCTGCTCGACTACGAGGAGGCGCTGACCCGCGAGGACTCACTCACCGGCGATTGGTACGATTGCTCGGCCCACATGCTGTGGATCGGTGAGCGCAGCCGCCAACTCGACGGCGCGCACGTCGCGTTTTTGGCGGGGGTGCATAACCCCATCGGCCTCAAGGTCGGTCCGTCCGCACCCCCCGATGCGATCGTCGCGCTGTGCGAGCGACTGGATCCCAACCGAACGCCGGGGCGTTTGACGCTGGTCCCGCGGATGGGGGCAGAACGGGTGGGGGAGGCCCTGCCGCCGGTCATCCACGCTGTGCGCGACGCAGGTCACCCGGTTGTATGGGCGTGTGACCCGATGCACGGCAATGGCATCGTCGCGACCAACGGCGTCAAGACCCGCAGCTTCGAAGCGATCATGTCGGAACTGGGTACATTCGTGTCAGTGTGCCGCGACGAGAACGTCTGGCCGGGCGGGGTGCATCTGGAGTTCACGGGCGAGGACGTCACCGAGTGCATCGGCGGCAGCCACGCGGTTTTGGAAGACGAGCTCGGAGTCCGCTACATGACCCTGTGCGACCCACGCCTCAACGCCCGCCAGTCCCTGGATCTGGCGTTCCAGATCTCCGAGCTGCTGCGCGACCACCCGGAGTCCAGCACCGTTTCTTGAGCGGGATGGGCCGCTGGTTCGCCGGGCCCCGCGGAGAACAGCAAGTGGTGTTCGTCGATACGTGCGTTCTTGTCGCGCTCCGTCGTGCGGGACACGCGGCACCTGACGCACCCGTACTTGCTCACCACTCGGCGAGGAAGGCGCCGGCGTGGAGGCGCGGTCCACCAACCGCGCTCTCAAACCAGGTGGCGCCAAAGGCCTGCTGCCGTAGATCTGACGGGCGTGGTTGCTTCGGCAGCCGAGGCGGTATGATCGCGGTATGACCACCAAGCTTGCCATCAGCCTTCCGGACGAGCTCGCAGCGCGAGCACGTCAGGCGGTCGCTGCCGGTGAGGCGCCGAGTGTCAGTGCATTCATCGCCGCAGCGATCGACGAACGGGTACGTCGCGAGAGTCTCTCGACGTTGCTTGGCGAAATGCTCGCCGAATCGGGCGGACCTATGACGGAGTCCGAGCGCGCTGCGGCTGACCGTTTGATCGGTTGACGCTGATCCTTGATGCAGGTGCGCTCGTCGCGTTCGAGCGCAACGACCGTCATATCGTCGTGCTACTCACAAGAGCCGTCGAACGCGGAGAGGTGATCGTCGTGCCGGCAGGAGTCGTCGCCCAAGTCTGGCGGAGTCCAAGCCGGCAGGCGCGCTTGGCACGACTCTTGAACGCTGCCGACCTCGAAATCGCGCCGCTCGACGACCAGTTGGCACGTGCGGTTGGACAACTGTTGGGCGCCCGTGGCGTCACGGACGTAGTCGACGCATGCGTAGCGATCCTCGCGCGCCAGCGCACGGCGCCCGTGGTGACCAGCGATTCCAAGGACCTGAAGCATCTCGACGCGACCCTCCGGCTCATCGAGTGCTGACCAGCCTTGCCAGACTCAAGGCGCGGTGGAACGGCCTCTTGCCGAACGCACGCAAACTGCAGTTATGTCCGTTTCGAAACGATCGAGGCTCCCCTCCGGGTGGTGCGTGTGATCAGGCCGGCGTCGGAACAACAACGAACGGCCTGCGACCGTGGAGCCGGTACACCTGGAAGTCCCGGTCCAAGCTGAACACCTCGCGCAGATCGCGCGCCTCGGCCAACGCCACGAGCGTCGCGTCTGCCAGATCCATCGGTAGGTCGGCGTATCGCTCCATGAGCTCAGCGCTGCGC
>JANMDV010000284.1:0-8919 GCA_031376485.1 Actinomycetota bacterium
CGCGACGGCCTCCGCGACGTCCGTCGGTTTGCTCAGTTGGGATGTGCTCACATGTGCCGTCCTGTCCGTGTCTCAGACCTGAGCGCTACCGTGATGTCCCTGAATGCGTAGGCGTCCCGACATCGACAACAATGTGGGTCACCGGAAGGTGAAACTGGACATGGGCCGCATCCACCACACCCCCTGCGAGCCAGTTCGACCGCTCGTCCGGGTGCGTCGCGATGATCACTTCGTCGGCGTCGAAGCTGACGAGTGCGTCCTGGAGCGCGCGGACCGGGTCTGCGTCGCCGATTTCACCACGCGGATGGAGACCGAGTTCGGCGAGGGTCGCGACAGAACGGGCGAGCCGTCGCTCGGCCCTGCGACGGGCGTCATCGTCGCAGACTTCGTCACGGATGGGTGCGTTCGGCACGGGGGCCACCACCAGCACCTCACCACCGTGGCCTGCATGTTCGCGAACACGTGTGCAGAGGCTGGGATTGGCACACGCCTCATTTGCGATCACGAGAACGCGCTTGCGATGGGAAGCTTTGGTTGAAGCGTTACTCATCGCCGGTTCGATCACCCCTCTTCGAAGGACTGCATCAAAAGCCCCACAGGGTGGGCTACTGCCCCTCATTTCATCGGGTCAGACGTCGAAGGACGTCCAACGCGTCGCAGAATCTCAAGTCGCGCGTGGTACTCATCCTCGTCGATCTCGCCGCGGGCAAAGCTCTCATCGAGAATCACCCGCGCATCAGGTGAGCGAACGTCGTGGCTTTGCGAACGTCTCAGGACCGCGACGACGGCCCATGCAACGACCGCCCAGAAGGCGACCATGCTGAGGCTCATCCCAAGCCACGCCCACCAACTCCACCCATCGTCTACCCACCACATCATCGGTTCACCGATCTCTCCGAATGGCCAGGACAATGCCGTCATTGTCGCGTCTGTGACGAAGGAGACATCCGGGGAAGACACGGGATCACCCACGGTGAACTACGGAGCCGTGGTGCTGCCGGGCGAATCCATCTGGGGCAACCCACCAGATGCAGTCTCCGCGCCCATGGGCGGCCATCGGCGTCTCTGGCGCTTTGGGGGAGCTCCCCGGCGCACGATCCGGCCCGGGCAGTCGACGGCCCCGACCGACGGGACGCTTCGACTCCACGAATCCTGCCGCGCGCCCTTACGCCGCGAGGGCCCCCAGCAGAACGGCCAGGGTCGGGGTGGCGACACAGTCTTGACAGGCCTCAGAAGTGCTTCGCCAACACAGCGGACCCATCGGTCGCAAAGATGATCGACCACCCCATCGCACGCCAGAACGCGCGCGCCGCCGACGCCGCTTGCTTCGTCGTTCCGACGTGCATCCAGCAGTTCACACCAATCGCAGCTCGATAACCGGCTTCGCGGGTTCGCTGCTCCATCGCCTGCACGAGCATCGTCCCCACGCCGGTGCGGCGATGGGCCGCCGCGACCAGGCTGTTGCGCCACTCGAGCATGTCCGGAGCGAACCGCCGGCTGTAGATCACCCCGACAAGCTCCCCGGCGGAGAACGCAACGACGCTCGGTGCCGCGCCGAGCAAACATTCGATCTCGTCGACGTCGGCAGGGCGGTTGTTCTCGCGAGCGATAAAGTCGGCGATCAGCAGCGCGTCGCTTGGGTGACCTGACCGAATCGCGATTGCCACCCGCGCAGATGCCTGGCCGGCTTTGGCAGCAGAGGTCGAGCGCGTTGGTTCAATCATCCTGTCGCCACGCTAATGGACCAGGATGTACACCGAACCGCGCCGCGCCGCTGATGTGTTGCGGTTTTCCCGCTGGTCGGTGTGGCTTGATCCCGCCACCTGCAGTCGAGTAGTAGTTCACCACATCGAGCATCCGGCCACGCCCGGATGGTGTCCGGTACCGGGCTTGGCAACCTCACGATGACGCCACATGCGGAAGTGACTCATGGCGACCACCGAGGAGGCATCGACGTGCACACGGAGGCGGACGTGCGGGAACCCGCGACGCGGACGGGCAACGGTGTCGACCGTCGCTTCGTCAGCCGTGTCTCGGTCGGATCACGCGACGAGCGGCGGCGCTACACGCTTGACGCAGGGCTCCAATCGGCGTGTTGGAATCTCGTTGGAATGACGGCCTCGATCAGGGTCCCGTGTCCCGGCTGCGACTCGGTTCTGAGCGTGCCGCCAACGAGGGCAAGCCGCTCACGCATTCCGATGAGGCCGAAGCTCGTACCCGACACCTCGCCGCTCATCCCTCGCCCATCGTCGCGAATGCGAATCGTGATCGCCTCATCGGCCTCGATGACCGACACCTCCGCGTGGCGTGCGCCGGCATGTTTGATCACGTTGGCGAGGGCCTCTTGGACCACGCGGTAGATGGTCGCCTCGACTGCGGGCGCGTGCCGGGTGGTCGCACGACCTGATTCGTAGTCGAGGTCTGTTAGGAGGTTGACGATGAGCCGATCATGCCGAGCGGCGCGATCGACGAGCGACGCCAGGGCGGCCTCGGCCCCAAGCTCATCCAACGCAGTCGGTCGCAGATCCGCCACAATCTCGCGGAGGCCCTTGACGGCGCGATCGACCTGCTGCTCTGCCAGTTCTAGGGCGCTCTCACGTTCGGCGAGGTCATCTGCGCGCCTGAGACGTCCCAGCGCGAGTTTTAGCGCCGCGAGTTCCTGCAACGGTTCGTCGTGGAGTTCGCGCGCCCAACGGGTGCGTTCCCGCTCCGATGCATCGATCGCCCGCCGGAGGCCCTCGGTCACGACGTTCTTGGCGATCGCAACCGCAGTTGCGCCGCTCGCCGCAAACGCATCGAAGAGCCGCTCGTCATCCTCGGTGAAACCGGGCCCGTCGTCCAGTCGATCCACCGCCACAAGGACACCAAGCGCACGTCCGCGCACATAGAGCGGAACGCAGAGCATGGCCCGCACGTCGCGGTCATGGAGCGGCGCCAGGCGAGGGTGACCCGCGAGGCCTTCAAGTCGTCGCAACCTTCCGGAGACGAGAACTTCGCCGCAGAGGGACTCAAGGACGTCGGCTCGTTGACCAACAAGTGCCTCCCCAAACTCACCTGCCGCCTTGGCGACGACAAGCTCCTCACCGTCGAGCAGCAAGATGGCGGTCGCCCGTGCTTCGATCAGCGCCCGCCCACGCTTGACGATCAGCTCGAGGATGCGGTCCAAGTCGGTTTCGTCGCTGACCGCACGAGCGATTACGCTCGTCGCCTCGAGCGCGCCGACCACCCGCTGCAGTGCCGTCCGCCGACCGACCTCTCGGCGGAACGACTCCGCGTACGCGACGGCCAGGCCGATCGCGCGTGCCAACAACCCGATCGCCTCTTCGTCCGCCTGATCGAAGGGTTCCCCTGATTCCTTGTCGGACAGGTAGAAATTGCCCCAAACCTCACCCCGCAGACTGATCGGGACGCCCAAGAACGTGGTCATGGTCGGATGGCCGACCGGGAAGCCGTACGACTTGGGATGGCTGCCGATGTCGCTCAGGCGGAGCGGCTGTGGCTCGGTGATGAGTAGCCCAAGGATGCCGTGGCCTTGTGGCAGATCGCCGATATTGCGGTGAGTCGCCTCATCGATGCCGCTTGTCTCAAACCGGGCGAGGCGCCGACGGGAGTCATCCAGGATCCCGATCGCCGCATACTTTGCGCCCGTGTCTGCCCGCCCCGCGGCCAGCGCTTTCTCGAGGACGCGTTCGATATCGAGTTCGGTCAGGAGGTCCGAGCCGGCAACGAACAACGCTGCAATCCGCTCGGCGTTCAGTGCCCCGAATTCGGGCACAGTCTGAAACTGACGTTGTGCCACGGGTAACCCTCGTTGCGGGAGACTGGATGGCCTCTACGGTATCCGACGCAGGCATCCGCATGCCGAGGCACACTGCCCGACAGCCTCAGGTACCGCACTGGTCGACGCGGGTCTCGTCGTCGGTATCGGCCTGGCCCGTGAGCGGCCGTGCAGGCGGCTCTGGCCACCTGCCGAGGACCGCGGCGTGCCGTGCGCTTTGCGACCGAGTCGCGCGAGGGGCGTTCAGGGTGACACCGATGCGATCGAACTCCCTGCGAAGCTCATCCAGGGTGCGCAGCACGACTGGTTCAAAGCCGGCGCGTTCGGCGATCACCTCGACCGGGCACATGTCGCTGGTGTCGGTGCGGGCCTCATGACCGAGCGCCGCGAGAAGTGTGCATCCACCTCTGGGACATGGGACCTCGACCCCCAGCCGCATGCCAATCCCGCACCGTTCTCCGGTCCGAGAATCGATCCATCGATCATCCACGGTCGGCCGCCTTTCCACAGATTGCAGAGTCACAGCCTGGGCGTAACCCGCCCGCCCACGGCGTGTGAAGATCGAATCCTTTCGAGCGAATGCGCTCTTCGTGAGTCCCATTCCCCGTGAGGTGTAACGATCGACGATTCGGCGCGTTGTCTCATCGGCGCTTTCGCGGATCGTGGATGCGGAGCATCCGCACCATTGCGAGCACCACGATTCCACTGAGCGCGACCAGACCCGTGGCAGCCCACGCCGTCGCGCTCGGCAGACTCACCTCGAAGAACGTCCGCAGCGGCCGAAGCAAGAGGCCGACCGTGAACACGAGCGCGAACCCGCCCACCATCCCCCACACCCACCATCGCACTCCTCCCCGGCCCTGGCGCTCGAGGATGATGACGATCGCGAGGCCCATCGCGGTCGCAACCATCACGGCGGCGGTCCGACCGGCGACGACGTCTCCCCCGAGCGGCCCCCGCACGACGAGGTAGCCCGTGATAATCGTCATGGCTGTCACGAGCCCGGCAGGCACGGTGAACGCGAGCAGATCCCGCATGAATCGCTCCCGCACGACCGGACCCGAGCTGGGCGCCAACGCGAGGAAGAACGCAGGGATGCCGATCGTGAGCGAGGCGGTGACGGTGAGATGTCGGGGGAGGAACGGGAACGCGATCGGTGCGAGTCCGATCGTTGTGAGCAGCACGGCGGCGTACACCGACTTGGTGACGAACAGCTTCGCGACGCGGTGGGTATTGCGGATGATCCTCCGCCCCTCTTCGATGGCTGCGGGCATGCTGGCGAAACCCCCACGAAGAAGCACCAGGTCGCTCACGCCCTTCGCGATCTGGCTGCCGGACCCCATGGCGATGGCGAGGCGCGCCTCCTTGAGCGCCAGCACGTCGTTGACGCCATCGCCGATCATCGCCACATACCGGCCCCGACGGGTGAGCGCTGCAACGAGATCGCGCTTCTGCTCCGGTGTGATCCGACCGAACACCACTGTCTCGTCAGCGAGCCGCTCGAGCTCGATGGGGTCGGCTGGAAGATCCTGACCGGACACGGCCCGGTTTGCCGACGGCACACCGCACGCAGCCGCGACCGCTTGGACCGTCGCAACAGCGTCACCCGAAATCACTTTCAACGTCATCCCCTGCTCACGCAGGAACCGGACCGTCTCGACGGCGTCGCCACGAAGCCCGTCGCTCAGGGCCACCACACCCGCCGGCCGCAATACCGGCAACGGAGCGTCCTCCGCGATCGGATCGTCTCCTGTCGCCACCAACAGCACCCGTCGGCGATGCGCAGCGTGCACGGCAATACGCTGTCGGAGTTCCGGGTCCAACGTGACACCATGGCGTTCCAGCACATCCGGCGCTCCGATCACGACGCTGCCGAGATCCTGCATCGTGACCGCGCTCCACTTGCGCGCCGACGAAAACGGTACCTCGGCACGAAGCTCCCGTGGGGGCCCGGGAATCGCCTCGTGGATGGCCTGCATCGTCGCGTTTCGCTCACCGACGCTCGCAGCGAACGCACCCAACCATTCACGCAGGGATTCCTCGGCCCCTGCCGACGCCGGATCGACCGCCACGACCGTCGGGCGGTTGTCGGTCAGCGTGCCGGTCTTGTCGACGCAGACGACATCGACGCTCGCAAGGCTCTCCACGGCGTTGAGCCGTTGGGCGAGCGCACCGACCCGGGCGAGGCGCACCGCAGCGACGGCGAACGTCAACGACGTCAACAGCACGAGCCCCTCAGGCACAAGCGGAACCAGCGCCGCCACCACGGTTTGGGCACCGGTCACGAGCGGCTCGCGTCGAATGAGCAGCGATCCGAGCAGAAGCACCGCGAGCGGAGCCATCGCGATGACCGTGGCGCGCAGGATGCGGTTGACGTCGAGCTGCAGCGGACTGAGCTGACTGCGGGTTCCTCGCGCCTCGGCGGCGAGACGCTCCGCGAAGCTCTGCGCCCCGACCGCCTCAACGACCATCTCGCCCGACCCGGCGACGCAGTAGGAGCCAGACAGGATCCCGTCGCCCGGCCCCTTGCGGACCGGCTCACTCTCACCGGTCAGAATCGCCTCGTCGATGGAGAGACCACGGGCCTCGATCACGCGGCCATCCGCAACGGCCTGGTCACCTGGTTCCAGTCGGACGCGGTCGCCGAGAACCACATCCTCGGCGAAGAGTTCTCGGTATTCATCGTCGCGCCAGACTCGTGCCCGCGGAGCAACCAGCAGCGCGAGCCGGTCGAGGGTTCGTTTGGCACGCACCTCCTGCACGATTCCGATGAGGGTGTTCGCGACGATCACCCCACCGAACAGCCCGTCGCGCCAGTTGCCAAGCAGGAGGATCACGGCGAGAAGACCGCCCAGGATCACATTGAACACCGTGAACGTGTTGGACCAAATGATGTCCGCGTAGGACCGGCTGGTGCGCGCGAGTCGCGACTCCGCTGCTGCGCCCCGCGAGGCTGGCACTCCGTTCAGCGTCGATGCTGTCGCAGCCTGGCCTCGAGCCACTGCTGCCACGTGTCCATGCCGTGATCGCCATCGCCGAGCGCGACGACGAAGACCGCGAGATTGGGGTTCGCCCGGCGAAGCCGCGCGCGTTCTGCAACGTCGTCGAACCCAGTTGCCTCGTCGGGCTTCGTCAGCACGACCGCCTGCGCCTCGACCAGGCTGGGCACGAGGATCGTCCCTGCGTCGGCTGCCGGCACCACGATGATCTGCGCATCCTCACCCAAGCCGATGCTCGCTTCTGGGGGCTGATCGCGATCTTCGACGAGGATGACGTCGACGCCACCCATGTGCTCGATCGCGTCACAGAATCCCTTGCGCCAGTGCGCACCGGGCGCAGAGGTGAACGTGGCCCCGGATACGCGCGTCGGCAGCTGCGGAGCTGAAGGCTCGGCATTCGCTTGGATCACGCCAACATGGCAGCGCTTCAAGCGGGCCACCGTTCTGAGGAGCAGCGTCGTCTTACCGCTCCGGGCGGGCCCGACGAACCGCAGGATCAGGGGCAGGCGCGCCCCCTTACGCGTCGCGGTAAGGCCCGTACGCGCGAGATCGAGCGTATCGGTGCGCGTGAGAATACCGACGGGCTGCCCGTCGACCATCGCGACCACGGCCTCGTCACCCAACATGGTCTTGACGGCATCGAGGCCTGCGACGTCTGGAGACGCCTCACGGACGCTTTCCGGGCCGAGGAGCACGACCGGTCCGGAATCGGTCGCCACCCACATCCCGACCAGGTGGCCCGCGTCGACGATGGGGAGGTGGTGGACACTTCCCTCTTCCATGAGCCGGCGGGCCGTCTCCGGGGGGACGTCCTTGCCGACCGTCAGCGGTTCGATGCTCATCACGTCACGGAGCCTCACGACCGATCCGCCTTGGCGCCAGTCATCGCCTCCCGTTCTGGATCACGAGTCACGTCTGGTCGCGTGAGAAGGACCGAGCAGGGTGCGTGGCGAGCCAAATACCCCGCAAAGCTGCCGAGCAGCACCCGATCGAACAAGCCACGGCTCGACGACGCGACGAGCAGGTCGACATCGGCTTCGGCCGCCCAGTCACACGCCTCCCCAGGAGGGTAGCCGTGGAGCAACACGACCTCGGCTCCGCGGTGCGCCGCCGCAACCTGATCGAGCCATTCCCTGGTACCGGCCTCGATCTCGACGGGATTCAGGATCCACATCGCCCCATGGCCTGCGACGACCCTCGGCGAGGGAATTATGTGAACCAAGCTGAACCGTTCGGGACCCTGTGAGTGATGCAATCGCCAGGCTTCTTCCAATGCCCCCGACGAAGCCTCGGAGTTGTCGACGCAGACCGCGATGTGGTTGAAGAGACCATTCATGTCATCAGCATCGCCGAGCGGAGAGTGATGTTTCATCGGGAGTCCCCGAACTCAACGTACGGAAAAACCACGATCCCGACACCAAACGTAGCGTGCCGTATGCAGCTCCGTCTGCCATCGGACCATCGAGCCGACGACGTCCAATCAGTGCAGCGGCCGGGCAGGTCACTGCCAACTTCATGGCGCCATCCACTGCCATTCTTGATTGGCAGACGTCGCATTACGACCTCTGTGGATGGGATCTTCTGCAAGGACTCTGCGCGTGGCGTCTGAAGACGCGATGAAGTTGGTCTGCTGCTTCTGTAAACGACGGCCGCGCGATGCGGGCCGGACGACGGGAAGGCGGGTCTTTACGCACGCAATGCGCGCAGCGCGTTGGCGATGACGGCGACGTCGATTATCTCCTGGAGCAGCGCACCGAGGACCGGAGTGATCACGCCTGCGGCCGCAAACGCCATCGCAACCAGCGAGAGGCCGATACCGGCGATCATGCTCTGGCGCGCGATCGCCAGCGACCGCCGCCCGATCAGAATCGCCTCGACGACCCTGTCGATGCGGTCGCGCATGATCACGGCGTCGGCCGTCTCGGATGCGACCGTCGCGCCGGCGGCGCCCATTGCGATGCCGACGTCGGCGAGCGCGAGCGCGGGGGCGTCGTTGACACCGTCTCCGACCATGACCACCGGCGTCAGCTCCCGCTGGTCGCGGAGCGCGCGAACGACGTCGAGCTTCCCCTCAGGCGACTGCTCGGCGTAGACACGATCGGCGCCGATCTGCCGACCGACCTCCTCGGCGACGGCCGCGCG
>JANMDV010000052.1:0-8968 GCA_031376485.1 Actinomycetota bacterium
CGACCATCTTCTTGACGAGGTCGGGCCGCGCCCGCGCCTTGGACACCAGAGAGCCACGGCCGAGTTCGAGCACCGCACGCTCGGTGCCCGCCGAGATCAGCGAGAACTGCGTTGCGACGAGCAGCGAACCGCTATCGCGGGCGGGCGGAGGGACCTCGTCCACCGTGATCTCGCCGTTGGAGACGTTTTGAAGGAGCTGTCGCATCGACCGGGCATCTTAGCGACGTCGCCACGGCATGTCTGCCAACTTGGAACTGCGAGGACCATTTGTTCAGTGGCGCATCGCACGTGCATGCGTCTTCCGTCCTCGACGAAAATGCGGGTCGCCTTGACGGGATGCCTTTCCGCTCGAACGCGACCGCCTTCACATCCGGAGGCGCACACTCCGAGCATCGGTCATAACGCTCGCGTCGCCGGCTCGGCGACGGGGGTCTTCCGACCCGCCAACACACGACCCCACATCATTGCCGGACGCTCGACCGCGTGAAACATCATGAGCCCCGCGCCCACTGCCGCCGCCGCGACCAGCGGCCACCAGACGTTGAGGGCGATCCCAAGGTAGGCGATCGGCGCGTGAAACGCATAGAGACTGTAGCCGGCCTCGCCCAGGCGACTGGCGACTGCGGGCACTCGAAGAGGGCGGTCCGCGACTACGATGAGGCAGCCGACAAGGACCGCAAAGGCCGCCTTCCTTCCTTCGACGACAAGAAACGCATCACTCTGAAGCTTGATTATCGCCGTCAGCGCGAACCAGGCCAGCCCCGCACCCGCCGCCGCCGCCGCAAGCCGGCGGCCTGGGCGGACCCCAACCATCTTCGCCCCGATCCACCAGTAGAGAAGGAAGCCGACGCCCGAAACGTTGTGCCACCAGTTCGTCCACTCAAGCCGCCCGGTCAGGACGAGCGCAGCGACGAGTTCGAGCCCGACAATGCTCGCCCAGAACCATCGTTCCCGTACGCGCGTGAGTGCTAGGGCGATGAACGGGTAGAAGATGTAGAGCCAGATCTCGGCCGCGACCGTATGAAGCGGGGCATTGCCCTGCCAGAGGTCGAAGTTCCAGCCAGGGACCCAAGCGTCGACAGTGAGGGCTTTCCCAGCGACCGCGAGCGGGTTTAGATCCCTTGTGCTCGACAGGGCGCCTGTTGTCTCCGCGTCGTGTCGTATGCCGATTTCCCAGAGCACGACGCCCGCGGCGACTGCAAGGAAGAACACCGGGAGAATGCGGGTGGCGCGGCGGATAGCGAAGGCTCGCAGCCCTGCGCGCGAGATCGAGCCGGCCCTGAAGCCACGGCGGTGGATGCAGTAACCGGACAAAACGATGAATCCGAGAACTGCCGGGTGGGTTTCCCCTCCGCTCTGGAAGACAGCACCCAGCCAGCGGGCGACGCTCAGCCCTGTATGGGTCTGTCCCTTGATCGTGGCCCAGTAGGCGAGGTGAGCGAAGAGCAGCACCCACATGGCGAACAGGAATCGCAGGCAGTCAAGCGCGGCAACTCGCCCCTCAAGGCGTTGCGCGCGAATCAGACCGCCTCCCGTGGTCAAACTCGTTGGAGATTCCCCTCTTCGTGACCCGAAAAGCGTTCAGTAGCACCGACATGCTACCTGGGTGCCGATCCCTCAATTCGCCTGCTCCCGGTACCTGGCACACCGCGGCGTCGAGTTCACCGTTCAGGTGCGCGGATCTCTGGCGAGGTGCTCTGCTATCCCGGAAGGACCTCCTCGGAGCACCGCGTGACGACGCACTGGACTTCGAGCACAGTCCCTTGGGATCGGTGCCGGACGGTCGCTCGGAAACCAGGCTCAACGGAGCTGTAGCGATCCGAGCGGCGGCAGGGCTCAACGTCGAGGGCGCCTCCGGCAAGCGCGAACTTGAAGCGGAAACCCGCGCATTCGAGCACGTCCACATCGACCCGCTGGGGTTCACCGGGGAGCTGCACGTACTGGCAGACCTCCGCGCCCATGGGCGCGACGATCCGGTCCCGCCATGTGAGCCGCCCAGGCGACCATTCGATGCAGCGCACAAGCTCGGCCTCGCCGTCACGGGCAGGCAACCGTTGCGCGGCGACGAGGGTGTGACGTCCTTCGGCGACATCCAGCGAGCGGACGATCGGCACCGAGTCCCCGTCGATCGCCCACAGGCGGGTGCGATCACCAATTCGAGCATAGGGCAACCCGTCCACCACCACGAGGGTATGAGCCGGCGCGTCGCGCAGCTCGTTGCGGAGCGCCGGGTCCCCGGTATACGTGGCGGTCCCAGAGTCCGGGACCGCGATCTGCCCCCCAAGGGTCGCCTCGAACGACATCGCATCGACGTGTCCGTGACCCCCGCGACCCTTGAAGCCGATCGGCCCGACGTCAACAACAATGTGATCATCTCCGGTCCCAAGCACAACGATTCCTGCGTCCTGGAACCAACGCGTGATCCGTGGGGGCGTCGGGGTGGCCGCGGGTCGCCCGCCGGTAAGCCAAATGGCGTCGTCCGGCCACGCGTCACCTGCGCGATCTGCGGCGCCGGCGTGCGCGAGGACGACGGCGCCCAAAGCGAGGACGCGCCGCGCATCAAGTGACGGGGCGTCGCAAAGGGCAAGCGCTCGGCCACCATCGTCGTCACCAATATTGGGCAGCCGGCCATGCCTGTCCGTGATCGCGACCATCGCGTCGAGCATCCGCGACACAACCGGGTCGATGTCGGCCAAGTCCTGATCCGCCGCCACGCGGGCCGAGAGGAACATCTCCAGGACGAGCGCATGGTAACGGAGCGACCCTTCCTGATCGAGGCCGTCGGATAGCACGTGCTGCGCAGCTGCGTTGCGCACCATCGCTCGCCCTTGTGAGTACCATCGTCCAGCCTCCCCGATGCCAGCAAAGTAGCGGCCGAGCCAGACGAGGCCCACCGCGTCGGCGAGGAAGTGATTGCCGTTGACGGTGCTGACCTCAAGGTTACGAACGAGGAACCACCCATGTTGATAGAGACAGGTCACCAGGCGCCGGCGGAGACCGAATTCGGCTCGGGCCGCGCGGAGGATGCCGTCGACGCAGATCAGGTTGACCGCTCGGAGCGCGACCTCCATCGCGCAGGTCCAGTTGACTGACCAGCCGACGGGGTTCTCGTCGATCCAATCGTCGAGGTCGCGTTCCAACTCCTGCACGTCGCCCGGCGTAGCGAGCACGGCCGCGCCTTGGGCGAGAGCGACGAGGTGGCGCAGCCGGCTGAGTTCCCACGGCACCTTGACGTCTGAGGATCGATCAAGGTTGACGTATTCGATGCGGCGATGGAACCCGCGAGGCCAGTCGAGTCCGGAGCGAGCGTCGATGCTCCATGAGGGTGGCCTGCCGACATCGACAGGATCGCCCCCAAAGAGTTCGATTCTTCGTTGGCGAGCCTGCTGAGCTCGTTCGCCGATTCGAAAGCGGAGCGCCGCGTCGCGTTGAACCGCCTCAAGCGCACCATGCCATGGGGCCATCGCGTCGAGGTTCTCGTGCGTCTTCCGCTGGGCAGCGAGAGTTCCGCCTGGAATGTTCCCAGCCGCGAGTCGTCCTCGTCCCCCTTGCGCGGCTTTGACCGTGCGCCGATCGAACTCTCGGCGCGCCTCATCGACGAGCCGCCGAGCGAGGTAGCCGGGGGGGTGACGAAGAGCCCGCTGAACCCGGTCGAACGGAACGCCCACGCTTCTGACTCTAGCCGCGGCCGGAGGCGTTGGCCGCATCCTTGAGCGGTGCGTTAGGATCTCGCAGCTGTCCGCCCTGACGAGAGGTTCATCATCCGAGCCGAGAAACCCGCTGCTGCACGCCGAACTGCCGATCATCGCCCAACGCACAACAACCAGATCTCTGCTTTAGAGCGCACGGCAATCGCACCTTTCATTCGCAGCCCTTCGCGACGTGTGTGACCGAATCGGTCGATACGACACAGGAGGTCTTCAGAAAGCCGGCCTTCGGGGAGCGCAACTACTGGAAGAGTTTGTCGCCCTCCTCCCGCGAGATCCCTAATGGCGCTGAGACGCGACATCGTCACTACGATCGCAACGCGTCTGGTCAAGATCGTTGCCGGCCTCGGGGCTGCGATCATCACGGCCCGCTCACTGGGCGACGCGGGTCGGGGCGAATACTTCTTGATCGTCACCATCGCCCTCACCCTGGTGCAGCTCGGGAATCTCGGCTTGCACTCAAGCAACACTTACGAGGTCGCGCGCGACCCAAGTCTCCTGTCGCCGCTCCTTTCAAACAGCTTCTGGATTTCGATCGGCATCGGCCTTGGCCTGGCCGCTGCGACTGCGGGCGGCGCAGCGACCTTCGGTTGGTTCTCGACGACGTCGGCGGACCTGCTCGCAGTCGTGCTGACCGTGTTAGTGCCCACGCTGCTCTTCATCCTGCTGGGTTCGAACTTGCTCGTTGGGATGAGCAGGATTGCCGCGTTCAACGCCTTCGAACTCGGCTCGACCATCCTGCTCGTCGCCGCGCTCGGGGTCGCAGCCCTCGCGGGATTCGGGGTCCGGGGCTTCGTGCTCCTGACCACCGCGTGCTGGGCGCTCGTCGCGCTTCTGCTCCTCGCCCACTTGCGACGCGGGATCCGGGGTCTCCGGTTCCGCCCGGATACGTTCAAGACCGGTCTCCGCTACTCGTTCCGAGCCTACGGAATCGCCTTGCTCGCGTTCCTCGCACTTCGGGGCAACGTTTTTCTCCTCGACCAGTACGCCGGCGTTGAGGAACTCGGCCGTTACTCGGTTGCGCTGCAGGTGGTGGATGTCCTGATCGTCCTTCCGAGTTCCGTCGCACTCGTCGTTTTCCCGGACCTTGTCCGTAACGCTGAGCAGCGATGGGGACGTGTTACGCGCAGTTTGCTCCCGATGGCGGTTCTCAGCGGCCTGACCAGCGCAGCGGCAGGACTTGTGGCCAAGCCGGTCTTCGAGGCGATGTTCGGAGCGGAGTTCTCCGAGTCCGCGGCCATGCTCTGGTGGATGCTGCCGGGCGTTTTTTGCCTGAGTCTCGCGACCCTTCTCTCCCAGTATCTCGCGGCGATTGGAATCCCACTGGAGGTCATCATCGTCTGGATGTTGGCATGCGGGATCGTCATCGGCGCCGGGTTCATTCTGATACCCGACCATGGCGGCGTGGGAGCCGGAGCAGCCTTCTCGATCGGTTACGCGTTCGTTCTCGTCGCACTCTATTTCGTTGGCGTGCGCAGAAGCCGTATCACCGACTCCGTGGATCTCGTCGCCGAATACGAGCACGAGCGATGACAGGAGGGCCGATCAACCGAAACGGACCAATCGTCCTCTCGAGCCAGCCGCTTCCGTTGGAATCACGTCGTCAACTTAAGCATGAACTCAGCGCATCGCCGGGCTACGCCGAGATAACTCACCTGAGGAGACTGCCCGTTCGTCAACTTCTCCGCGAGATACGCGGCTGGAGGAACCGACACCTGGTACTCGGACTCGCCGACATCGCAGACGAGGCCCTGCTGCCGATCCTTGAGCTCACCTCGTCGATCTCGGGCGCGCGGCCCGTTTCCATCTTCTCGCCCCAGTCAGGGCTTCGCTCCCTCAAGCGCCGCAATCCGATCGTGAACGCCGCTCGCATCGGTTGGGGCAGCGCCTCCGGAATCCTCGCGACCAAGGCCTGCCATCGTGAGCTCTCGCGACTGGTCCAACTTCCGCGGCAGCCGGCGAAACTCAGATCGAACCCCGTCGTGCTCCACGTCAACGGAAACCTCTGGTTCGGGGTCAAGGCCGGAGGATCGGTGGGTCACGTAGCAGGAGTGGTCAACGCCCTCGCCAATCGAGGCTTCGAAGTGCATGTCGCATCAGTTGCACACCCGGCACTCGTTGTACCCAAAGTTCCATTCCACCGGCTCGAACCACCGGCAACACTCAGCTTGCCTGCCGAGCTCAACCACTACTGCTTCCACCGGCTGGTCACAGACAAGCTCCGACGTCTCAGCGGCGAGGTGCCGGTCGACCTGATCTACCAGCGCATGTCATTCGCGAACTTCGCCGGCGTGGAACTTTCCAGGGCTCTCCGTATCCCACTGGTCATCGAGTACAACGGATCGGAGGTCTGGGTGGCTGAGCACTGGGGCTCCGGCCTTCGCACCGCCGAGACCGCGTCGCTCGCCGAACGGGTTTGCGTCCGGCACGCGCACCTCGTCGTAACCGTCTCCGACGTTCTTCGGGATGATCTGATCGAGCGCCATGGTCTCCCAGCGGAACGCGTCGTGATGTACCCGAACTGCGTCGATCCTGAGATGTTCAACCCTGATGCCCTCGAACCGGCGGCCCGAGACGTGCGCGCACGCCTCGGGATCCCCGCGGACGCGTGCGTCGTGACCTTCATCGGTACGTTCGGGCAGTGGCACGGGACTGAGGTGCTCGCCAAGGCGATCCGGCAGCTCGTCAACGACGACCCGGCGTGGCTCGAGCAGCACCGCGTCAGGTTCCTCCTCGTGGGCGACGGGCTCAAGATGCACGCGGTCCGGGCGCTCGTCGGCGGAACGGACTGCGCCCCGTTCGTCACACTTACCGGCCTTGTGCCGCAGGACCAGGCCCCGGCCTACCTCGTCGCGTCGGACATCCTCGTTTCGCCCCACGTGGCGAATGCCGACGGATCGCGGTTCTTCGGCTCTCCGACGAAGCTCTTCGAATACATGGTCGTCGGGCGTGCAATCCTCGCCTCGGACCTCGACCAGATCGGCCACGTCCTCCGCAACAGCCTCTCAACCGCGAGGCTCCCTGACGGCGAGCCCAGCAGCGAAAACGAGATGGCGGTGCTCGCACCGCCCGGCGACGTCGATGCGCTGATCGACGGCCTTCGCTTCCTCGTCGAGCGACCCGGGTGGCGCGCTCAACTGGGCCGCAACGCACGCACCGAGGCGCTCTCGCATTACACCTGGAAGCACCATGTCGATGCGATCATCACGCGCCTCGACGAGCTCGGTGCGTCGCCCTCAGGGCTCTAACGCTCGCTCAATTCTGCACGCGCCGCCGGTGCGACGAACGCCTGCACGCAGTCAATCACGCGTTCGACCATCGAGTCACTCATGCCCACCCACAACGGTAGACGCACAAGCCGGGAGCTCATGTCATCGGTCGTCGCCAGATCCCCGTGGACCCTGCCGTAGCGTAGTCCTGCGGGCGATGAATGAAGGGGTACATAGTGGAACACCGCCGAGATACCCCGATCGCGAAGATGCTGGATCAACCCGTCCCGACGTTCGGTGTCTGGGAGCAGCAGGTAGTACATGTGGGCGTTGTGTGAGACGCCGTCCGGCACGATGGGCCGCCGAAGCCGGCCAGCGTCCTCATCTGTGGCGAACGCGGCATGGTAGCTCTCCCAGATCGCCAGGCGGCGTCGGGTGATCGCCTCGGCCCCTTCGAACTGAGCGAACAGGAAAGCGGCGTTGATCTCGCTCATCGGGTACGACGAGCCGAGCTCCACCCACGTGTACTTGTCGACCTGGCCGCGGAAGAACGCCTGCCGGTTCGTACCCTTCTCGTGGATGATCTCCGCTCGCTCCACCCACTTGGGGTCGTTGACCAACAACGCCCCACCTTCTCCGCTCGTGACGTTCTTGGTCTCGTGGAAACTCACGGCTCCGAGGTGCCCGATGCCTCCGAGTTCTCGACCGTCCTTGGACGCCATAATGCCTTGCGCAGCGTCCTCGACGACCATGAGGTCATGCCTGTCCGCCACCGCCAGAATGGACTCCATCTCGCACCCGACGCCGGCGTAATGCACCGGGAGCACCGCTTTGGTCCTCGGGGTGACAGCGTCCTCGATCAGGGTCTCGTCCATGTTCAGCGTATCCGGCCGCACATCGACGAAGACCGGAATCCCCCCACGCACGGCCACGCAGCTCGCCGTCGAGACGAACGTGAAGGAGGGCATCACGACCTCGTCCCCGGGCCCGACATCGGCCAGAAACATCGCCATCTCAAGCGCCCCGGTTCCCGAGTGGGTCAGCAACGCACGCGAGCACCCCGTGCGACGCTCGAGCCATGCGGCGCATCGTGCGACGAACGGCCCGTTGCCCGAAATATGGCCGTTGGCAATCGCCTCGCCGATATAGCGATGCTCCGCACCGGTCGGAGAGGCACGGTTGAACGGAATATGTGGAGCTGCCACCCGCTACGGCTTCCGAGCCACGACGAGCAACGAACCCCCCACCGGGAAGCGCACCCCGCGGCCGATGAGTCCCCGCTCCAGATCCATCACGCGACGCAGGACGGTGTTCAATCCGCGACCGGGCACCAGCTGGGCGGCGAGGTCCACTGGTCCCGGCCGCAACCGAAGCCGCACTCGTGTCGCCGCCATCGCGGGCAGGAGCAGCGAGACGAACGATGTCACGAGCTCGATCCGGAAACCCGCCCGCCGGATCTTGTCGAGGAGCTCGCCTCGTCGGTAACGGCGGACGTGATGTGCGAGCTGGTCCATGGGTCCCCAAAGCCACCGGTGCTGGGGCACCGTCACGACCAGACCGCCTCCAGACGCTGTGGCACGCATCATCCCGGCGAGCACCACCTCGTCCTCATTGACGTGTTCGAGAACATCGAACGCGCATGTGACGTCGAACTGCGACTCGTAGGGCAGCGCCCGAGCATCCACCTGCGAAAAGGTTGCTGCAGGCACCAGTCGACGTGCATGTTCAAGCGCTTCCGGGAAGAGGTCCGAGCCCGAGATCCGAAGCTCCGGATAGCGCCGATGAAGCATCTCGAGCACGACTCCGGTGCCGCATCCCACCTCGAGGAGGGTCTCCGCCCGCGGGAAATGTCGGTGCAGAGCCCACGCGATGATTTCGCTGCGCGATCCGTACCAGAAGCTCGTTCGCTCGACCTCGGCGACGACCGAGAACAGGCCTTGGTCATATCCTTCGAGCGTGGGCAAGGCGTCGGGCACGGGCGCCGGTAGTATGCCACGCGATGGCGAGGGTCCACATGAAGATGCTCCCGTGGGACAGCGAGTTCTTCGGCCA
>JANMDV010000152.1:0-1999 GCA_031376485.1 Actinomycetota bacterium
GCCCGGACGTCGCACCCATCCGGGCCGTCTATCATGCTCCGCGGTGCCAGTCACGCACCGCCGCGCCCCCATCGTCTAGCGGCCTAGGACACTGCCCTTTCAAGGCGGCGGCACGGGTTCGAATCCCGTTGGGGGTATTCCCGCACGCCGCCTGCATGGGTGAGCTTGCGCGACTCAAGTTGAAAACGAAGCTACGGCCCGAGCGCGCCGATCGGGATCACGTCGATGCCATCCTTCCGTCGAACCCCGTAACCGGTGGCGACGATCACGCCGAGACAGGTCGGGTCGCCAACTTTCGCCGTATCAACCCTCGCTCGGAACCGCAGCAGTGAGCGTGCGGCCTGCTCAATCAGATCTGGGCCACCCAACTTGATCTCGAAGGCGGCCCACCTGCCGGTACCACGCTCGACGACAATCGCGTCGACCTCAAGAGTGTTGTCGCTGTAGATGTATACCTCCGCGTCCCGCGGCTGGCCGTACACACGCAGATCGCGCACGACGAGGGACTCAAACAGCAGCCCGAACCAGTTGAGGTCCCTCAGTAGGGCCTCAGGTTCAGCGGCAAGCGCGGCGGCTGCCAGCGACGGATCGACGAAGTGGCGGTTCGGGGTGGCCCGTAGCCGCGCTCGCGACCGCAGATGCGGTGCCCAGACAGGTTGATTCTCGATGACCATCAACCGTTCGAGAACACCGAGGTACGAGCGCACCGTTTTCTCATCGAGCGGACCGTCGCCACCGCCGGCATCCTCGCCGAGCGTCTTGAGTGTCACGGGTGTCGCGGTGCTTCGTGCCAAAGCAGAGATGAGTCTCCGCAAACGGATCGGGTCGCGGTCGACCCGGTCCACCCGGGGGGCGTCCGTGCGGCAGATGTCGTCTAAGTAGTCCCGCAGGACCACACCAGCCTCAGCAGGCCCAGCGTCAACAAGCCTCGGCCAGCCACCCCGACACGCAAGCTCGGCGACACGTCGCAGATCGAGACCTGGATCCACAGCGCTCGCGGGGGCTCCCGACAGGAGGGCCTCCAAAGAGATGGTTGCCGCACTGTCGTCCGATTCCGCGAGGGCCATCGGTCGCATGCGAAGGCGACTGATACGGCCCGCTCCGGTGTGACGCGTGGCGTCGTCGGCTGGCACTGATGATCCCGTGAGGATGAACTGGCCTGGCAGCCCACGATCGTCGACAGCACGGCGAACGTGGTTCCAGATTCGCGGTTCCACCTGCCATTCGTCGATCAAGCGAGGCACGTGACCGTTCAAAACGAGCCGGGGATCGAGTGCCGCAGCGGCCCGAGCGTCATCGTCGGTGTCCAGGAGCACTTCGCTTGTTGCGGCCTGCCGCGCCGTTGCCGTCTTTCCACACGCACGGGGCCCCTCGATGAGGACGGCTCCGACGAAAGCGAGGCGTGAAGACAGCTCTGCGTCGGCGACTCGGGCCCGGTACATGCCGCAGAGGTTGCCACTACGTTCCTGTATTTGCAAGTTTATTGATCCTCTTTTTACAACAGGACGGCTCCGGTGAACGCAGGCCGGGTGGTCCTGAAATTTCAGGACCGCAGTAGTCACGGCACCCGAGCCCGAGGGGTCTCGACTCTCAGGATGCGGGACGGTTCAACTTCAACTTGAAGCGCGCAAGGTTTATTTCGAACGTCGCCGGTTTGGTTGAGCTGGCGGGATTCAAGTTGAACCCACGACCTCCGGATGACGGGGTCGGCGCCAGCGAGGTCGCTAGAGCGCCAAGTGGAGACGCAGCGCGTCGTCGAGACGTTCCAGGTCCAGCGGAGTGAGTCGCCCGATCGTTTGGCCGATTTGCTCAACCGCCACCGAGCGAACCTGCTCGGCCTGTGCTTTGGAGTCCCTGTCCAGCCCGCTTTCGGGTGCGCTGATGAACACCTGAAAGGGGTAGACCCGCTCGACATTGGAAGTGACAGGAACGACAGTCACGACCCCTCGTCCGAGCGATGCCGCCATGGCATTCGCGCCATCGTTCGAGACGAGAACCG
>JANMDV010000209.1:0-18917 GCA_031376485.1 Actinomycetota bacterium
GCCGCCGTCGAGTGCCGGCACGCGCGCAGGGTCCGGATGATTCCCTCGCGGCCAAAGAGCTCGCCGGCACCGTCCAGACGTCGCTCGGAAATGCCATCTGAATAGAGGACGAGTCGAGCGCCCGGTGGCAGAACTTGCTCAGCCGCTCGCATTGATCGTCCGTCTTCCAACAGCCCCAGAGGGGGAACAACGGCGCCCGGCAGCTCGACTACGTCGCCGTGGGGATCCAGCACAAGGGGTCGGGGATGACCGCAGGTGAGCCAACGCAGGCGCCGGGTCGGAGCGTGCCAAACAGCCAGTACCGCCGTGACATAGGCAAAGTTGAGCGCAAGATCGTTAATGGAGTCGTGCATCGTCTGCGCCGTCTCCTCGAGCGTGGCCCCGGCGCATCGAGCGGCTCGCAACGCGCCGATCGCCAATGACGCAAGGGCGGCAGCCTGGTTTCCCTTACCAACCGCGTCCGCGATGGTCAGCCAGAGGCCGTCCGCGTTCTGGGCATAGTCGAAGAAGTCGCCCCCGACGTCGTAGCCGGGCAGAACGCCACCGGCGATGTCTGCTCCCTCGACGCGTGCCAGTCGCGGCGGCAAGAGGTTTTGCTGAATCTCGGCTGCTGCTTGCGTCTGTCGACGCCGCCGGGTGGCATCGACGACATCCGTGTAGCCGCTTCCCAGTTCGAGTGCGAGTGCGGCCTGTTCCGCCGGACCCGAGAGATCCACTGCCGGTCGGCTGAGACTGATCAGCGCTCCGAGCGCGCGGTTTCCAAGGAGCAGCGGAGCCCAGCCACTTCCGGGGAGCACATCGGCCAGTACCTGCCCCAAGGCGGGGAGCGACTCGAGCGGCAACTCGGGGCCGATCGCCAGTGGCGCGCGGATTCGCTCGGGAAAGAGTTCCGCGTCCCCTGCGAGAAGATGGAGGATCGAGCCATCCACGTCAAAGACGTAAACGGCGACCGGCGATCCGGCGACGCGTTCGGTCGCCTCCACGATCAAGGTCGGCAAATGTTGTGGAAGCGCCTGCTGCAAGAGGACGGCTGCTTCGATAGGTGCGTTCACCTTTCGAGCCTAGACCATGCAACTGGTGCCGAACGGTGAAGGGCCCAGGTCGAACTGGACTGACCGCGTTGGAGTTGGTGTGGAACGAGGTTGACGTGGCGACAGTCGCGCAGGATCACTCGCCACCCGAACACTGATCCGCTCGGGTCGAAAAAGCGCTCCGGCGCCCAGAGTGCTTGAACCCTGCACTAAGGGCCCGCGCAAAAACTACTGCACCGTTTGGCGGCTGCAAACCGTCGCGATACGGCGTCGCCGAGATCGCCGTTACCACCAGTAGCGGCAAGGCTCGGCGACACCGTCTCACTCGGTTTTGCTTCGGAAATAGCCGTCCTGCGGTTCGTATTTCCAGCCGCCGGGGGCGAGCCCCGCTCCGGGCCGTTTCGCTCGCCATCCGGCCCAGCAGTTATTTTTGCGCGAACCCTTATCTTTTATCTCCCAGGCGGGCGTCGCGTCACGCGTCGTCCGTCGGGAGGCGCGCTGCGTGCGGGCAAGCGGCACCGTCAGGAGGGGACTGGCCCGCTTCGTTGTCGAGGCGGGCCTGTTCCTTCTCATGCGCGATGTGCTTGCGCTCTCGCAACGCCACGATCCCGGCGACGAGGACTGCGACCCCGAGGGCGATCAGCAGGCCGATCCACGGACGGTCTTTAAACGACTTGCCGAAGATGTAGCCCAGTACCGCGGCCTGCGTGGACCAAAACAGCGCGCCGAGCGAATCGAAGATCACAAAGCGCTTGTAGTCCATCTGGCCCGCGCCGCAGGACAGGTTGATCGCCAGGCGGATGCCCGGAAGAAACCGGCCGACGAACACAAGGGCCGGGCCTCGCCGCTGCACCATGCGCTCGGCTGCAAGCACGCGGTCCCGCCCGGCCACCCGGGCAAAGAATCTGCGGATGCGTTCGCCGCCCGCGCGGCCCAACCAATACGCCCCGGAGTCGCCGATCACCGCTCCGGCCGCGCCGGCCAGGATGACACCCATCAGGCTGAGCGATCCCGTCGATGCGAGCGTTCCGCCCGTCACGATGACGGTTTCGCCCGGAAACAGCGGGAACACGCCATCGCCCGCCACGATGCCGACGATCGCCAGATAGCCGTGTTCGGTGGCCCAGTCCGTGAACTGGTCGAAGAAGCCGGCGCCGGTCGCGGCGGCGAAGAATGTAAAGAACTTGAGCATGGGGGAGTAAATACCTTGAGGAACGGGTGATTTGCGACGACAACCCGTTCATCATGTCAGCAATGACGGCAGCCTCATTCCCTCGTGGTCGGCGCGTGCTCGTCGCCCTCGCCGCGCTGTTGTGCGCGGTGTGCATCGCGATACCAGACGCGCGTGCGGCCGTACCTCAGGCGCCGACGCAGGTGGTGCCCCCGACGCCATGGTGGTCGTGGGCCGCGCGGGTGTTGGCACCGACGACGGTGCGCGTGGCGCCTGATCTGGGTGCCAAGTCCATGGGCGTCTTGCAGCCGACGGCGCCGCTTGCGGATGGTCCGACGACCCTACTCGTTCTCGAACAGCGTCTCATCGGCGACACCGAGTGGGTCCGGCTCCTTTTGGCGCGCCGTCCCAACGGATCGAGCGGGTGGGTGCAATCCGACGTTCTGCGTCTTCGCGTCAACCCGATGCGGATCATCATCGATCAGAGCGACCGGCGTACATACGTACTGCGAAACGGCAGGAAGGTGTTGTCGGTCCGAAACGCCGTCGGTACACCGTCGACCCCGACCCCGACCGGCCGGTTTGCGGTGGCCGAAGAGATCCGGGTGCCCAGCGGATTCCTGGGTCCGATGGTGCTCGTGACAAGCGGCTTCTCGGAGGTCCTCAACGAGTACGCGGGCGGCAACGGCCGCTTCGCCATGCACGGCACCAGCCTGCCTGGCCTGATCGGCACCAGGGCAAGCCATGGATGCATCCGCCACCGTAACGCCGACATCCTGCGGATCGCGGCACTGGTGTCTCCGGGAACGCCGATCATCATCCGTCGGTAGGACCGTCCCACCCGATGGTTGCGGCCGCGCTGACGCGTGTCGGTCGGATGCCCCGACGCAGGCGAACGTCAAACGTGTGTCGAAACATCACAGAACGCGCGCCTTTCATGTAACCATTGGCCGTCGAGGCCAGAGCCAACTGGCCGTGAAACGAGGGCGGGCACCGCGTCGCCGAGTGGGGCCAGGTTTCGGATCGGGCGCGTCAGGGGGTCAAGATCGCCCCGAGGTCCGTCGATATCATCATTCGATGCGGCGCTTGACCTCTCTTTTCGTCTCCTTGTTCGCCACGACGATCCTCGGTCTGGTTCCGGCTGCGCACGGGGCGGTTGACGCAGCGGACCTGCGGCAGGCGGACGTGGTGTTCGACACGGGCGTGGAGCGTCCCGACACCGACCGGCAGCGGCTTCAGCAGACCGCACGCGATCTGGGCTCCAAGGGCTTCCGCACCAAGTTCGTCGTCGTTCCCGACACGGTGGACGACATCGACGCGCTCGCCAAACAGCTGCGCAAAAGCGTCGGCGAGGCGGCCGTCGAGGCGGTGTTGGTACTGGGGCCCCGGCAGCTCGGAGTCGATGCCAAGGTGTTCGACTGCGAGAAGCGCCTGGCGTTCGACGCCGAGGTCGCGACGCTTCGCACCGACGATGTGCAGGGCACGATCAACGTGGCGAACCGCCTGCAGGAGTTCCACAAGGCCCAAGCCCTGCGCGACGCCGACTGCAAGGACCTCGACGGTCCGACCACCACAGCCGATGACGGAGTCTCGGCCGGACTCATCGCGATCCTCGGGGGCATCGTGCTGGTCGGGATCGCAGCCTTCGTGCTCGCCCGCCGAGCCGCCAAACGTACCGAGGCGCGCCGCACCGCTGAGTCCGAACCCGACGAGGATTCCACACCCGCGGACGAGTAACCCGCAACCCAAATCGAATCCAGCCGCAGTCAGCGTTCGAGTCGCCGAAGGCGGCTCATAGGGCCTGTGTCATGACTCCCTCACCGTTCGGCGGCTGCAAACCGTTGCACTACGGTACTGGCGAGATCGCCGTTACCACCGGTAGCGGCGAGGCTCGCCACCACCGTATTGTCGGTACTGCTTCGGAAATAGCCGTCCTGCGGTTCGTATTTCCAGCCGCCGGGGGCGAGCCCCGCTCCGGGCTGTTTCGCTCGCCGTCCGGCAAGGTTCAACCGCCACCAGGTTGTCGCTCGGGTAGAAGCCGCCGCTCCGGGCCGTTTCGCTCGCCGTCCGGCAAAGTAGTTATAGGCTGCTCCGTGTCGAGCGGGGCGTACGGAATCCAGCCCCGATCGACGTTTGAGTCGCCGAAGGCGGCTCATAGGCCGCCAAAGTGCCGTGTCGAGCGGGGCGTATGGTCCGCCGGTGAATGCGGCGTATGGTCGTCAGGTCCGGCGCACGCCCCAGATGACGACCGCCGCGCCGAACGTCAGGCGTTTGATCTTGAGGTCCTCGATGCCTGCGGCGCGATGCATGTCGATGACCTCGCTCATGGGGTGGGCCCGCCAGAACTCGGGGATGCTCTTGCGCAGGAACGACATGGCATGACCCCAGCCTGGTGACATCAATCGGCCGGTCAGCGGTCCGACGACACCCGTAAAGGCGTGCCAACCGACACGCGGGAAAAGCGACGGCGGCACACCGAACTCCAGGCTCGCGATGACGCCGCCGGTGCGCACGACCCTGGCGAGTTCACGCAGCGTCGCAGCGGGATCGGCGACGTAGCGCAACAGGTAGGTGAAGGTGAGTGCGTCGAATGACGCATCGGGAAACGGCAGCCGCTCGGCCTCGCCCTGCATCAGGGTGACGCGATCGCCCAGGCCCGCGTCGTCGACCGCGCGGCGGCCGTGCGTGAGCATGTCGGGGCTCTGATCGATTCCGGTGACGCGACAGCCTGTGCGGGTTGCGAGTTCGATCGCGATCGCCGCGGTGCCAGTCGCGACGTCGAGGACATGTGCGTCGGAGTCAACCGTCACATGGTCGACCAAAAACCGGCGCCAATGGGGATCCTGCCCCAACGACAATCGCGATCCGCCCGCCAGGTAGCCGTCCGAGATGCCGGTGAACAGCGACTGCGTCGCGTCCTTGTGCGGGCGACTCAGTAGAGCGCCTGCGACAACCGCCGCCGGAACCGCACGGTCAGAGGATGCTGGTCGCCCAACTCGCGGAATACGCCCACCATCGCGCCCCGTACCGTGTCCCGCACGTCCCCCGACGTGCCGTGGACGGCGTCCAGCAGATGGGTCAGCGCGCCTTCGCGGTCGCCGCGATCGAGTGCGGCGAGCCCGGCCGCGACGTCCGGGTGGTCCATGGCGCGCAGGCCGGCGAGTGCGATCAGCGCGGCGGCGTCCAGGTCGTGCGATGCCGGGCGCAGCACCTGTACCGCTTCGTCGATCCGTCCGTCGCCCAGCATGATCCGACCGAGCGCGACGCGCGCGGGGGTCGAGCCGGCGTCGCGCACCAGCGCCTCGCGGAGTGAGTCCTCGTCCCCCAGGGCAATCAGGCGTTCGACCGCCGAGGGGATGACCTTGTTGAAGAACGACTCGATCGAGGGTTCCGGCTGCAGTCCGACGAACTCCGCGACGACCGCGCCGTCACGAAACCCCTTGACCGCGGGAATGCTCATGATCTCGTACTCGCGTGCGAGTCCGGGGTTGGCGTCGATGTCGACCTTGACCAGCAAAACCTCGCCGTCGCGACGCTCTGCGATCGCTTCGATCAGCGGCGCGAGTTGCCGGCACGGGCCACACCACGCAGCCCAGAAGTCCACGACTACGGGGATCTCCCGCGATCGTTCGATGACCTCCACCTGAAATGTCGCCTCGGTGACGTCCACCGCTGCGCTTCCTCCTGTTCGCGTGTCCCCGCAGAGGGTATCGAACCCGCTGTCGCTTGCGCCGACCGTCTCCGGGGGGCGGTGCGACGTGCGCAGGCGTTCAGGCGCCCAGCAGGACGACCAACTGCGTGCCGGCGGCGGTGGACTGCTCCAACGGTGTGCCGGCGAGTTCCGTCACGGTCTCGACCTGCAGATCCGTTGCAAGCCGATCCGCAGCGGCCTTCGCGCCCTCGCGGTAGTAGATGACCGTCGGGCCGCTCTGCGCAGAGGCGGTGCCGACCGAGACCGTGGTGTACCCGAGCCCTTTGAGCGTCGTGGCCGTGCTTGCCGCCAGGCCCGTGCGCGTCGTCCCGTTCAGAACGCCCACCACGACATCGGCGCGCGCAGGTGGCGGGACGTCTTGGGCAGGCGCGACCGTCGTCGTCTTTGGAGTCGGCCTGTCGACGGTGACGTCGACGCGTGCATTCGGGAGGGAGATCTCATCGCCGCCGACGCCGGCCAGCACCCATCCGCCGACGAACCCCAGGATGAGGCACGACACGGCCAGCACGACCGGGCGGATCCATGTGGACGACGACACGCCAACCATCGTACCGACGGCGTCTGACGACCTCCTGCGGGCGCGGTCTCAGACGCTGGATATCCGGCGCACCTTTTGTCGCGCCGACAAGCTGGTACACTTGCGGCGCGCGCCGATCGGGGCGCCCGACCGGCAGGTCCCGAACTCCCAGGCCACTCGGCCCGGAGTACCGACACCGAGATCGCAGCACTCGGGACCGCAGTACACGCCACCGGGCACAGCTCGCTGCAGAGGAGCGCGCGAACCTTCGTTGGGGGCATGACCGAACCGACCACCGTCGCGGCTGATTCACGGGCCGACGCACTCAGACAGGCGCTCGCCGACCCCGCGTCCGCGTGGCCCGGGGTGACGCTGCGCGAGCACCAACTCGAGGCGCTCGACGAGCTTGCCACCCACTTGCACCTCGGCGGGAGCAGGACGTGGGTCCACGCCCCGACGGGGTCCGGCAAGACGATCACGTTCTGCGCACTGGCCGCTGCGCTCAAGGTCCCGACGCTTGTTTTGGTACCGCGCCGCAACCTGGCCGACCAGACGGCGGCGGCGTTGGTGCGCCATTTCCCCGGCGTGCCCTACAACATTGACGGCCCGTCGGCCGCGGGGCGGCACGGCGTGACGATCGCGACCTACCAAGGGAGTCTTCGCCACGCTGACGAGATCGACTGGGACCGCATCGGGCTGGTCATCTGCGACGAGGCACACACCACGCTGGGGCAGCAGACGCGGCGGTTGCTCGACCGTGCGACCAAAGCGACACTGGCCGGGTTCACCGCGACGCCTGCCACGACGACGGGTCACGTCGAGCAGGTCTTTGGTCCGGTCGCCGCGACGCTGGATCGCCTCGAGGCGATCAAACGCGGCATCCTCGCCCCGCTTCGCAGCCTGCGAGTCGAGCGGGCGGTCGACCTGTCGGATGTCGTGCGCGTCCGAGGCGACTTCGACCAGGCGAGCCTGGGGCGGGCACTCGACCGGGCGCTGTGGCACCAGGCCTGCGCCGACGTGTGGGTCGAGCACTTCGCTCCGCTCGGGCTCGCGGGCGTCGCCTACACCGCCACCGTCGCGCAGGCGCATGCGCTGGCCGACGAGATGCAGGCGCGCGACGTCAAGGCGGCAGCGGTCTCGGGACAGACCTCGCTGCGCGAGCTCAACCGGGTGCTCGCCCAGTTCGGTCGCGGTGAGCTCGACGTGCTCTGCAACGCGGACCTGCTGACCGAGGGTTGGGACGAGACCCGCGCCGCGGTGGTGATGCATCTCGCGCCGACGACGTCCGAACGGGTATTCGTGCAACGACTGGGGCGTGTGATGCGTCCCGACGAAGGCAAGGAAGCGGTCTCGGTCGAGTTCCTGCCCGCAGGTGATCCGATGGGCGTTCAGACCAGCCACGACCTGTATGGCATGGGGTGGTACAAACCGCTCGGCCGCGTGGCCGGGCCTCCCGACGGAGCCGAGTCCGGCAAGCTCGCTGCAGCGGCAAAGCTGCTCGCAGATCGCGATGGCGGCGGTGCCAAGTTGGTCAACCCGTCCGCCTCGCCTGCCAACATCGCCGCAGGCCTTGTCGACGGCGGGTGGCGTGGCGCCGACCCCGGAGTGTTACCACGGGGTGCGCTTGAGGACTGGGTCGCGGCGGCGGGTCAGGACATCACGGTGCCCGAACTCGTCGACCGGCTGACTGCGGGCGTGGGTGAGCAGGCCGCTCTGGCGTGGTGGGCGCTGACCGGTGTCGTGGCGCGCAAGTCCGATGACGGCGAGGATCAACCGATCTGGCGTGCCTGGGCGACCGGCGTGCTCGTCCAGCCCGACCTGCGAAGCGGTCTGCCTGCCGACGCCCCGCGCAGCATCCTGGACCGCTTGCGCATGAGTTCGCGCGAGCGTCTGCGCGCCCTGTGGTGGCACGGCGATCACGCCGGAAAATGGGACCGGCTTGCTTCGCTCGAGCAGTTGGCGCGATCTGGAGAGCGACGACGACGCTGGTCTGCACTCGACGAGGCATCGACGTGGGCGCCGGGATGGGCCTGGGATCTGTCCCGCTCGCTCGCCGATCTGCGTCCGGGGCGAAACCAGGAACTCCATCGCATCGCAGCGTGGGAAGCCCGCCACATCATCGGCAACGGCGGCGAGCTGGTGCTGATCGCGAGCTGGCTTCGGGGAGCGGGCGAGCCGCCACCACTCCCCGCGCCGCCGGCCACGCCGCCCACGTTGCGGCTGGGGCAGGCCGCGCGCCTGGTGATGATGCTCGGGCCTGGTGACGTTCCGTCGCGACCCGAGTACCTGCGGATGTGTGCACGCGGTGCCGCCGCATGCGGCGGGTGGGCCGGGATGCGTGCGTACCTGGACGGCATCGACTGGACGACCCCGGACGCGGTGCGCTCGCTTCGCGCAGCCGTCGGCGCCACCGCGCAGCGGGCGCTGTCGAGTCCCCGTGCGTGGAACGCCCAACGTGCCAAGTCCCCGCGGCTGCCCGAGCCCTCCGTCGTCGGGATCGGCGGCGTGGAGAGCGAGGACGGCGAAGCGCGTTCGCCTCGCAAGCGCAGGCGCCGCCGCCGCCTGCAGACCGCCACCGTCGACGCGACACCGGCCGTCCGCAACGGCGACGGGCCACACGAGAAAGCGGTTGCGACCGAGGGCGCAGCCTCCCAGAACGGCGCTGCGCCCGTTGATGGTCAGCCGCAGCCTGCCCGCAAGCGCCGCCGCCGCCGCCGCCGCAAGAAGCCGGTCGGGTTCGAGGCGACCGGCGGGGTGGATGGCGGTCGCCCGGAGCCGGATCACATCGACGGTCCGGACAGGCGCGGCGATGCATCCGACGACGCCGAGTCGTCGGCCGCGTAAACCCGACTGCTACATCCCCAACCGATCACGCATGGTGGACAGGCCGCGTTCGAGGTCGGTCTCGCTCAGTTGGTGCAGCTCGCCATTGGCGACGCCGCGAACGGGTCCGTCCAGGGGATCCTCCGACTGGACGGCGTTCAACATGAAGCGAATCGGCACGTCGTGGACAACTGCCAGGATTTCATGGGCCTCGTCCTCGGCGAGCATCCGCTCGAAGCCCCGTGTGTAGCGGTAGAGGGCGTGGACCCGGCTCTCGCCCTCGCCGGGCGGAGGCTCGTCCGCGGTGTGTGAATGCCGCCACTGCCGGTAGACGTCGACCGGACCACTCTCGAAGATGCCGAGCCTGACGTCGTCGAGTTCCGGGTACTCGGCGACCGGGACCCCGCGACCATCCAGGATGATCGCGAGCGACTGACCGGTGCGCGGGAATCGGGTTCGGATGCCCAGATCGAAATGCCTGCCGAGGAGCGTCTGGCGCAGCTCCAGGCACTGGGTACGTCCCACATCGTCCAGTTCGACGGGAACCTGCGGGTCGCCGTTGACCAGACCCTGGTCGTTGTATGTGGTGCGACCGTGGCGCACAAGCGTGAAGGTACGTGCGTTTGCCACGGAACAAGCCTATCCTTGGCTGGGTGAATCGGGCCGACGGAGCGGACGGGGTTGCAAATGAGGCATGGACGCGTGTTCGCGCGCTTGCGGACAAGGTGGCGCAGCTCGAAGCGGCGGCTGCCGAGATGGTCGATCCGGATCCCGACACACTCGCGCGACTCGACCGTGCGCGGTTCAAGGCGGCAAAGGCCGCCCAACGCGCATCGCTCGCAGACGCGCTGGCCGATCACCTCGACGACATCCGTGCGCGCCGCGGCAACCCTCCTCAAACCAGGTCTTAGCCTGGACACAACATGTCTCCCACGATTCCCTCAGAAACACCCGGTACAACCTCCTTTGTGAACACGCCACTTCCCCCCTTGAACCCACGACCCATCCGCCAGGACGGCGAGTTGCCGCCCCTGGCGCCGCGTCCGACGCACCCCGATGGGCTGCCGCCGATCGAGCGTCCCCCGGTGCCGTTGCCCCAGCGCGCACCTGCGGATGCAACAGGCAAGCTGACCCCCATCGGGCATGGTCAGCCGACCGGGCGCCTGCCCGTGCAGACCGCGGCGCGGCGCCGAGGCCCACGGCGCGTGATGATGGCGACGTTGTTGATCCTGACGGCCGCAGCCGCGGGTGCGGTCTCCGCGCAGATGTTCGCCCCGGACAGCGCCGCTACGACTGCCACCGATCGCGCGACACGACCCGTCGCCACTTCGGACGCCGGACCACGTCTGCAAGACGCTGTGCGGATGGCGGGCCCGTCGGTGGTCGAGGTCAGGGCCGGGTTCGGCCAGGGCAGCGGCGTCATCGTCGAGCCACAGGGCCTCATCATCACCAACTACCACGTCGTCAGGGGCCAGACGCGCGTCGAGGTCAAGAACGCATCCGGTGCGAGCCTGCCCGCCGAGGTCGTCAGCTCTGACGAGTTCCAGGATCTGGCCGTGCTGCGCCCGGCCGGCGACGCAGGCCCGGGGATCCAACTGGTCGACGAAACGTCGGGCACACCCGAGATCGGCGCGCCCGTGTTTGCCATCGGCAGCCCCTTCGGCTTGCAGAACACCGTGACGGCCGGGGTCGTGAGCGCGTTTCGCGACGACGGCGGCCGACCGGTCATCCAGTTCGACGCCCCCGTCAACCCGGGCAACTCGGGTGGCGGGCTCTTTGACCTGGAGGGGCGCCTGATCGGCATCCCGACGTCCATCAAAAGCCCGATCCCCGGCAACGTGGGTTTGGGCTTTGCGGTACCGGCCTCGCGCGTCCGCGAGACGCTCGCACGAGTCAGCTGAGACCACGAGGAGAACCCCGCATGTCGATGTTCGAACCCACCGCAGTCCCGTCACCCGAGCAGACCCCACGCGAGCGGCTCGAAGCCGTGCTCTACGAGCTCAAGCGCGTCATCGTCGGTCAGGACCGCCTGCTCGATCGCATGATCGTCTCGCTCCTGTCGCGCGGGCATGTCCTGCTCGAAGGGGTGCCCGGACTCGCCAAGACCCTCACGCTCGAGACGGTGGCGAAGGTCGCGGGCGGCCAGTTCTCGCGCATCCAGTTCACGCCCGACCTCGTTCCGTCGGACGTCGTCGGTGGCCAGGTGCTGGACCGAAGCGGTGGGTTTACGACGCGTCTGGGGCCGGTGTTCGCCAACTTCGTGCTGGCCGACGAGGTCAACCGCGCGCCCGCCAAAGTGCAGTCGGCGCTGCTTGAGGTCATGGCCGAGGGACACGCCTCGATCGCCGGTCAAACGCACCCGGTGCCCGCACCATTCTTCGTGCTCGCCACGCAGAACCCGATCGAGAGCGAAGGCGTCTACGCCCTGCCCGAGGCGCAACTCGACCGTTTTGCGATGAAGCTGATCGTCGACTACCCGACGCAGGAGGACGAGGAGGAGATCGTCCGGCGCATGGCATCCGAGCCGCCAAAGCCGCGGCAATTGATGTCCCCGCAGGAGATCATCGCGCTACAGGAGACGGTCGACGCCGTGTTCGTCGACCACCGGGTGCGCTCCTACGCGGTGCGGCTCGTCACAGCGACGCGTAACCCCGCACGCGAGAACCTGGCGCACCTGGCGCCATACCTCGAACTCGGTGGATCGCCGCGTGCGTCGCTCTCGTTGATCCGTGGCGCCAAGGCGCTGGCGGTCATGCGCTCGCGAAACTACGCGCTGCCCGAGGATGTCCATTCGCTGTTTCTGGACTGTCTTCGGCACCGCGTGATCCTGAGCTACGAGGCGATGGCGGCCGACGTCAAGCCTGACCAGGTCCTGGACGCGATCCTGGATGCAATCCCCCAGCCGCAGGTGGAGCTTGGAACCGGTCGCGCTGTCGCCTGAGACGATCCTGCGGCGGGTCGAGTTGCGCGTCGCGCGCAGGCTCGACGGCCTGCTGCAGGGCGAGCGTCGCGGACGGCGTCCCGGTCCCGGCGGGGACTACTCGCTGACCCGCTCCTACGAGCCGGGCGACGATGTGCGCTGGCTCGACTGGCCGCTGTCGGCGCGCACCGGTCAGCCGATGGTGCGCGTCCCCGAACTCGAGCCGGTGCTGACGGCGTGGGCGCTGATCGACACGTCGCCATCGATGGCGTTCGGCACGGTCCGCACCACCAAGCGTGACCTGGCCCGTGAGCTCCTGGGCGGGCTCGGAGTCGTCTTGCGCCGACGTGGTGACCGGCTGGGCGTCGCGGTCAGCGGCGGCACGGGGCTTGACGTGGTCGGCAAGCCACATGGCGACCGGCGCGGGCTCATCACGGCGCTCGCGGCGTACGACGCGTACACGCCGCGCCACAACGGTTCGCGTACCGATCTGGCGGCGGCGATCACGTCTCTGGGACGCGTGCTCAAGCATCGCGGACTGGTCGCGATCCTCTCCGACTTCCCGATGTCGGACGGGCTCGAGCAGGCCCTGGGTGTCCTGGGTCGCCGCCAGGAGCTCCTGCTCGTCGAGCTCCGTGACCCGCGTGAACGCGAACTGCCCCAGGTGGGTCCGCTGAGCCTGCGCGACGTCGAGACCGGCCGCACCGTCACGGTCGACACCGCCGACCCGCGGTTCCAGGAGCGATTCCGGGCGGTGTCCGCCGAGGCCGACCGCCGCCGCCAGGCCATGTTCCGCAGGGTCGGCGGACGCCACCTGGTGGTCAGTACCGACACCGACTGGGTCCTGCCGTTGGCGCGTGCGTTGATGCGGCCGGTCCCGGCGCGGCGGGCGTCATGAGCTTCGGCTGGCCATATGCGCTCTTCGCGCTGCTCGCCCTGCCCCTGGCAGTGCTGGGGTATCTCGCCTACCGCCGCAAGGTCGCGCGGCACGCCGTGCCGTTTCCGGATGTGGACCTACTGGTGGTGGCCGCGCAGCGCGGACGCCTGCGCCGCTACCTCCCGATCGGGCTGGTCGCGCTGGCGTTCACGGGCTTCCTGTTCGCGCTCGCGCGGCCGGAGGTCTCGCGGTCGATCCCCAAGGAGCAGGCCACGATCATGCTTGCGATCGACACGTCGGGCTCCATGTCGGCCGACGACGTCTCGCCGTACCGGCTCAGGGCCGCCCAGGACGCCGCACTCACCTTCGCCGAGCGCGTGCCGCGCCAGTACAAGGTCGGCTTGGTCAGCTTCAGCGGCAGCGCGGCATCGCTGGTCTCGCCCACCACGGACCGGGTCGCCTTCGCCAATGCCGTCGAAACGCTGCGCGCGGACGGCGCGACGGCTATCGGTGAGGCGGTCTTCGCATCGCTGGAGGCGCTCAGCAGCTCGCAGCCGGGTGTCGTCAAGCTCAAATCGGCACGCATCCTGCTGCTCTCAGATGGCGAGAACACCGTCGGCCGCACGCCCGAGCAGGCAGCACAAGCGGCGCGCGAGGCCGACGTCCCCGTTGCGACGGTTGCCCTGGGAACCGCAGACGGGATCCTGCCGAACGGCAGGCCGGTTCCCCCGAACCCCGAAGCGCTGAAGGCTCTGGCCGAGGCGACGGGTGCGGTGTCATATGAAAGCCGAGACGCCGACTCGCTCTCGGCCGTCTATGAGAAGCTCGGCAGCGTGATCGGCACCCAGAGGGTCCTCGACGAGGTGACGGCATGGCCTGCCGGGATCGCGGCGCTCCTGTTGGCGTTGGCGGGCGTGGCGGCATGGCGCTTCGGATCGAGGCTGGGGTGATCTGGCGTAGTCCCATGTGGTTGTGGGCCCTCCTGGTGCTGCCGTTGCTGGGTGCTGCGATGATCGCGTGGGCACGAGATCGCACGCGCGCAAGCGCCCAGTACGCAGATCCCGGGCTGATCGACCTGACCCCCGCTCGGCGCGTGCGTGTCTTTCGTGTCGTCGCCGCGTTCCTCGCGGTCCTCGCAACCGGCCTTGGCATCGTCGCGATGGCGCGCCCGGCCCGGAGTGCCGAAGGAACCCAGACACGCAGCACGATCATGCTCGCCATCGACACATCCAAATCGATGACCAAGACCGACATCGCCCCGACGCGGCTCGCCGCGGGGGTGGATGCCGCCAGGCGGTTCCTGAGCGTCGCGCCCAAGGAGTCCGCCATCGGCTTCGTGGCGTTCGCCGGCAATGCCGTGGTGCGGGTCTCGCCCGTGACCGACCGCGACGAGGTCAGCCGGGCACTCGACGACCTACCGATCACCGAGGGGACGGCCATCGGCGACGCCGTGCTGGCGTCGCTGTCGGCCATTCAGGGCTCGGGCGCCTTGGCGCAGGTGCCCGAGACGGCCGAGACCTCTCCCGCGCGCATCCTGCTGTTGACCGACGGCGCCAACTCCGCCGGCTCGCCCCCGCTCGATGCGGCGGCGCGCGCCGCCGAGTTGCGCGTCCCGATCTACACGGTGCTGCTCGGCAACGACGCCGGCCGCCCGGACGAGCTGACCCCCTCCGAGACGCTTTCGGCGCTCGCGACGCAGACAAGCGGCGTGTTTACCCAGTCGGTCTCGACGCAGGACCTGCGCCGCGTGTTCGAGGACATCGGTGCGGCACTGGCGTCGGTACAGCGGTTGGAGGAGCTGACCGTCTGGGTCGTCCTGGCGGCGATCGTCGCGCTGTTACTCGCCGCCGGCGCCGTGGCCGCGTCCGAGGTGCGGCCGCGCCCGGTCACCTCCCACGCCGTGTGATCTGACCTACCGCCCGCCAACCGCTCGCATACGCTGGGGCTGGCGCGGGGGTGACGGAGTGAATGTGGGCAACGAGGTCTACTGGCAGCAGGCTCAGCGGGAGCCGTTCGGCGGGCTCGACGCCCAGAGGTCGACGGGGGTCGCGATCATCGGTGCGGGCATCGGTGGCCTGGCGACTGCATGGCACCTGGCCGAGCGGGGCATCGAGACGATGGTCATCGATGCCGGCGTCGTCGCTTCCGGGGCAAGCGGGCGAAACGGCGGGTTCTTCATCGCCGGGCCCGCGCCGATGTATAACGACGCGCGGCAGCTGTTCGGACCGAAGGTGGCGCGTCGCATCCAGGCCGCGACCCTTGCCGCGCAGCAGCAGGTCTACGATGTGGCCGACGCGATCGGAGCCGCCGGGTGCTTTCGTCGCGTCGGGATGCTGCGGCTCGCAGTCGACGCAGGCGAAGCCGAGCACGTCCGCGCCCACGCGCGGGCGCTTGCAGAGGACGGCTTTGCGGGGGACCTCGTGGACGAGAGCGCCCTGCCCGCGCCGCTTCGCCGGCCCGGACGCGTCGGGCTTGTGACCGACCACGACGCGTCGGTACACCCTGTGCGCTGGCTCACCGCCCTGGCCGGCGCCCTGGTACGCAGGGGCGTGACGATCGCCGAGGGGGTGCGGGTGAAACGGCCAATTGGCACTGGCACCGACGGCCAATTGGCCATTTTGGAGACGACACACGGGCCGGTGCAGGCCGGCGTGGTCGTGGTCGCGGCCGACGGTGGGGTCGGTGCGCTGATCCCGCAACTTGCCGGGCGTGTCCGCGCGCGGCGGCTCCATATGGTGGCGACCGCGCCGCTCCGTACCGCGCATGTCGGGCATCCGGTGTACGCCCGGTACGGGTACGAATACTTCCAGCAGCTCCCCGACGGCAGGATCGTGCTGGGCGGATTCTCGGACCTGGACGGCGCCGCGTCCTACACCGATCGTGAGGAGGCGAATCCGGTGGTGCATGCCCGATTGGCCGACTACTTGCGCGACGACCTCGGCGTCGGCGCGCCGATCAGCCACCGCTGGGTCGGGATCGTCGGCTACACCGACGATCAGCGTCCCTACGTCGGCGCGGTCCCCGGCACCGAGGGGCTCTACGCGATGGCAGGCTACTGCGGGACCGGCAACATCACCGCTTGGGTCGGCGGGCGCATCGTGGCCGATCTGATTGCGACAGGGTCGAGTGTCGACGCCGACCTGTTCGACACGTCACGGACGGGGCCGGACGGCTCGTGGGACGCTGACGATGACCACTGAGGCGACGACGAACAGGCCGCCCACGACCTGAATCACTGCGAGGCGCTCGTCGAGAATGGCGACCGCGAGCACGGTCGCGACGACCGGTTCGAACGTCGCCAGGATCGTCGCGGTCGAGGGCCCAACCCGCGCGGTACCGGCTGCCAGGGCAGTGATCGCGACGACCGTCGAGAAAAGTGCGAGCGCCGCGATCAGAAGCCACCCCGTCCCCGTCGTATGGATGGGCAGATGGCCGCTGGCCCCGGCCGCGGTCAGGAACGAGATGGCGCATCCCGTGCAGACGCTCGCCGACAACGCCACCGGGTTGACCCGACCCACGACCGCGTGGGACAGCAGCATGTAGGCGGTAAACGCGATGGCGCAGCCAAACGCGAAGACCATGCCCAACCCGTCCACCCGGCCAATGCCGCCGCCGGTCGCGACGAGCGCTGTGCCGCAGAACGCGACGACCAGAGCGATGACCTGCGCGCGCCCCAGTCGTGCGCGTCCGAGCGCGACGGCCGAGACGGCCACCAGCACCGGCGCGATGTAGACGAGCAGAACGGCGAGCCCGGCGTCCAGTCGGGTAAGCGCCAAGAAGAAGAGCCCGGTTTGGGCCGTGTAGGCGACAATTCCCAGTGCGATTCCGGCGGCCGCGCCGCGCCGCGACGGGCGGCTGCCACGTCCGAGCGCTGCGACCAGGATCCACAGTACGGTCGCGGCGATCGTGAACCGCGCCGCGAGCAGGCCGCTGACGGTCAGCCCCTCGTCGTAGGCAAGTTTGCCGAAGATGCCCGTCGCGGCGTAGCTCGTGGCCGACACCACGCACAGGATCGTTCCGACCGTTCGGTGCGTCACGCGTGGTGTTCGTCCTGCCGGTTCTGCATTGCCGGACGCTAGCGGTGTGACATCCAAATGGCGTGCCTGTATCCCCGAGCGCGAGCGAGCGAGGCGGTGGACGCACGTCGACGTGACACCGGTCATATTCGCGATACCAGGGACGCCGCATCGCGACGCTCGCAGCCAGGGAACGCCACCGCTCTTTCGATGTCGCACCACTCGCAACGGGCGCGTTGGGCGCGCGGCGCCCAGGCCGTCTGAAGCGGGCGAGCCGAGGAGCTCGGTTGCAGTCGGGGCCGCGTGGACGAACGATGCCCCCATGCAGGCGCCTGGGCCAACGGGCTGGCGTCGACCCAGTTGCAGCTGCTCGTCCCGTCCGTGACGAAGCAGTGGGCCGGACGTGCATCGCTGCGCCCTGTCGGCATCGCGCTCGGGCGGAGCGACTGCGCGTCGACTGCCCGAGCATGAGGGCGTGGCTGTCTGACGCTACGAAAAGGCACAATTACCGCGGTAAATGTATGTTTTGTCATTCCGAATGTGTGGTGCTGATGTGAAAGGAACGTCGATGGCCGTCCCCAACGACCCTGACCCCAAGCTCGCCGCGTACGCCCACCCTGAGCGTCTCGTCACGACGCAGTGGCTGGCCGAGCACCTGAACGACCCGGGCGTGGTGGTGGCCGAGTCGGACGAGGACGTGTTGCTCTACGAGACCGGCCACATCCCCGGAGCCGTCAAGATCGACTGGCATGCCGACCTGAACGACCAAGTTGCTCGTGACTACGTGGATGCCGAGGGCTTCGCCGCGCTCATGTCGGCCAAGGGCATCACTCCCGGCACGACGGTTGTGTTCTACGGCGACAACTTCAACTGGTGGGCGGCATACGCGCTCTGGGTCTGCAGCCTGTTCGGTCACGCCGACGTCAGATTGCTCGACGGTGGCCGGCAGAAGTGGATGGACGAGGGCCGTCCGATGACCACCGATGTCCCGTCATCAGCCGCTACCGAGTACCCGGTCGTGCCCCGTGACGACGTGACGATCCGGGCGTTCAAAGAGGACGTGTTGGCCCACCTGGGCAACGGGCCGCTGGTCGATGTCCGCTCGCCGGGGGAGTACAACGGCGAGGTCACGCATATGGCCGACTATCCGCAGGAGGGCGTCCTTCGCGCCGGGCACATTCCGACCGCGGCGAACGTACCGTGGAAGCGTGCGGCCGACGACGACGGCAGCTTCAAATCGGCAGACGATCTGCGTGCGATCTACGAGGGCGAGATCGGCCTCAAACATGGTGACGACGTCGTCGCCTACTGCCGCATCGGTGAGCGCTCCAGCCACACGTGGTTTGTGCTGACCCACCTGCTGGGGTTCCCGAAGGTCCGTAACTACGATGGCTCGTGGTGTGAGTGGGGCAACTCGGTGCGTGCTCCGATCGAAAAGCCCGGCTACCCGGTACGCCCGTGAGGGCCGAGCTCCAGGAGATCGTGGACGACTTCGCGGAGTCGCCCAAGAGCCTGCGTCTGGCGATCCTGCTCGACTTCGCCAACAGCCTGCCACCGGTGCCCGAGACCATCGATCGGGATGCGCTGGAGCGCGTCCACGAATGCCAGACCCCGTTCTTCGTGGCGGCCGAGATCGATGAGGGTCGGCGCGTCGCCCTGCACTTCGACGCCCCGCCCGAGGCACCGACGACCCGCGGCTACGCGGGGGTGCTGGCTGCAGGCTTGTCAGGCGCGACAGTCGACGAGGTCCTCAACACCCCCGCGGACTTCTTCGTGGGGATGGGCCTCAACGAACTCATCAGCCCGCTCCGCCTGCGCGGCATGGGCGCGATCCTGGCCCGGGTCAAGCG
>JANMDV010000039.1:0-24125 GCA_031376485.1 Actinomycetota bacterium
CCGAAAATAGCCATTCGGCTGGCATTCGGACGGCCAATCGTGTCGTTCCCGTGCGTCTGGCGACACACATTTGTCACAGGTCGGTAGGGATCTGTGACACGTTCATGGATCGTCATCGACGTCGTGCGCGGTGACGAGACAGGCGGTGACGAGACAGGCGGTGACGAGACAGGCGGTGACGAGACAGGCGGTGACGAGACAGGCGGTGACGAGACAGGCGGTGACGAGACAGGCGGTGACGAGACAAGCGGCGACGAGATTTGGGGTGGCGTCCAGGCGTGTTGGGCTTCCGCGCAACCGTGTGCGCATCATGTGTCGGCCCCGGTCTGAGCAAGGAGATTGACTTGAGAACGTCCTCTTCTCATGAGCCGGAGACGGGCGTCCGCGCCCGACCCCACTGACCGGAGGGCGCTGCCCATGATGTAGCACCCTCCTTGAGTTCGAGGGGGCAATGTCGACCTGACAGCCTGCACCAAAATCAGCACAATCTGACATTCGGTGGTAATGTGCTGATATGAGCACAAAGGATCGGCACGAAGAACAGCCGTTCCGGATCTACTCCGGAGCCTCGATCGGCGCGGCAATCCGTCACTACCGCACCGAAGCCGGCCTGACCCAGGCAGAGCTGGCGGAGCGGTGCGGAATCACGCGTACGTATCTGTCTCGGCTTGAGCAGGGACTTCAAACGGAGCAGCTCAAGCGCATCCTCGCCGTACTTCATGAACTCGGTGTTCGGGGGACGTTGCGCAAGGAGGACTGGTGACGGCCGACCGCCTCGGGATTTGGTTCGAAGGGGTCCTCGTCGCGGTTGTCGAGCAGGATCGGCGACGCTTGCGATTGGAGTACACGCCGGCGGCCCTCCGTGCGTTTCCTGGTGGTACGCCGTTGCTCTCGCTTCAACTTCCCGTCTCGAACGCTCGGTTTCCCAACGGGGTCACCCGTGCATTCCTGGATGGCTTGCTTCCCGAGGGGGACGGTCGCCTGATATTGGCCCAGGAGTTCAGCCTGCGCGCCGATGACACGTTCGGATTGATTCGCGTTCTGGGACGCGACTGCGCCGGGGCGTTGGTCATCCAACCCGAAGGCGAGCCCCCGCCGCCGCCGCCGACTGTGTTGGCAGCCGAGCCACTCACCGACGACGCACTCGTCGCACTCGTCGCGAACCTGCGGAGTGCCCCGCTCGGGGTCGACGAGCGCGTCCGCATCTCGTTGGCGGGTGTGCAGGAGAAGCTCGCGCTGACGCGCCTGCCTGGTGGCGGCTGGGGGCGCCCCGTCGACGGCGCCCCGTCGACGCACCTCCTCAAGCCGGAGATTGCCGCGTATCCCCAAACCGTCGAGAACGAGGCGTTCTGTATGAGGCTTGCGCGCCACCTCGGGCTGCCGGTCGCTGACGTCGAGACGACCCGGATTGCAGGACGGTCGCTGATCGTCGTCGCACGCTTCGACCGGTTGGTGGAGCCTTCGGGGGTCGTCCGGCGCCAGCATCAGGAGGACGTCTGCCAGGCGATGGGATTGCTCCCGTCGAACAAGTACGAGGGTGACGGCGGTCCGTCGCTCGCGCAGATGGCGGCAATTCTGAAGGCATTCGACAAGAATTCACTCGAGACGCTGGTCCAGGCCATAACGCTCAACGTCGTCATCGGGAACGGCGATGCCCACGGCAAGAACTTCTCGCTGCTCCATTCGCCAAACGGCCGGGTGCGGTTCGCCCCGCTCTACGATGTCCTCTCGACGCTGCTCTACGACGACGACACGCTTGCAATGCACATCGACGACGTCCGGCGGACCAACCGGGTCACCACCCAACGTATCGTCAACGAGGCGGTGTCGTGGGGAGTCGCCCCCGTACGTGCTGGTGAACTGGTCGGTGAGATGCTCGGTCGCATCCCGAACGCCGTATCGCATGCAGCCGACGAGACTCCCGGCGTCCCCGAGCGGCTGCTCGAGATCATCGGCGAGCAGCTGCGGGCGGTCCTCGCGCGATCGAGATCGTAAACGCCCGCGGGCGACGGCCGACAACTCCCGCGCCGGCGCTTCGCTACACTGCCGGGCTGCCAGTCACCCTTGAGGAGTTCACCAATGTCGTCAGAGCATGTCAAGCTCAAAGCCACGGAGCGCACCCAGTTCGGCACGACCCAGGCCAAGCGCCTGCGTGCGAGCGGGCAGGTGCCCGGCGTGCTCTACCAGGCCGGCAAGGAGTCGCTGTCGTTCGCGCTTCCCGCGCGTGACCTGGACAAGGCGCTCCACGGTGAACACGGCAAGACGGCCGTCTTCGAGATCACCGTCGAGGGGCACCCCACGGTCCCGGCGCTCCTCAAAGACTGGGATCTGGCTCCGGTGCGCGGCAACGTGCTGCACGTGGACTTCCAACAGGTCGACCTGAAGCAGCAGATCGAGGCCAACGTGCCGCTCGTGCTGAGCGGCATCGCCGTCGGTGTCCGCGACGGCGGCGTGCTCGGCCAGCCGGTGCACGAGCTGACGGTGCGGTGTCTTCCGGACGCCCTTCCGGACAGCATCGTCGTCGACGTGGCAGAACTCGAGGCCGGAGCCGTGCTCCACCTGAGCGACGTCACTACGCCGAGCGGGGTCGAGATCCTCGGTGATCCCGAGACCGTGGTGGCTTCCATTACCGCCCCGTCTCGCGCAGAGGTCGAGGATGAGGAAGAGGGAGACAGCGCCGCCGAGCCCGAGATCGTCGGGCGCCCCGACGCCGACGAGGCGGAGTAGCCGACGGCCGACGAGGCCCTGCCCGTTCGTCTGGTCGTCGGCCTTGGAAATCCCGAGCCGCGCTACGCGCGCACGCGCCACAACGCCGGCCAGGTGGTCGTCGAGCGGTTGGCCGAACGCATGTGCGCGGGGCGCTGGAAGTCCCGGTATGCGGGCCGGTACGTCGAGAGCTCCGGGCCCGCCGGGCCTCTGGCCTTCCTGATTCCGACCACCTACATGAACCTGTCCGGCGACGCCGTCGGCCCTGCAGCCGGAAGTCTCAAAGCTGCGCGCGGCCAGGTGTTGGTCGTCCACGACGACCTCGACCTGCCGTTTGGGACGGTGCGCGGCAAGGCCGGCGGCGGCAGTGGGGGACACAACGGCCTGCGCTCGATCACCCAGGGCGTCGGAGGCGACGACTACCTGCGCGTGCGGATCGGCATCGGCCGCCCGCCCGCCGACTTTCGGGGCGATCAGGCGGCGTGGGTGCTGATGGCGTTCTCAGAGCCCAACGAGGAGGTCGAAGCTGCCCTGGACACGGCTGGAGCGATGGCGGAGGCGGCGATTGCGGACGGTATGGAAGCGGCCATCGCCCGATTCCATGCCGCTGAGCCGGGCTCGCGTGCTCGCGAACGCCAGCGCCGGCGTGACGACGGCCAGGACGCCGAGTCGCCAGATCAGGACGACATGGCCCCGTCCGACTCGTGAGCGCCATCCTCGATCCCTTCATCCTGCCGCCCGACGCGCTCGCTGCCGCCCGCCGATCGCTCAGCGGCCAGGACCGTGCCGGGCATCTGGCGATCGGCCGACCCGCGTGGCCGTTCGTGCTCGCCGCGTTGCACCGCGAGTCTGACCGCCCGATCGTGGTCGTTGCCCCCGGCGACGAGGAGGCGCGCGACCTGGCCGGCGAGTTGGGGGCGCTCGTGGGTATCGAGGCCGTTGCGCTGTGGCCCTCGCGCGGCGTTCCCGTGGGCGGCGCGGTTGGTCCGGCCCCGCACCTCGTCGGCCTGCGCGCGCGTGCGGTCGGCAGCCTCGGTCGGCCGGGCACGATCGTCGTGGGGAGCGTCGCCGCCCTCGTTGAGCGCGTGCCGGAGTCGGCGGAGCCGCCGCTCGAGCTTCGCCGCGGCGCCACCGTCGACGGCGACATCGTCGCGCGGCTGGCGGCGCTGGGCTACGAGCGCGTCGTCCAGGTCGAGGAGCGCGGCGAGATCGCCATGCGGGGCGGCATCATCGACGTGTTTCCGACGACGGCCGACCAGCCCGTTCGCATCGACCTGTTCGGCGACGACATCGAAGACCTCCGGGCGTTCTCACCGTTCACGCAGGTGACGGTCCGCCGGCTTGACCGCGTGACGGTGTGGCCGGCCGGTGAGTCCGAAGATGCCGAACTGGTGGATGCGACCGGCGAACTCCGTCGCGCGGCGCTGGTGCGGTTGTCTCCGGCCCAGCATGCGGGTGTGCTGACCCAGGCGCTCGAGCTTCTGGAGGACGAGGTCGCCGCGGGCGCCGTCTCCGATCCCGAGGCGCTCCTTCCGGCGCTCGGTGACATGACGGCGCTCGACATCGCTCCACCCACTGGTGGAGCAGCCGGTGTGGTGGACGTGCGTGAGGCGCGATTCGCCGCGCGCGGTCATGCGGAGGCGACATCCCAGATCGCCCGTCTCGCCGCGGGCGGGCTTCGGGTGCTCGTGTGCTTCGCGCGCCGCGGCGATCTGGAGCGTGCGGCGGTGTCGCTCGAACGCGCCAAGCCCGTCACGATCGACCTGGCCGACCAGTCGCCGCAGCCCGGGGTGGTCTCGTTCGGCGTGTTGCCGGTGCGACGCGGCTTCATCTCGGCCGACCTGGGCGTTGCGATCATCCCCGAGGGCGAGTTGCTTCGCAGGCGTCGTGCCGGCGGGCGTCCGACCATTGGGCGGCGGCTGCGATCGTTTCTGGAGCTCCGCGTTGGGGATCACGTAGTACACGAGGACCACGGCATCGGAAGGCTCGTCGCATTCGAGACGCAGACCGTCGCCAACGTCACGCGCGACTATCTGGCCCTCGCGTTTGCCGGTGAGGACCGCGTCTGGGTCCCACAGGACCAGCTCGACAAGGTGACGCGCTACATCGGGGCCGACGGTTCACCTCCGCCGCTGTCCAAACTCGGCGGCAAGGCGTGGGAGCGGCTCAAGGCGCGCGTCCGGGCCGCTGTCCACGAGATGGCCGGCGCGTTGTTCGCGCTGTATGAGAGCCGCGGGCGCGTCGAGGGTTTTGCGTTTCCCGAGAACGACGCCGCCGTCAGTGAGTTCGAGCACCGGTTCGCCTACCGCGAGACGCCCGACCAGGAACGCGCGATCGACGAGGTCATGGAGGACATGGAGCGGGCCCAGCCGATGGACCGGCTGATCTGCGGCGACGTGGGATTCGGTAAGACCGAGGTCGCGATGCGCGCCGCGTACAAGGCCGCGATCGGCGGCAAGCAAGTCATGGTGCTCGTGCCGACGACCCTCCTGGCCCAGCAGCACCTGGGGACGTTCCGTGAGCGCTTCGCCGAAACACCCGTCGAGATCGACATGGTCAGCCGCCTGCGTTCCGCCGTCCAGTCCAAGGCGACGCTGGCCAAGTTCCGCGAGGGCACACTCGACATCCTGATCGGGACGCACCGCCTGCTCGGCATGGACGTGCAACCCAAAGACCTGGGCCTGGTGATCCTCGACGAGGAGCAACGCTTCGGCGTGGCCCAGAAGGAGGCCATGCGCCAGCTGCGGCTTCGGGTCGACGTGCTGTCGCTGTCGGCGACGCCGATCCCGCGGACGTTGCAGATGTCCCTGTCGGGGATGCGCGACATCAGCGTCATCGAGACTCCTCCGGCGGGCAGGCGCGCAATCGCGACCCACGTCGGTGAGTACGACGAGACGCTCGTGCGTGAGGCGCTGGAGCGTGAGCGTGCGCGCGGCGGGCAGAGCTTCTGGTTGCACAACCGCGTCGAGTCGATCCACGAGGCCGCGGACGCCGTGCGCGCGCTGGTGCCAGAGCAACGGGTTGTCGTGGCCCACGGCCAGATGCCCGAGCACCAACTCGAAGAGGTTATGCTGACCTTCCTGCGCGGGGACGCCGATGTCTTGGTATCGACGACGATCATTGAGGCCGGTCTCGACGTCCCCAACGCCAACACGCTCGTGGTCGAGCGCGCGGATCAACTCGGGTTGTCGCAGCTCTACCAGCTCCGTGGGCGCGTCGGCCGGTCGCCCACCGCGGCACACGCATACCTGCTCTACCCGAGCGACGCCGCCCTGACACGTGACGCGGCGGCACGGTTGCGCGCCGTTGCCGACTACACCGAGTTGGGCAGCGGCCTTCGCATCGCCATGCGGGATCTCGAGATCCGGGGCGCCGGCAACCTTCTGGGCGACGAACAGAGCGGGCACGTGGCGGCGATCGGGTTCGAGCTGTATCTGCAGATGCTGAACGACGCGATCACGGCCCGTCGTGGCGAGATCGCACCCGAGCGCGACGCCCGCGTCGAGATCCCGGTGTCGGCGTTCATCCCCAGTGACTACGTGGGGTTCGAGGCGGCCAAGATCGATCTGCACAGGCGTATCGCCCTGGCCGACGAGGAGACCCTGGCGCGCCTGGCGAGCGAGCTGGCCGACCGCTTCGGCCCGCCCCCACCACCGGTGGAGGCCCTGATGACCGTGCAGCGGCTCAAGCTCAAGCTGATGCGCATGGGCGGCTCGCGCCTGGCCGTCCGGGCGGGACGGGTCGTCGTTTCGCCCGTCGCCCTCACAAGCGCCGCGCTCAAAGCACTCCGCGATCTCGAATCGCGTGCGACCTACTCGTCGGCCGATCACACCGTCTCGGTGCCGGCGCCCTCCGCCCCCCACGAACGACTCGAGGCCGCAGAGCGCGCGATCGACGCCTTGTTGGAGGCGGTTGCGCAAGCGGCATGAGCACGCTGAATCGCAAAGAACCCGTGCTACCATCGCCCGCCGTGAGGACCAGGCCTGCCAGAACGATCACCGCGCTCGTCGTTGCCCTCGTCGCGAGCATCGGCTTGGCCGCATGCGGCGGGGACGGCGGGGGTGACGGTGGCGATCTCAGCATCGGACCCGATGCGGACGTCGCGATCCAGGTCGGGTCGCAGAAGATCACCAACGGCGAGATCGACAATCGCGCCATGTTCCTGGCGACGAACCCGACCTCCGATCAGGCGGTCACGGCGCCGGCCAAAGACAGCCAGGAGTTCAGGGAGTTCCGGCTGCAGGCGGCCGAGCAGCTGCGCGACGAGCGGGTCTTCGGCATCCTCGCAGCGCAGTGCGGCAAGCCCTGCGCGGTCACCGACAAAGAGGTCGGCACCCAGCTCGACCAGATCCGCGACCAGCAGTTCGCGGGCTCGGCTGAGCAGTTCAAGAAGGCCCTCGAGACACGTGGCATCACCGAGGCGGATCTGCGCAAGAGCCTCAAGGCCAGCCTGCAAGAGCAGCGACTGACCGCACGCGAGCAGGACAAGGTGGCCTACACGGACACCGAAGGCATGGCCTATTACAAGAAGAACATCGCGCAGTACAAGCTCATCGCCGAGAAGCGCATCTCGCACATTCTGGTGGCGACGAAAGCTGCGGCGGCGGCGATTCGCGCCGAAGCCACCCCTGAGAATTTTGCGTCGCTCGCGCGGGCCAAGTCGATCGACCCGTCTGCCAAGACACCGGGTGGCGAGGATCTCGGTTCGATCACTGCAGGCGGGTTGTTGCCCGAGCTGGCAGCCGCTGCTCAGGCCCTGAAGGCCAACCAGGTCTCGGCGCCGGTGCAAAGCCAGTTCGGCTGGCACATCCTGCTTTCGCGTCAGGTCACGGCGCGTACCAAGCCGTACGACGAGGTCAAGGCGGAGATCGAGGCCCAGGAGATTCCGGTCAAGCAGGCCGCGGCCGTCCAGCCGTGGCGCGACACGGTTGTCAAAAAGCAGCAGGACAAGGCGAAGTATCTCAACGACAGGATCGCGCCTGAGAAGCCCGCTGCGACGACGACTGGGACCACGGGCACTCCGGGCTCGACCACGGCGGCTGGGACCACACGCACGACGGGCTCGACGACGACTTCGGGCACGACGACCGGCCCCGCCACCCCCTGATGGGTCTCACGATCGTTGGGCTCGGGCCCGGCGATCCCGACGGCGTGCCCGTGTCCGCGATCCGTGCGATCGCACAGGCCACGAACGTCTTTGCGATCACTCTGGAGCCCGGACTGGCCGAGGCCATCGATCGGACGCCGCGGATCGTCACGTACCTGGGGGACGTTCCCGACGGTGGCGTCGTGGTGGCGGACGATCTGGCCGCGCACAGGCTGGCCGTATCGGCGCCGAACGCGACGACGGTGCCCGATCGGCCGACCTTGCGAAACCGGGCGATCGGTGCGGCCGTCGCGCGACTTGCGCAGGTGGGTGCCCACCTGCGTCGCGAGTGCCCGTGGGACCGCGTGCAGACCGCCGCGACGATCGTGCCGCACACCGTCGAAGAGGCGTTTGAGGTCGCCGAGGCGGTGGCGACCGGGGATGTCGAACGCCTGGCCGACGAGATCGGCGACCTGCTGTTCCAGTCGGTGTTCCTGGCCCAGCTCCTTGAGGAGACCGGCGATGCTGACCTGAGCGTCATCGCCGACGACCATGCGCGCAAACTGATCTCGCGCCATCCCCATGTGTATGGCGAGGCGGTCGCCGAGACAGCGGGCGGCGTGCGGGATCTGTGGGAGCGTCAGAAGCGCGAAGGGCGTGGCGGCGGGATCTTCCACGAGCTGCCGGCCGGTCTCCCGGCGTTGGCCTATGCCACCAAGGCCCAGCGGCGGGCTGCGTCTGTGGGATTCGACTTCACGGCCGCCGGCGCGGCGCTGGTGAAGCTGGACGAGGAGGTCGCCGAACTCCACGCCGATCCGGGCGTCGACGAGCTCGGCGACGTCCTGTTCGCGTGCGTTGCCGTCGCCCGGTCGCTCACGGTCGATCCCGAGATCGCAGTGCGCGCCGCAGCCCAGCGCTTCCGCAGCCGGGTGGAGGCCGCGGCCCGTCTGGCCGACGAATCCGGGCAGCGGTTCGAGGACCTCGACACGATCACACAGCTCGCGTTCTACGCAGAAGCCAAAGCCCTCCGTCCTGGCTAAACTCTCGGCCTGTCCACTCGCCTCGGAGGCCATATGTCAAAGATCGCCCGTGTCCACGCCCGTCAGATCCTCGACTCGCGCGGCCAGCCGACCGTGGAGGTCGAGGTCGAACTCGCGTCGGGAACCGTGGGACGGGCGGCGGTCCCGTCGGGCGCGAGCACCGGCGCGCACGAGGCATTGGAGCTGCGTGACGACGACAAGGGGATGTACGCGGGGAAGGGCGTATTGAAGGCCGTCGCCAACGTGGAGCACGAGCTCGCCCGTGGCCTCGTCGGGAGGGACGCGACCGACCAATCGACGATCGACCGCGTCATGATCGAACTCGACGGGACACCGACCAAGTCGCGAATCGGTGCCAACGCCATGCTCGGATGCTCGCTCGCGGTCGCTGTCGCGGCTGCCAACGACGCCGGACTGCCGCTCTACCGCTACATCGGGGGCGCCCGCGCACATCGCCTGCCGGTTCCGTTCATGAACATCCTGAACGGCGGTGCCCACGCAGACAACAACATGGACCTGCAGGAATTCATGGTCGTGCCAGTCGGGGCCCGGACGTTCGCGGAGGCGCTACGGGCGGGTGCCGAGGTCTATCACCAGCTCAAGGGCGTGCTGCGCGCGCGGAACCTGGCCACCGGCGTCGGGGACGAAGGCGGGTTCGCGCCGAACCTCGCGAGCAACCGTGAGGCACTCGACATCATCGTCGAGGCGATCGTTGCCGCGGGCTACGAGCCAGGCAAAGATGTGGCGCTGGCCCTGGACGTCGCCGCGACCGAGTTCTATCGCGACGGGGCCTACCACCTGGACGGCGAGGGGCGCACGCTGACGCCGGCCGAGATGGTGGACTTCCTGGCGGAGTTGGCCGATGCCTACCCGATCGTGTCGATCGAGGACGGCATGTCCGAAGACGACTGGGATGGGTGGAAGGTGCTGACCGACCGGCTCGGCGGGCGCGTGCAGTTGGTGGGTGATGACCTGTTTGTAACCAATCCGATTCGGCTGCGCGAGGGCATCGCGCGCGGTGTGGCCAACGCGATCCTGATCAAGCTCAACCAGATAGGCACGCTGACCGAGACGCTCGCCGCGATCGACATGGCGGCAGGTGCCGGGTACGCAGCCATGATCTCCCACCGATCGGGAGAGACGGAGGACACGACGATCGCCGACCTGGCCGTGGCGACCGGGGTCGGACAGATCAAGACCGGAGCGCCGGCGCGTAGCGAACGGGTGGCCAAGTACAACCAGCTCATCCGCATCGAGGAGCGCCTCGGACCGGCGGCGGCGTATGGGTCCGGGCAGAAATAACTGGTGTGCCGGATGGCGAGCGAAAGCCGAGTGAGACGGTGTCACCGAGCTTCGCCGCTACTGGTGGTAACGGCGATCTCGGCGACGCCGTATCGCGACGGTTTGCAGCCGCCAAACGGTGCAATAGTTTCTGCGCGGGCCCTGGGGGTCCGGGCAGGCGACGTTCGGACGCTGATGCAACAGTGGGAGGCAGGAACGCAGGGCTCGGTGGCGTACGCCGTTTCGAAGGCGAACCACCGAGGTTTGTCGCGTACGGAGATCCCTCGTCACCAACTCGCTCACACCGAAGCGCCTGTTCATCATCGGCATCGTCGTCGCGCTCGTCGCGTCGTACCTTGGATCGGCTCGCGGCTATGTGGCGCAACGCCACGAGCTGGGCAAGCAACAAGTGGCGTTGGGTGCGATGCGGGCGGAGCGCGACACGATCCGCGTACGACTCAAGTCGCTGGACACGGCGGCGGTCATGGAGGCCCGCGCGCGGGAGCTTGGGTTCGCGAAACCCGGCGAGCTGCCGCTGCGGGTGACGGGCCTTGAGCGCACGCCGCCCGCTCCGGTCATCCGCCGTGACGAGCGAGGGTTCTGGGACTTCCTCCCCGACGTCTTCTGACGTGGTTGCGGTGACCCGGCTTCTGGGTCGCACGCCCTTCACACGTTTTAGCGTCGCGGTGCGGTGTCCGTTCGGCCGCCCGGCAGTGCTTGAGAACGGCCCGCGCGATCTGGAGGGCCGGCCGTTCCCGACCCGGTACTGGCTGGCGTGCCGGGCACTCGGTGCGAGCGTCAGTACGTTGGAGGCCGCGGGCGGGGTGCGCGCGCTCGAAGAGGACGAGGCCCTACAAGAGGCTGTCCACATCGCCCACGCCGCTCACGCCGAACTGCACGAGGGCTACCGCGTCGGGGGGGTCGGCGACGAGGGACGCGTCAAGTGCCTGCACGCGCAGCTCGCGTTCGCACTTGCGACCGGAGGCAACCCGGTCGGCGACTGGATCGTCGAACGCGCCGACACGCACTGGCCCCCGGCATGCTGCGCGGGAGAGCCCGAATGAGCATGGACCCGGCTGCCGCCGCGGCGGTCTTCGAGTGGCAGGACGGCGCCCGCCGGCTGGACGCGACATCGGGCGTCGGGCGGATGGCCTGCCTCTCGGTCGTCGACGCGGTACACAGCGAACTCAAGAAGCGGTTGGGCCGACCATTTACCGTATCCGACCTGGCGGCGGCCCACCGCGACGCATCGGCCTGGTTCTTACCGCTCGCGACGTCGGTCGCCCCCCGCCATTCCGTGGCCCACGACGCGGCCGTCGCGCTGGACGGGGCGTTTGCGATCTACATGCGCCACGCGATCGATGCGGGGCTCTGGTGAGCGAGTCGCGTGCTGACCAGCGGTCTCGCCCGCCCAAGCGGCGCCTGACGCTCGGGCTTGCGGTCCTGATGGCCGTCGTCGCGCTCGTGGTCGGTCTCGTGGCGGGGTACGTGGCCCGCGGCGGTCCCCCGGACCGGATCCTCGTGACCACCCAGCAGGAACTCCCTGTCGTCACCGTCACCACCGAGACGCCGACGCCTTGAGAGACCACGCAGAAACGACACCGCCGGACTCGGTTTTGCTTCGGGAATAGCCACTCGGATTCCGAAATTGCCATCCGCCGGGGGCGCGGCCCGCTCCGGGCCGTTTCGTCGCCATCCGGCACCGCAGTTATTCCTGCGCGGTCCCGAACGATCCGGGGGTCAAGGGGCTTCGGTCAAGAGCACCCGAACACTGGTGGGCTCGCCAGGGACCGCTCCTGCGCCAAACCCCGACGCGTCGGAGAAGTCGCGCGCCGCGGAACGGGTGCGAGTTCCGAGCGCGACGACTGCCTGCAGCACCTCGGCCCTTCGCTCGCCGGGCAGCGTGATCGACGCGAGCACACTTGGGGTCGTCTGCTGTTGGGCCTCCTCGACGATCATGCCGCCGGCGGCGGTCACGAGCCGCCGGACGTCGGCGATGCGCGCGGTGATGGTCGCCGGGGCGATCTGGACGACCACGGGGTCCGGGAGGGACCCCGCTTGGGCCGGCTTGTCCGTGGCGGGCGACTGGGCGGTGGACGATTGCGGGGCGGCCTCGATCGTCGCCTGACTCAGGCGGTCCGCCTGCGAGCTGTCGGCGCCCCCCGATCGCCCATCCGGTGAGCGGGTGATCACGCCGACCGCAATGACGGCGGCGATTGCGGCAAACGCGGCGGGCGCTGCGATCAGGGCACGGCCCCGCCACCCGGAGGCGCGTAACCACCGGGGTCTCCCGGCGGGTTGTGGTTGTGGCAACGCGCGGACGCGCGCACGCAGGCCCTCGCCTGCGCCGGGGACGGCCTCGCGGAGCGCTCCAGCGAGTGCCAGCATGTCGCGTGCCTCGTCATCGGTCGGCGCGTCGCGACCGTCCAGGATCGCGTCCAGGCGTTCGGGTGTCATCTCGCTCACGGCTTCAGCTCCGCCCGCAGCTTGGTCATCGCCCGATGCAGTTGGGTTGAGCATGCCGAGGGTGTGATGCCGAGCACCGCCGCCGCTTCTGCGCCGTCCAGATCGAGCAGCACGCGGAGTGCGACGACCTCGCGCTCGGCCTGGGTCAACGTGCCCAGGGCGGCGGCCATCCGGGGCGGCAGATCACCGGAGTCGCCCGGCGCGGGGAGGGTGTCGACGTCGCCTGCGGTTGCGCGCAGCTCGCGCCCGCGTCGACGGGCGTCGCTGCGAAAGTGGTCAAGCGCGATCCGGCGGGCGATCGTGACGAGCCACGGCAGGGCCGGGCCGCGCGCCGGGTCGTACCGGCTCCAGACCCGCAGTGCCCGCTCGAACGTCTCGGAGGTCAGATCTTCGGACAGGTGCGGGTTGCCGGTCAGTTGACGCAAGTACCGGTAGACCGCGTCCAAGTTCGCCTCGGCTGTCTCCACAAACGTGGGACGGCTTGGGCGTGCTTTCTCGTTTCTCAACGCGAGCGCGGCGACGGTCATACCCTCCTTACGACACCAGGCCGTCGATCGTCACATCCGGTCATCGGGACGCGGCGACACTACCCGACGGCTCAGAGCGCATGCGTTGGTGCGGGTGCAGTCCACCGCGTTGCCAGAGCCGTATCGCTCGTCTCGCCCCGGTCAATCAGCGCGTGGATTGCCGGGAGCGCCTCGCGACTCAGGTAGACATGTCGCTGTCCCACGCTGGGCTTCTCGCCCAGAAGTCCGGCGCGGATGAGTTCCTCACCGATGTGCAGGGCATCGGCGCGATCCTCTTGCGGCGCTCCGCGTGCGAGGTGGTCGAACTCTGTGTGGTACTGCGCGCCGACCTTGCGTTTGTGCAGCAGCCGGCGGAGCACGCGCCGCGCGTGACGGCGTCTGGGGCACGGGTCGTCCTCGATCGCGAGGCTGGGCCCCGTAATGCGCACCGCGGGGCCTTCGAATCCGCGGTGGCGTAGTAGGTCGATCAGGTCGGCGGGGTACCCGGACTCTTCGAGCCCCCATCCCTGCTCCAAGAGCGCGAGCGCGAGCGGCAGGGGATGCACGCGGGTGGCGTGACCGATCGCGACGAGGCCGCCGCCCGTCGCCGCCGGCCAAAGCGGGGCGAGTTCGAGCTCGGGACCGTCGATCGGCACGTCCTTGAGCTCTGCGATCGCGCAACGCGCCGGCGCCGGATGCGCTTCATCGAGCGCCGCCGCCGCCAGCAGTGCCTCGAGGCCCGGCAGCAGTAGGGCGGTGAAGCCGTTCCAATCCACAACGCCGATGTCGGCGATACGGGCCCCGGCGTCCGCCGCGGCACGCAGGCTGCGGGTCAGTACCGTCATCGTGCCGCGTGGCGCGAACTGCTCGGTGCCCGAGGTCAGGATCGGCAGCACCCATGCGGGGTCGCCGTCAGCGCTCGTGCCCACCCAGACCCAGGCCGTGTACGCGCGTGTGAATGTCGACCGGGAGGACACGGCGAGGGTCTGCGACACGGCCTCCTCGATGTCGCCACGCTGCCATGCGACCAAGCGCGTGGCGACCTCGGCAGGGTCGCGATGCAGGTCTGCGATGGTGGGCGAAGCCGTGGTCATACGTCAACCGTAGCGACGCGCTCAAGTTTCGCGCGCGGACCTCCGATGAGAGACCCAAGAAACGCCTGCGGACCGAGCGGTCGCACGGTGACCCAACGTGGGGGAGTCAGTTGCTCAGAGTCGTGTTGGGACCAGAGGTCGAAGCGGGTGTCGTATATTCGCCGGTGCTCGGCCGTCTGGACATCGACCCCGGTCGCGTCGTGCAGTTCATCGAACCGATCGCCGGCTTCCCGACCTGCTTTCGGTACACGCTCCTGCCATACATGCAGGCGAACGGCCGTGAGGATGCCGCGATGCGGTGGTTGCAGGCGATGGACCCGCCCTTCCACACGTTCATCGTCGCCGACCCGTGGAGCGTCGCGCCGGACTATTCCCCCGAAATCGCCGACGCCGACGCCGAGCAGCTCGATGCGTTGTCGTTCCCGCAGGCCGCCCTCTACGGGATCATGACCGTGTCACAGCAGCTGCGAGAGCTGTCGATTAACCTCCGCGCACCCCTGGTGGTCAACCAGCAGATGCGGCTCGCGAAGCAGGTGGTGCTCCTGAACGGCGAGTACACCACCAACCACCGCGTCTGCGAACTTCCCTAATCTAGGGCCTCTGCCAGAATTCCCGCGTGGTTCGCGGCGGTAAACCGTCGCGATACGGCACCGGCGAGATCGTTGTGACGGCCGCTCTCAAGGCCCGAGGTCATTCCTCGGGCTCGTCGTCGTCTCCCTCGTCCTCGTCCACCTCGTCGAGCGAGACCTCTTCGATTTCGTCGTCATTGGCCGCCACGAGCTCGTCTGACGCCGCCTCGAGGTCAGCGGCGTCCTCGACCTTGGGCACCTCGTCGCCGCCGGCCTCCTCGGTCTCTTCCTCGTCCTCGACATCCGCGACGTCCGCCGTAGCGCCCTCGATCACCTTGGCGAGCGCGGGGGCCAGGAGATCGGTGTCGTCATCGAGGTCCGCGTCGTCGTCGTCTCCGTCGAGGCCCTCGAGCAGCAACGGGTCGGTTTCGAGGAGCGCCACATCGGGGATTCCCTGCTCGTCGACCAGTCCGTCCGGATCCCAGTGGACGATGACCTCGCCATCGAGGATTTCGGCTTCCGACAGCGCGACCGGGTCGCGCGTGATCGTCTCGCCGGCCATCGGCGGCGGGGCCGTGTCAGCGCGCAGCTCCGCCGGATCGGCGGTCATCCAAAGCGTGATCTGGCGCGCCCGTTTTGCAACCGCGTGGACCAGCGCGTAGCGCGAGCCGTTGACGTGCTCAAGAGCGTGGTCCAACCGACGACCATGAAGCATGTAGAATCCTCCGGTAGCGGGAACGAGCAGGAAATCGACAACCATAGTACAATCTATCTGGCGGTCGATTCGGTGGTGATCAGGGGACATCCCCAGCAAGGAGGCAAAGAGCATGCTCGTCCTCACCCGAAAGGCGAATCAGAGCATCATGATCGGTGACAACATCGAGATTTCGGTGCTGTCGGTCATGGGCGAGAAGGTTCGTCTGGGTATCCAGGCGCCCAGAGAGGTCCCTGTATTTCGCAAAGAGGTCTTCCTTGAGATCCAGACGCAGAACGTCGAGGCCGCCCAATCCAGCCGCGATGCTCTCGACAAGCCCTTGTGGGCGATGAACGAGACCGAGAGCGCCGAGAGCGGCTAACCCCGTGTGCTACGCCCCGATTTGCGGCTCGTGGGTCAGTTCGATGCGGACCGTTGTGCCGCTGGGACTTGTGTCAACGTGGACGTGGTCGGTCAGTTGGCGCACGATCCACAGGCCTCGACCGCGTTTCCCCAGCATCACGGGGGGATGACTGCGGACGATGGTTCCGAAGTCGAACCCCGGTCCTGAGTCACTCACCGTCAGGATCAAACGCGCGTCATACCAGCCGCGAACGGTGATCGGCGAGGTCCCGTGCTCTTGGGCGTTGGCGATCAACTCGTCGAGTGCGAGCGACAGGTCGGTCCGTCGTTGACCGAAGCCGTGGCGCTCCGCCAGGTCCCGGATCGCCTGGCGGACCGAGGGGATCTCGGTGGGGTCGCCGGTCAGTTCGGTCACGAAGCCGTCGGCGCCCCGAGAGGGTCCGCCGTCAATGCTCGTGCGCCTGGCCTGTCGTCCCATGTGATCGTGTAGTGAATCATTTGCCTCGGTCGTCAGCGCGCGTGCCGGGCACGGACTCGCCAAACCCGCTCGATACTGGGTTACCGACTGCTGGGAGTATTATGGCCGCGGTCATCTGAGGGATATGGGAGTCCGCATGAGGGTGTGGCGTTGGGATGTGTCAATGGTGTGCGGCGCGGTTTTGGCCTGCGCGACGCCTGTTGTGCTTGCGGCGGATCCTCTTCCTCCGGATGTGATCGCATTGGACGTGAGCATCGACGCCGTCCCGGTCGGTGGCCTCACAATCGATGCTGCGCGACGTGCGGTCATCGATGCCCGGATTGCGCCGCGCTTTGCGCCGCTCGTGCTCAATCTGAAAGGTCGACGACTCTCCATCAAGCCTGCCGCGGCTGGATATGTCGTCGACTTGGATCAGGCCATCGATGTTGCGTTGACATACGGGCGCCTCGCGCCGGTGACCGCGCCGGTCAACGTGCCGCTTGCCCAAGACGTGGATCGCGCACGGCTGCGCGAGGTGCTTTCCTACCGAGCCCGCGACATCGAACTCGTGCCGGTCGACGCCAAGTTGACGTTCAAGAAGGCGCGTCCGCGGGTGCGTCCGCCGCGCATCGGGACGCTGGTCGATATCGCCAAGGCGGTTCCGATCGTCGCGGACGCGATGCTCACCCGGAGCGTCCCGCAGGTGCTGCTGCCGGTCCGTCGCCTGCGGCCCGCACGAATGACGGTTGGCGCGAGCATCGTGGTCAGCCGCCGGGGCCGGGTGCTGTCGCTCTACCGCGAAGCCAAGCTCGTGCGGACGTTCCGCGTCGCCGTCGGGACGACGAGCTATCCGACGCCGCGCGGATTGTTCGCGATCGTCAGCAAACAACGGAACCCGACTTGGATCCCACCCAACTCGCCGTGGGCCAAGGGCCTCGGGCCCATCCCGCCTGGTCTGGGCAACCCGCTGGGGACGCGATGGATGGGGACGAGCGCCTCGGCCGTCGGCATCCACGGAACGTACGCGAGCGGCTCGATCGGCACCGCCGCGTCACACGGGTGCATCCGCATGCACATCCGCGACTCCGAATGGCTCTACGAGCGAATCACACTCAGCACCGCTGTGCTGATCGTCTGACCCCCGCCGAGCGCGGCCCTCGCCTCGTTGACGTTTTGCGTGTACCACTCCGCGTCAGGCACTCGGCGGTGTGTCCACGCTGCCATCAGCGGTGCGAGCCCTCGCCGTTCCAGCCGGGCACGCGGCTGATGATCTTGTAGGAGAGCCAGATGCAGAGGAAGAGCATCGGCCACCCCATCGCGAGTCGCACGAAACCGAGCGCGACCAGGGCGTCTTCACCGGCCAGATAGAGCGGGATCTGGACCGTCAAACGCAGCGTGAACATCCCTACCCAGATCCACGACGCGAGTGAGTACGCGCGCACGAGGGCCGGGTTTGTCCGCCACGTCATCTCCGTCTCGCCTCGGAAGAACGTCAGCGCGACACCGAGCACCGGCCAGCGGATCAGGATCGAGACGACGTAGGCCACGGCGTAACCGGCGTTGAGGAGAAGCCCAGGCAAGAAGATCGTCTCGGCGCGGCCGGTGCGGTGGGCAATGAACGCCGCAATCCCGACGCCCGCGAGGCCGGCCAGGACGTTGGGCAGGGGCTGCCGCCGCGCCAATCGCACGGCTGCAAGTACCACGGCAACGGCGAGCGCCGCAGTGATCGAGACGCCGAGGTTTCGGCCACCGACCGAGTAGACCGTGACGAAGACGAGTGTCGGAAGCCCGGAGTCGACGAGCACCGAGTAGCCGCCGACGGCGTCGAACATGCTGAACCGCTTGTCGCCGTCCGCCGTCTCTGGACCATGGTGGTCGGGGTCGGCGGCCTGCTCTGCTTCTTCGTGGCGCTCAGCGGGTTGGTCGACCATCGTCGGAAGGCTACTCACGCCGTGTTGCGATCACTGGTGGACGTCCGACCCCGGCGGGCAGCGGATCACCCCCCGGCTGAGGGCCCGGAGAAGAAGTACTGCGGCGATCTGGCGGCTGCAACCCGTCGCCATACGGCGCCCGCGAGATCGCCGTTCTTCTCGAGAGCGGCGACGCTCGCGGCCACCGCCTGGCTCGGGTTTCGCTCACCATCTCGACGCAGCACCTATTCTTCTACGAGCGCTTAGGGGCCTTTAGTAAGTGCCGCGGTGATGCGTGCGGCGTCGGTGGGGGGGACGAGCGCGCGAACGAGGGTGCCGTCGGGACCGGCCTCCTGGACGACGTCGCGGCCGACCGAGTAGATCGTCGAGACGATGGCACCCTGCGTGTACGGCACGAGGACCTCGATCGCAGTCAGGCGCGAGCGGGTGAATTCCACGAGGTGGGCGCGAAGCGTGTCCAGCCCCTCACCGGTCGTGGCCGAGACCTCGATCGCATCGGGGTGGCGAAACCGCACCGCCTGGCGCGCCTCGGCGTCGAGGCGATCGATCTTGTTGAGCACGAGCAGCCGCGGCACGTCGGCAGCGTCGATCTCGTCCAGAACCTCGAGCACGGCGGTCTCGCGGGCCATGCGGCGATCCTCCGATTCGCTCGCATCTGCGACATGCAGGATCAAGTCCGCATCACGCGTTTCCTCAAGCGTCGACTTGAACGCCTCGACCAGTTGATGGGGAAGCGCGCGGATGAATCCGACCGTGTCCGACAGGACGCATCGCGTGCCCTCCAGCGCGAATGCGCGGGTCGTCGGGTCCAGCGTTTCGAACAGCGCGTCGTTGACGCTGGCGTCCGCGCCGGTCAGCGCGTTCATCAGGCTGGACTTGCCTGCGTTGGTGTACCCGGCGAGGGCCAGCCGGGGCACGGACGAGGCCACCCTGCGAGAACGCATGACTTCGCGCGAGCGTTCGAGGTCGTGCAGTCGCGTGCGCAACACCGCCATCCTGGTGCGCAGTAACCGGCGATCCGATTCGAGCTGGGTCTCGCCGGGTCCCCGTGTCCCGACCCCGCCGCCCAGGCGCTCCAGGTGCTGCCACAGCCCCTCCTGGCGCGAGTAGTTGTACTCGAGCAATGCCAGCTCGACCTGCAGCTTGCCCTCCGCCGTGTGCGCGTGCAGGGCGAAGATGTCGAGGATCAGGCCCGTACGGTCGACGACACGGATGTTGAGGCGGTCCTCCAGTGTGCGCTGCTGGCTTGGTGTCAGCTCGCTCTCGGCGGCGATCACGTCGGGTTTGATCCGCTTGACCTGGTCGGCCAGCTCCTCCAGACGCCCCTTGCCCAGGTACGTCCGGGGATGCGGGTGGTCCTGGTGCTGGACGACGACATCAACGGTCTCGGCTCCGGCGGTGCGCAAAAGCTCTCGGATCTCGGCGATGCGGTCGTCCTCGTCGTCGCGGCGGACGTTCATCGACGCGACGACGATCGCGCGCTCGGAGGGCTTGGATGTGGGGAACGGACGCTCTTCGCGTTCCGCTTCCTTCTCGGCCTTCCCACGATATGTCCGCTGAACTTCACCCATGGGTGTCGACCACCATCATGGCGTGTTTGCCGCCGCACGCAGGGGGCGGGTCAGCAAGTCCATCGTTCGTACGAGCACCCCGTCGGACACGGGCCCGTCTGCACGCACCAGCAGGCTCAGGTCCGCCACTGCAAACGACAACACCTTGACCTCTGGCGAGCGTGCGCCGCGTGCCCCGGCAAGCTCCTCGGGGGTCCATGCGGCGGCTCCGGACGTCTCCGCAATGCGCTGCACCGCGCCCCCGCCCACGTTGATCGCGGTCTGGTGGTCGCGCCACCGGCTCACGACCACGAAGACCCGCGCGCCGCCAGGACCGGACCAGGTGCGCATGGCCCCGCCATCGAACCCGATCTCCTCATAGACGCGGGCGGACTCCGCTTTGGCCACCCCGGCCAACGTGGCCTGCAGCTCTGCCGCATCCACTGTCGTGACCGCTGTCGACTGATCCAGTCCGGGAGGTGTCGGAAGGATCTTGACCACTCCTGCCGGGTCGATGCTGGTCGGAGGAATCGAGAGCGTGGTTGCTCCGCAGCCCACAAGGAGTGCGGCGACGACGAGGAGGGCGATCAGTCGAGGCACGCGGTCACTCTATCCCCAGCTACGTCGATCCCCGAGGACTGACCCGCTGCACAGCCCTGAGGAACCACGCAGAAACGCCTGCATCGTTTTGGCGGCTGCAAACCGTCGCCGGACGGCGTCGCCGAGATCGCCGTGACCACCAGTAGCGACGAGGCCGGCGCACCGCCGTGCCTTTTGAATTTTCGCTCGCCATCCGGCACGGCGGTCATTTCTGCGCGGCCCCTTAACGCAGCCTCAACCCTGGTAGCGGCGGTTCCGCAACCCCTCTCGCTACAATCCGATATATGAAGAACGCCAAAACCTCGTTCCAGAATCGTTCTGGAAAAAGGAGTGATGCTCGATGAGTCTCGCCGCCCAAAAGGCGCAGAACACCCTTCGCACGTTTGTTCTGATCGCGGGCCTGACCGGATTGTTGCTCGTCGTCGGGCAGGTCGTCGGCGGTCGCAGCGGCCTGATCCTGTTCGCCGGATTGGCCGTGGTCATGAACCTCGCCATGTACTGGTTCAGCGCGAAGATCGCGCTCAAGATGAGCAAGGCCGTCCCCGTGGACGAGACCGAGGCACCCGAACTCCACCGCATGGTCGCTCGGTTGGCGACGCGGGCGGGTATCCCCAAGCCCAGCGTCTACGTCACCCCGGCGGAGCAGCCGAACGCCTTCGCAACGGGACGTAACCCCAAGCACTCGGCGATCGCGGTCACCAGGGGCATCACGCAGGCGCTCTCTCCGCGCGAACTCGAAGGGGTCATCGCACACGAGATGGCGCACATCAAAAACCGCGACATCCTGATCGCCAGCATCGCGGCGATGGTCGCGGGCGCGATCTCCGCGATCGCCAACTTCCTACAGTTTTCGATGTTCTTCGGCGGTGGTGACGATAACGACAGCCCACTCGGGTTCGTCGGGATGATCGCGACGATCATCTTCGCACCGCTCGCCGCGATGATCATCCAGATGGCGGTCTCGCGTCAGCGCGAGTACCAGGCGGACGCGACCGGAGCCGAGTTCCTGGGCGACGGCAACGGGCTTGCCGACGCGCTCGAGACGCTTGAGCGCGGATCACTCGCGATCCCACTGGCCGTCAACCCCGCCTCGGCGCCGCTCTACATCGTCAACCCCCTCGCTGCGTTCGGCGGACGTGGGATGATGAAACTCTTCTCAAGCCACCCCCCGACCGCAGAGCGTGTGCGACGTCTTCGGTCATTCAGCGGGGTCCTGATGACCACATCGAAGGGGTTGGAGATTTGAGCATCCGGGACGAGGTCGCCAAGCTGATCGGCAGCGAGTCGGCAAGTCACAAGCGCCTGATCGAATACGCCGTGCGGCAACTTCGCGCGGGCCGCGACATGGCCGCTGTGCTGGACGATCCGTACGTCACCAACCGCTCGACCACGATGGACCGTCGCGCCCTCCTTGAGGAGCCCGAGGTGATCGCGGCGGCGGGCGCCGAGCTGGAGGCTTTACGCGCCCAGTTGGAAGCGGCTATCGGTCACTGAGGACCTCACGGCAGGGGAGACTCCTGCGGCGGATTCGATTTCGCCCGCCTCGGACGGGCAACCACGCGCAGTTCCGCGCGGTTGAGGGGCGGTCGTCCGGCAACGCGTAGTGTTCGCAGACTGGTTGAGACGTTGCGGGAAGAGTCCCTTCTGCCCCAACGTCGTGAGACGGAGTGTTTCGCGTGAGGCGGTTTCTTGAGGAGAACGAGACCATCATCCTGTTCGCACAGGGATTGGTGTTCTTTTCCCTGGGGTTCGCCGTCTGGATCCAGCGTCGTCGGGCCACCCGACTCAGGCTGACGCAGTCGCTGATCTGGCTTGCGGCGTTCGCCTTCGTCGAAGCGCTTGCCGTGTGGGGCTACGTCTTCGTCCCGATTCAGGAGAGCTACATCGGTTCCGGTTTCATCGACGTGCTGCTCATTGTTCGCGCCGTGCTCCAGGCGGCGGCCTTCCTGCTTCTGTTGCAGTTCGGATTACGGTTGATCGTCGACTCGCGCCGCCGTCGCAACGCGTGGACGGCGCTCTCGGCCCTCGCGGGGGCCGGACTGCTCGTGGGCGCCGGCATTCTGGCCGGGGACGCGGGCTGGACGGTCGGACAGTGGGAGGAGTCCGTCGAGACGCTCGCCCGACACACGATCCTGTTGCCCGCGGCGGTTGTCGCGTCGATCGGACTCTGGCGCCAACGCGGTGAGCTGGCCGAGGCCGGGCTCCGTGGTATCCGACCATTTGCGGCGGCGGCTGCAGGAACGCTGCTGTTCTACGCAGTGATCGGAGGTATCGTCGTCGACCACCCGTTCTGGGCGCCGGGGCCTCCCGGGTCCGACCTCGCACGTTTCGGCGCAGAGGGGATCCAGCTGGCTGTGTTCCGTGGGCTGGCCGGCCTGATGCTGTCGGTCATCGCAATCAAGCTTCTCGAAATCTTCGAGTTCGAGGCGAAGCAGCGGATCGAGTCGCTCGACCGTGCACGTGCCGTGGCCGAGGAGCGCGCGCGGTTCGGCCGCGATCTGCACGACGGCACCATCCAATCGTTGTACGCGGCCGGACTGCACTTGGAATCCGTTGCGATCACCTCGGTCGATACCGATACCCGCAAACAGGTGCGGCAGGTGGTGGAGGGGCTCAACACGACCATGAGAGAGATCCGCGAGTACATCTCGGGGCTGCGGCAACCGGACGGCAACGCAGCGATGATCGTCGCGCGCCTTCAGGATCTCGCGCGTCATTTTACTCGTGAGACGCGTGTGGCGGTCGCCGTTCGCGTCCAGGGCGTTGATTCGGCTGGGCCGTTGCCGGACGAGGCCGGACAGCATTTGGAGCAAGTGTTGCGTGAGGCGCTGTCCAACGCCGCTCGGCATGGTCGGGCGACCCATATCGATGTCGAGGTGGCGTTTTCACCCGATGAGCTCGACTTGTTCGTGACCGACGACGGCATCGGTATCGCCGCTTCCCCCGTGCATACGGGGGAAGGTCTCCGTAACATCCGGGAACGCGCTCGTCGATTGGGTGGCAGGGCCGAGATCGGTCCGGCTGCAGGTGGTGGCACGCGCGTCTCGCTTGCGATCCCGCTGGACATTGAGGCGCCGGACGAGTCAGATTCGCAACCCCAGGAGGTCCTTCGTTGAGCGCTCCCGAAACTATCCGCGTCCTGATCGTCGATGACCACCAAGTCGTTCGGCTCGGACTGCGGTCGCTTCTTGCGCATACAAGCGGCTTTCGTGTGGTCGGTGAGGCCGGTACCGTCGCTGAAGCCGTCGCGATGGCCGAACAAGCCAAACCCGATGTCGTGCTGATGGACATCCGTTTGCCGGACGGAAGTGGCGTGGAGGCCTGCCGCGAGATCAAGAAGCACCACCCCGACATGCGGGTCGTCATGTTGACCTCGTACTCGGACGAGGAGGCCATCGTCGGGTCCGTGATGGCAGGGGCCAACGGGTACCTGCTCAAGCAAGCGGACTCGGATGCACTGACGCGGGCGATCCGCGATGCGGCGGACGGGGCCTCTGCACTCGACCCACGCGCTGCGGGAGCGCTCCTGACCCAATTCCGTGAGCTGTCGGCCAAGCAGGCCGAGGCGGAGCTTGCGGGGCTTACCGATCGCGAACGGCGGATGCTCGCGCTGATCGCCGAGGGCTATACGAACCGGGCGATCGGCGAGGTCTTGCACCTTTCCGAGAAGACGGTGCGAAACCACGTCAGCCAGCTGCTGCGCAAGCTCGGATTCCAACGTCGCTCCCAGGCTGCCGCATGGGCCGGACAACGCCGTCTTGAACTGCCCCCGGAGTAGCCCC
>JANMDV010000087.1:0-5503 GCA_031376485.1 Actinomycetota bacterium
CTCGAAGGAATGAACAGCACCGTCCGGCTGCTCAGCCACCGCGCCCGAGGCTTCCGTCGACTCGAATCGCTGCTCGCGATGATCACCCTCGTCTGCGGGCGCGTCCCCGTCCAACTACCCACTTGAGTACCGGAAGAGCCCCAATGTAGAACCCGACTCTCACGCCGCCCCTGTAGTAACGAAACGGTTGATGGTCGCAGGGCCGAAAACACATCCAGTCCATCACCCGGGGCCGTTGACGGTGAAATCTACTTTGAGGGTCGTCGTGATCGCTCCCCCAGCCTGATATTGCCGAGGCGCGGGGTCTCGCCGAACGTAAGCGTGACACCGGCTGCGGCAACGGGGACGGCCACCCCGACGGCGGCGGGTGGGCGGTGGGTGCGCTCCCCCGCCACATCCTAGATCGACTCGCCGGCCTCGTCCCGCTCGATCGAGCCCGAGACCGTGCCGCGAACTGAGACCGACATGGAGTTGCCAAGGTCGACTGAGTCCCCGAAGGCGCTCCCGGAGACTCCAACCTACTCCCGAATGCACGCAAAACAGGGTTACTGTGTGTTCGTTTGAGAGATGGCAGGCTCTGCTGGGACCTACTTCGGCGACCACCCGGCGGAAGCGGTCACGGCTTGCGCCTGGCGAGGGCGACGCACACGGCCGCCGCAGCCAGGAAGCCGCCGACGGCCACGATCCACCAGGGAAAGGACCCCCCGTCGCCGGGCTGCGGCACGATCGTGTCGGCTAGATCACCGGACCCTCGAGCGGAGGAGACATCGGTTCCCGTCACCGTCATCCATCGAGCGAGCACCAGCCCCGAGGGTCCCATGATCTGTGCGTCCTGGGCGCTTTGCGCCGCCTGGTTGGCGAGTTCCGAGGCGAGCTGGACCACCTCCTCCGGGAATTCTGGGAAGTACACATCCAAGCACTTGGCTGTGGCCGCGGTCAGCTGCTCGGTGTCCGGGGCAGGCACCTGCTGGCCGGTCGCCAGCGCCATCGTGACGACCTCGCCGTAGCTCGTCCCGGCGGCGCCAAGCGCTTCGCCGCCGCACTGCATGACCCTCGTGCGGGCCTCGGCATTGGCAGCGACGCGCTCCGCGGTCGCGTCAAAGGCGTTGACGACACCCACGTTCGCCTGGTCGAGGGCACGGATCGTTACCGGGTCATCGGTGCCGTAGCGGCTGCCACGCAGGAACTCATCGAAGTTCGTGCTCGCGGGTGGTATCCCGACCCTTATCGGCCCGACCGACGGCTGGATCGCCGGCAGGCGCAGACGCGGAACCGCGACAGCCAACGCCGTAGTAGCCGCTTCGGCGAGCGCTGCCATCACGAAGAGAACGACTACTCAGCGTAGGCGACGCGCACTGCTGATCCGGTCGAGGCTACCCATCACACCTTCTCTCTGCCCTTCGCAAACAGAACTTCCACACGTAGCGGACTCGAAACTCTGGGAGGCGATGTGCGGTCCTCCCCTCGGTGACGGTGTCGCCCTCTCCGGCACGAACTCGTCGACACCCTTCACGTTCACCTGGGTCACCGTGCCCGGCTAGATTAGCGGCTCTTCGGGGGTAGCCGTGGGTCGGTGAACGGCGTGCGGTGGCCGGGATTACTTGTGCCACGCGCGATCCGGTGCTCCGCGTAGCGTCGCTTCTTGCTGAACGGAAACGAGCAAGGTGCACAGGATGCGCGTGGCAGCCCTATTCAAGCGGTTGCTCGGCTTCGACGCGGTGAGCGTCGTCGCGGTCAACGTGGTCAGCGAGGACGGCGAGCAGGTCGTGGTGGTCGACCTCGCCCGGCGTCGTAACCGTCGGATGTTCTGCTTGGGATGTCACCGGCGCTGCCGCGCCATCTATGACCGGTCGGTGCGCTCGTGGCGACATCTGGACGTGTTCCGCGTGCGCTGCCGGGTTCGCTGTGAAGTCAGGCGCATCTCGTGCCCCGGGTGCGGTGTCACCGCCGAGTCGGTGCCATGGGCGCGAGTCGGCTCGCGCGCGACTGACGGCGCTCACCGAAATTCCCCAGTCTCGCTCATCGAATTTCCTCACCTTGTGAGCTACCGGTTGGCGTTCTAGCCAACGGAGTCGGTGGGGCTCCTCCGAACGCTTGTGGTGCCAACCGCAGCGACGAGGGAGCCCCGCACGATGTTCACACAGGAGGAAGACGTGGAAGCGCATGCATTGAGGGGGCGGGGGTGGTCTGTCTCGGCCATCGCCCGTCATCTGGGCCGTGATCGCAAGACGATCCGGCGGTACTTGTCGGGCGTCGGGAGCCCTGGGGAGCGCCGTCGCGCTGGCCCTGATCTGTTTGCACCGTTCGAGCCGTACGTGCGGGAGCGCCTCGCAGAGGATCCGCACGTGTGGGCGACGGCGTTGTACCAGGTGTTGACCCGTGAGCTTCGCCGCCGGGAGCTTCGTCCGCGGTGTGAGGCGTGCGCGGGGGTGGGCGACGATCGAGATCCCGCATCCGGCGGGTGAGGAGATCCAGTGGGATTGGTTGGAGCTTCCCGGCGCCACGTGGGCGGATGAGGCCCACCTTCTGGTCGGGACGCTCTCGCATTCGGGCAAGTGCCGGGCGGTGTTTTATGAGTCAGAAGACCAGGCGCACCTGGTGTGGGCGATCGACGCGGTGCTGCGTGCACAGCCAGGTACCTGAACAGGGTGCTCGAGGTAAGAGCAGCCGAGGTGGTAGTGGTCTTCGGGACGGTCGCCCGCGACGTCGTCGCCAGCGCCCTCTCGATCCCGGCCAGCGGGGTCGTCCTACACGCGGCCGCCAGACGCAAACGGCTGGTCGCGTACCTGCCGCACCAAACGCCCGCGGAATCCGCAAGTCGTTCGCAGCGAACCTCAGCGACGAGCTGCCCGCACTGCGCGCCGCGCTCGCCTGACGGCTCGGCTGGCGGAGCCGATGCCGAAAACCCAGACGCAAACGCAGATTACGTCCGTCGTGTGTGATCGATGCCGGAAAATAGAAAAAAGCGGGATCGAGTGAGGTTCTTGCAGTTTCACTCTTGATTCGGGTTGTGTGGTTGGGGAATTCTCCCCACGATTGGGGAGGTGACCGGCTGCTCCAATGTGGGCGTTCGATCAGACGATCGGCACCGGCTGAGGCTCCCCTCAGGCCGATACAGTAACTCGTCAGATATGGAGTTTCGAATGCGTTTTAGGACTATTGTGCGCTCGTTCGCCGTGGGTGGCGCCGCCTTCATGCTTGCGGCTGCGCCAGCCTTTGCGGCTGATGCCAACCCTGCATTGACTGTCAAGGCCGACGGCACGTACGTCGTGGACGAAAATCAGCTTGAGTACAGCTACCAGGGGCGCAGGCTCACTCCTGGTGCGCTCACGGCGCTGCAGAAGCAGGGCAAGGCGCTTGGGACCGTTCTCTCACCAGTGTTGGCCGCCGAGGGCATCGGCATGGCGTTCGACTCGCGCGATGAGCAAGAAGAGTGGGTCGCCGCCCGGGGCGGCAACAAGACCCTCAACGCGAAGCCGAAAGGTCGCGTCAAGGCGTACGTGCCCACATCCCGTTTCAAGACGACGCATTCCTGCGCGTTCACGTACACGAGCGCCGCCGCGCGACTCTACGACGGTGACAGTTGCACGTCGGGCTACCTCGTCGCCGCGTACGACACGCCAATGTACTCGATGCCGTTCGGGTGGAACGATCGAATCAACTCCATCAAACTTCACCAATACGGAACGGCACCCTGTGGCCCCGAGATCAACATCGTTCTCTACAACTCGATCAATCTGGTAACGACGAGTTGGTGGGCTGTCTACTACGCATCCCAGGGCACGTCGTACAACCTCCTAAACGCTCACAAGAACGGAACCTCCTCGGTCTGGAGCGCTTGCGGGTAGTCACGTCCTGCTGGAACAGCGCTGCTGGTTCTCGCGAACCCGCGCCGCTGCTAGCGACTCGTCGTTGACGAGCCGTCGGAGTGACGATGCGGTGCCTGCCATCTGGGGGCACCGCATCGTCACGATCGAAGTCGCGAGACGCATCGGTCCCTGTCGGCCCACAATCCGCCATCAAGTTCTCCGTCTGCGTTGCCGATGATTGCCAAGTGTCTGAACACGAGGAGTTGAAATGAACGATGTGATCGGCAGCCCGAAGAAATGGATCGCCGTCGCCGCGGCTCTCGCGGCAGTCGGAGGCGGGGCCCTCTTCTACAACGCGCAAGAGAGTGACGCAGCCCTGGCTCCGGTCGAGTGTCCGGGGGGATCAGTCGACGGCACCTGCACGACCGTTTTCGTCTACCACGGTCGCAACCTAACCCTCGCCGAGCTGAACGAGCTTCGAGCGGAAGGGAAGGGTCAAGGCCTGCTTGTGGGCAAGAAAGTGACGCGGGTTGTTGACACGGAAGCGGAAATGGTTGCTGCCGCGAAAGAGGAAGGGCTTGAGTTTAGCCCCCCACCACGCCCCTAGCTTGCGCCGCGAGTTCGTCAGGCGAGTGTGGACGGATCATGGCCTTGCCGTGGCGGGTAGAGACGTTCAAACTTTCGAACGACCCTGACTTCGAGGCGAAGCCCGTGGATGTCGTCGGCCTGTATCTGGATCCGCCTGCGCGGGCGGTGGTGTTCTCGTTTGACGAGAAGACGCAGGTGCAGGCATTGGATCGGACGCAGCCGTCGCTTCCGATGCGTCGCGGGCGGGCGCAGACGATGACCCACGACTACAAACGCAACGGCACCGTCGACTTGTTCGCGGCGTTGGACGTCGCGACGGTTTGAGGTCGCCTACGACTTCGCTGCCAGGCACACCGCCGCGGATGTGCTTCGGTTCTTCCGCCAGATCGACCGCGACGTCCCGCGCGACCTCGACATCCACGTCGTGTTGGACAACCTGTCTGCCCACAAAGCGCCGGAAGTGACCGAGTGGCTTGCCAAACCGGCTCTTCCGGTTTCAGTGTGGTTGGCGCGTGCCGACTATTCGTTGTCGATCGCAGATCACGGCCGGAGAATCTCCCCCAACAGGTTCCGGACAAGATGGCTGGCGGCGGCTTTGCGCCCACGCCCGATTCTTGGTGAGAGGTACGCCTTGTCCCCTGCCAATGCAGAAAGCCCCAGCAAAAAGAATGATTACGGCCCCAGGCGGTTCGCTTCGCCGCACGTTCCCATGGCCTTGGAGGCCGCGGGCTGGCTGACGGCACCGACGCCAGCAGGCCGTCGGACGCGATGGCCACATCTGGGGTGCGTCCGTTCGTTGCCGATGTGCCCAACCACACTCAAACCGGAAGAGCCCCAAAAGATCCGTGGTGTTGTGGCCGCGAAGCTGATCGCGCAGTGGCTCCGGCGCCGTCAACAACAGCGCCCGCAGCAGCTGGATCGCCTTTGTACGCGCGACAACCGCCGTCTCACGACACACCAGAAACGGGCTCTTCCGGTACTCAAGTGGGTAGTTGGACGGGGACGCGCCCGCAGACGAGGGTGATCATCGCGAGCAGCGATTCGAGTCGACGGAAGCCTCGGGCGCGGTGGCTGAGCAGCCGGACGGTGCTGTTCATTCCTTCGAG
>JANMDV010000113.1:0-1775 GCA_031376485.1 Actinomycetota bacterium
GACGCCGCGCGAACCCCGGTCTGTCCCAAAGACGGCCGACGAGGCCGCTGCGCTCCTGGGCGTCGCCGTTGATGCGTCGCGCTCGACCGTCCAGCGCCACTGGCGCGAACAGGTCGCCAAATGCCACCCCGACCTGGTCGAAGCCTTGCATCCGGCGCTCCGTCAACGGGCGCAGGATCTCGCAACCGCGCTCAACACGGCGCGCGACCTGCTGGTCGGCGGCGGCACACCACGTCGGACGCCACGCCGTGGCTGATCTCAGCTCGGTCGGGGTGGTGATCCTGGCGGCAGGCTCTTCGCGGCGTCTCGGGCGACCCAAGCAACTGCTCGAAATCGACGGCACGCCGCTCGTGCGGTACGTGGTTGACCGCGCGTTGTCCGCGGGGGTGCATGAGGTCATCGTGGTTGTCGGCAGTCGGTCCGCCGATGTCGCAGCCGCACTCGCCGGAGCGGGCGTGCGAACGGTCCTCAACCCCGACCACGCGACGGGCCAGGCATCGTCGCTTCGCGTGGGTGTGACGGCGCTCGGCGAGCAGGTCGATCGGGCGCTGATCCTGTTGGCCGATCAACCACATATCCCGTGTGAGGCGATCGTCGGTGTGGCCGTGGGGCCCGGCCCGATCCGTCGAGCGCACTACCGCGGGGTTCCGGCCCATCCCGTCGCCTTCGACCGGGCAATCTGGGACGACCTGGTCACGTTGGACGGCGATCGCGGCGCCCGGGACCTGCTCGCCGCCCATCCCGAATGGGTGCAAAGAGTCGAGATCGACGGACCCGTACCCCAGGACGTCGATACCGAAGACGACGCGCAGGCCCTCGGGGCGCGGTGATCGCACGCCGTGGGCCTGGGTTATTTCTCGACGACCGTGAACGGGCGAAGCGAGTTCTTTGACGCCTTCCCACGGGCCTCACCGGACGAAAGATGGCGTACACCGACCGGTGCGGCAGGAGGGCAACCGGACCGCGTGCCGCTTTTGAGCGGGCACATCGGAACCAGCGTGACGACGAAGCGCGCAACACGTGTGTGGCCCTGGAACACGCCCTTGAGATCGATACGCCTCGTGCCGGTGGACGCGCCCGGTTCGTTCACGTCGGCGAAAAGTCGGGTGTAGCTCACACCGGACGGCACCGGGATGGTGAAGACCGACGATGTGCGCTCGGCAGGATCGGTGATGCGAACGCGGAGCTTCGTTTTGCGCGGTGATGCGACGCGAAGAATTGTGCCGTAGCGTGCGCGTTCGAGGCAGCCGGGCACGTCACAGCTCGACGCGAAGGTGTGCCGACTCAGCCTGAACGCCGGGGACTGGACTCCGATCGCCGGTCGACGAGAACGCGACCGTGCCGTCCTTGAGGCCCAGCGCGCCGCGCACATCTCATGTGAGGGTCACTGGATCGACCTGGCGGCGCATACTGGACGATATCGAGGCTGCGGCGGACATTGCGGGCGACATTGCTGGAAGGATCATCCTTGGCGCTGATCACGACACGGCCGCCCGGGGCCAGCGCCTTGCCGCCGACGCGGCCGCCGAACGAGAAGCGGAGATGATGCATCCGCCGACGCTTGCGTGCATCGGGCGGCTCTGGGTGTTCTCCGAGCCCGAATTTGAGCGACCGCGTCGCCGATTGCTCTCTCTTACATCCGGATCGAAGGGCCCGAAGGGATGCAACCAACTCATCGCGCCACGCGGGCGGTGGTTGCTGTTCGGCGACGCTGGCGCGGCCCAAAGGCACGCGGCTTTTTTCGACAGGTGAACCAGGCTCACGCGGTGGGAGCG
>JANMDV010000185.1:0-1580 GCA_031376485.1 Actinomycetota bacterium
ACGCACAAGCGCGCCGATTCGCAAACCCCCGTCGCCTTCGGCGAGGGTGTCGAGGCCGGGAATGCCGTTGATGTCGACCAGGATCGCCGGGCTGGCAAAACGGAACTTCATGAGCGGGATCAGGCTCTGGCCCCCCGCGACAATTTTGGCGTCAGAGCCATGCGTGTCGAGGAGCGCGAGTGCCTCCTCCAAACTGGTTGGCGCAACGTAATCGAAACTGGCCGGATACATGGCACCCCCTTGGTCTGGGACCGACGGCCGGAGCATACGCCGATTCGCAACTCCTGTAACGATCTCGGGAGTCCTTCACCGCCGCCGGTCTCAGGGCCAATGCGCCCTGGATAGGGGCTCGGATTCTGTGCGGCCCAACGGTGCAGATACCGGGCGAGACCGGCCGCAAGTGCATCGCCACGCGGGAAGTCACGCTTGCGGACGAACACCACAGACGCGCAGGCACCTCCTCGGGCCTGGGCGCGTTGGACGAGACGCGCGAAGTCTGCAAAGTTCTCGGTGACGATCGTCCAGCCCTCGGCAGTCGCGGTGGCGTAAACCTCGTCGTCGGACACACCGGCCGAGCGGGATCCGACGGCGCCTCGATCGCGACCCGCCGACCTGACGGCCTCTACGGCGTCGGCAGGCGAAGAAGCTCTGTGGCGCTGACCACACGGCCTATCCGTGGGAACGTGACCGGATCGGTGCCGGCGCGCCGGCTGACCGACGCATACCGGTCGCCCACCGGGCGCTCGTGAACGATCACCGATTGTGACGGCAGGTCGATCACCCAGTAGACCGGCACACCCCACTGGGCGTACTCGTGCGCCTTGGCGCCCAGGTCGATCACCGTGCTTGTGTTCGCGACCTCGACGGCGAGGATGACCTCGGCGGGCTCGGCCCACCGCATCTCGGCAACGGGTTGCGTGACCAGAAGGTCGGGTACCCGGAAGTGGTACGGGCCGGAGAGGGGACGCGTCAAGTTGACGCGCACCTCGATCGGCGCGTCGTACACGTCCGTGAACAGTCTGGTGAGCCGCGTGATGACGGCGGCGTGGGGGATCCCCTCGGGACTCATCGTGACGAGAACCCCGTCGACCAGCTCCACGCGCTCCCAGTCCTTGATGATGTCCGCCTCACACATCTCGAGGACATCGTCCAGCGTGAGCTTGCGCACCTCGATCGGTTGGGGCGTATCGATCGCCATCGACACAAGGTTACCTCGTCCGCCGTCGCTTTCCGTCATCCATCGCGCCCCACCGTAGCCCCCGAATGCGCGCGGATGTGTGACGACTCTGTGCCAATCGACGCACGATGTGTGTCAATCGTCGTGACACATGCCCGCCGCACCGGGGAGCGTCGCGGATGGGGGCTGTGGTAGGTTCGCGAACCCCGGTTTGCCGACGGCACCGGGATTCGGCAGCGATCATGTGAGGCGCGGTTGGGGTATCGAGCGACAGGCGCGAAGGGGCGCACAACCGAGGACGGCATCCCCGTCGAACCCGTCTACGACGCCGCGTCCGTCGCGCATCTCGACCTGGACGGACGTCTCGGTGAGCCCGGGCAGTTCCCGTTCGGACGGGGGGTCC
>JANMDV010000081.1:0-4308 GCA_031376485.1 Actinomycetota bacterium
CACCATGGAGGTCAGTGTACGCTGGCGCGATGGCGATGCTGGCAGGGATGACGCAAGGGGCGCCCAGCGACGACGTGCGGCGCATCCTTGTGCGCTACCGTCGCCTCGCGGTCGTCGGCCTGTCCCCCAACATCTCGCGGCCGAGCTTCCGGGCGATGGTACACATGAAGGCCTACGGATACGACATCACGCCGGTCAACCCGATGTGCGACGAGGTGCTGGGCTTCACCGCCGTCGGCACCCTGGCCGAGGCGGCCGAGCGCGGACCGCTCGAGGTCGTCAACATCTTCCGCAAAGTCGAGGACATCCCGCCGATCGTTGATGAGGCGATCACGCTGGGCGCCAAGGTCGTGTGGCTGCAGCTGGGCCTCCAACACCCCGAGGCGGCGGCCACGGCGCTCGCAGCGGGGCTCGAGGTGGTCGAGGACCGGTGCATCAAGATGGAGCACTGCCGCTTCTTCGGTGGGCTCAACGTCGTGGGCCTTGCGACCGGCGTCGTCGGATCGCGCCGCATGGAGGTGCCGGTATAGGCGCTGAGAAACATGAGCTCGGGTTCGACACACTGGCAGTCCACGCCGGCCAACGCGTCGACCCCGTGACCGGAGCGCGCGCGGTGCCGATTTACCAGACGGCCGCGTATGTGTTCGAGGACGCGCAACACGCAGCCGACCTGTTCGACCTCAACCGCTTTGGCAACATCTACACGCGGATCATGAACCCCACGAACGCGGTGTTCGAGGAGCGCGTGGCGAGTCTCGAGGGCGGCGTCGGCGCCCTGGCGACCGCGAGCGGTCTGGCCGCGCAAGCCATGGCGATTACCACGTTGCTCGAGGCCGGGGACGAGATCGTCGCCTCGACCCACCTGTACGGCGGCAGCCACAACCAAATGTCGGTGACGCTGGCCAAGTTCGGCATCACCACGACGTTCGTCCCGCCCGATGACATGGACGGGTGGCGGGCTGCGATCACCCCGCGCACCCGCCTTCTCTACGGCGAGACCATCGGCAACCCGGGTCTCGACGTGCTCGACATTCGCGCCGTCGCAGACGTGGCGGACGCCGCGGGCCTGCCGCTTATGGTCGACAACACGTTCGCCACCCCGTATCTGTGTCGCCCGTTCGAGCACGGCGCCCACCTGGTGACGCATTCGGCGACCAAGTGGATCGGTGGCCATGGCACGTCCATCGGCGGGGTGCTCGTCGATAGCGGCCGCTTTGACTGGAGCGCCGGGATGTTCCCAGGCCTTGTGGAGCCGAGCGCGGGGTACCGCGGCATGCGCTTTGTCGAGACGTTCGGCAACTTCGCGTTCATCATGAAGGCCCGCGTCGAGACGATGCGCGACCTGGGTCCCGCGATGTCGCCGTTCAACGCGTTCTTGCTCCTGCAGGGGCTCGAGACCCTCTCGCTGCGAATGGACCGCCACGTCCAGAACGCCGTCGCGGTCGCGGGGTTCCTCAGGGACCACGCTGCGGTCGAATGGGTCAACTACCCGGGTCTTCCGCAATCGCCCACCCGTGCGCTGGCCGAGCGCTACCTGCCGAAGGGCGCCGGGTCGATGGTGACGTTCGGCATCCGGGGCGGACGGGCGGCGGGGGAGCGCTTCATCGAAGCCTGTGAGCTGTGCTCACACCTGGCCAACGTCGGCGACGCCAAGACCCTCGTCATCCACCCCGCGTCGACCACGCACCGCCGCCTGGACGAGCAGGCCCTGGCGGCAAGCGGCGTCACCGAGGACATGATCCGCATCTCGGTCGGGATCGAGTCGGTCGACGACATCCTGTGGGACCTCCAGCGGGCGCTCGGCGGCGCGGACGGATGATGGAGCTGGAGCCGTCGATCGACAGCTTGCTTCTGGCCGACTTCGCCGAGGTCGTCAACGGCAAGCTCTACGTGATGGGCGGCGGCTTCACGGCTGTGCAGCTCGCGCAGTTCGGCCAGTCCCATAGGTTCTTCTTGGCCGCCGCGCTGCGGATCCCGTGGACGTACACCAACACCAGCATCGACTTGGGCGGACGGCTTGAGACCCTCGACGCCGAGCCGCTGGACTGCTGGAGCCTGGAGGGCCAGCTCGAGGCCGGTCGTGCGCCGGGTCAGCGCGGCGGGGACACGGTCACGATGTTCGCGGCCCCGGTCGAGGTGATCGTGCCCGAGCCGATGGACGTCGTGCTGCGTTTCTCATTCGGCACCGACGAGCGGACCGCGCGGTTTCGGCTCGTCGAAGTCACCCCGGCGATCTGACCAGCGCCAGTAGTGATTCGCCCAGTCCGGGCCGGGCGGCCAGGACGGTGTCCGGCCGGCCATCGGCTGCGATGCCGGCGACGGTGCCGCCGGCCTGGCGTACCAGCGCGCCACCCGCCGCCCAGTCCCACGCCGACAGCCCCGTCTCGTAGAACGCATCGAGCCGGCCGGATGCCACCCAAGCCAGGTCGAGCGCCGCCGAACCGAACCGGCGCACGTCGCGCACGTGTGGCAAGACGCGCTGAAGCGTTTCGGCCTGGAGCGTGCGCTCCTCGGCCACGTACGCGAAACCCGTCCCGACCAAGGCCTCGGCCAGACCCGGGCCAGGGGTCAGCGTCAGCCGGGTGTCGCCCAGCCACGCGCCGCCGGCGCGGGATGCGGTGAACGTCTCGTCTCGGCACGGGTCATGCACAACTGCGGCCAGGTCGTCGCCGTCGTCATCTGTCGCCGCGATGCTGACCGACCAGTGCGGGACCCCCCACAGGTAGTTGGTCGTCCCGTCGAGCGGGTCGACGAGCCACCGCACCCCGGTCGCGCCCTCAGCCCTGCTGCCCTCCTCGGCGATCAACCCGTCGTCAGGCCGCTCCGTCTGCAGCATCCCGACGAGCAGCGCTTCGGCGTCACGGTCGGCGTCGCTGACCAGGTCGGTGCGGCTCGACTTGGCCGCCAGTCCGGACGGAGGACCGCCGAACCGCTCAAGCAGCAGGTCTCCCGCCGCCCGAGCCGCACGGACTGCCAGAGTGAGCAGGGCGGCCGGGTCGTTCATTCCGGCGGGTCGGGTGGCGGCACCGCGAACAGCTCGACCATGTTCCCCGCGGGATCTCGGACGAACCAACGCTCCTCACCCCAAATGCGATCGGCCTCGCGTGGTGTGGCACCGAATGCGCGACAGCGCTCAAGCGTGGCGTCCAGATCGTCGACCTGCAGGGCCAGGTGGGCTGTGGAATCCCCGGCGCCGGGACCGTCGAGCAGGTGGACGTGATCCCCGTCGCCGAACCGAAACCATGCGCGCCCAGCGAGGTTCGGGATCCGTTCCATCCCGATCGCCTCCTCGTAGAAGTCACAGCACGTCTCGAGGAGCGCGTCCGGCACCTGCACCGATGCGTGTTGGAGACGGACTGCACCCATGCCGCAACTGTACGGGAGGCCCTGCCGCGCGGCTTGGGGGTACGCTGTCGTTGTGAACAAACTGACACTCATCGCGCCTCGCGGGTACTGCGCCGGCGTGGACCGTGCCATCGAGACGGTCGAGCGCGCACTTCAGGAGTACGGCGCCCCGATCTACGTTCGTGGAGAGATCGTCCACAACAAACATGTCGTCGCTGATCTGGCACGCAAGGGCGCCGTGTTCGTCGACCAGCCCGAGCAGGCGCCGAACGGCGCCAGGATCATCCTCTCGGCGCACGGCAGCGCGCCGGAGGTCTACGAACGATGCCGCCTCCGCGAGCTGCACGTCATCGACGCGACGTGCCCGCTGGTCAGCAAGGTCCACGCCGAGGTTCGCCGGTACGCCGGCCGTGGGGCCACGGTGCTGCTCGTCGGTCACCCCGAGCACGACGAGGTCATCGGGACACGCGGTGAGGCGCCGGACCGGGTCATCGTCGTCGAGGACGTCGCCCAGGCCCAGTCGGTTCAGGTGCCCGACCCGGAGAACGTGGCGCTGACGACGCAGACGACCCTGTCACTCGACGACACCGCAGCCATCGTCGCAGTGCTCCGTCGCCGGTTCCCTGCGCTGCAGTCACCTGCGTCCAGCGACATCTGTTACGCCACCCAGAACCGCCAGGACGCCGTCAAGGCGGCCGTCACCGATGACCGTGCGGATCTGGTGCTGGTCGTCGGCTCTCAGAACTCATCGAACTCCCAGCGGCTCGTCGACGTGGCAGTGGCGGGCGGCGCCGATGCGTACCTGATCGACTCGCAAGCCGACCTGCAACCGCAGTGGCTCGACGGGCACACCCGCGTGGCGCTGACCGCAGGGGCATCCGCGCCCGAGGAACTCGTCCAGGGCATCGCCGATTGGCTGTCCGATCGCGGTTGGCTGCGCGGCGGAGAGGAAATCCCCAGCTC
>JANMDV010000082.1:0-5706 GCA_031376485.1 Actinomycetota bacterium
CAGACCCTGTCGAGCCGCTTCAAGGATGCGTTCGAGGGTCCCACCGACTGGTCCTGGTCCTGCGGCGGACCGTTCCTGCGGGGCCAGGGTCACTACCGCGACAACATCGTGGTGACCGCGCTGCCGGTGTAGTTCGGGCGCTGCCGCGGTCCACTCGGGCCGCGGCAGCCGGCATCGGGCTATGGCTCGGCCTGCCGCACCCTGAACTCGAGCGCGCGGACAAGGTCGTCGCGAGCCTTCCCACGCCACGGCGACCCTCCGTCGCGGATGTCGTCCAGCATCCAGGAGGCGAACAGGGTTCACCTCCTGGTGCCAGGCACCGCAGGTGAATGGAGCTGACCAATCGCCCGGGAAGGTGCATCAAGCCAGTAGGGGATCAACCACTACCCGGCTGTTTTCAACCGATAGCCAACCACCGTTGGTGAGGGCCTCCTCAAACTCATCGATCGGGAACGCGGCCCCGGTCAGGCGGAGCCGTACCAGCTCGAACAGGTCCCACGATCTCAGGACCAGGATCTCAGCGCGGCGCGCATGCGCCCGAACATTCGCCGCCGGCTCCTCCTGGCGCCGTGGCGGAGGCGAACTCAGTTCACCTCGGGGTGCCAGGCACGCCGGGTGAATCGCTCAAGCGAGCAAGAGAAGCGTTCACCGAAGGTGCCTGGCGCCGGGAGGTGAACAACGTTCAGGGACGGCCCGGGAGCGCGGGTCGTCGTCACCGATCTCACCGAAGTCCTGCCATCGCTCGATGCACATCTCGCCGGTGAGAGACCGCGCCGTTGCTCATCCAGTCGGGCGTCTTTCGGCGACCCCTTCGGGCAGGGCCCGTGTCCGGGGGGTGCGTGCAGGTGCAAGCATCTGCGCTCACGATGGGAGGGGAGTACTCTCGCTCTGAGAGGAGGTCCGCTATCGCGCGTGAAGCAGACAGATTCGAATTACCGCTCTACACCTACTCGGAGGGAGCCCGCTTTCTCGGCGTGCCAACGACGACGTTCGCCAACTGGGCGAAGGGATATGTCCGTCGGCAGCCCGGTCGACCGCCCTCCATTGGCGAGGCGATCATCACGAGCGCTCCTGCCAAGGCGGGAGACCCGTCCATTCCTTTCATTGGCTTGGCTGAGGCGATGGTCCTCGCCGCGTTCCGACGCGCCGGGGTGAGCCTGCAGCACATCCGAGCCGCCGTCGCAAAGCTCGAAGAAGAAATCCACGTCGAGCACGCCCTCGCGTCCCGCAGGGTGTTCACCGACGGCGCGGTGATTCTCTTCGACTACGCCGGCACCACAAGCGACGAGAAGCTCGCCGGGTTGACCGAGGTCGTCTCGCAACAAAGGGTCTTCGCTCCCGTGATCCGCCAGTACCTTAAGCGCATTGAATACGCTCACGACGGTTGGGCAACCTCGATCGTGTCTCCTGCGACCGATCGGGAGATCGTCAAGATCGACCCCGGCCGAGCGTTCGGTCAACCGATATTCGTTCACGGCGCCGCCCGGGTTGAAGACGTAATCGACAGATGGCGTGCCGGCGACTCCCTCACCTCGGTCGCAGCCGACTTCGGGGTGCCGGTCGCAGACGTCGAGGACATTCTGCGTGTCGCCGTCCCCGTCGCGGCCTAACTACTTCGTCGACCGGAGCCTCGGGCGCCACGACCTCCCAACGACCCTCCGTGCCCTGGGGTGGGACCTCCTCACCCACCACGAGCTGTACGGACCACGAGACGAGGACGTTCCCGACGTCGAATGGTTGGAATACTGCGGACAAAATGATCTTCCGGTCCTGACGAAGGACAAGCGCCTGCGGCACCGACCCGCTGAGATCGCAGCCATCCGGTCGTTCGGGGTTCGGGCGTTCGTGCTGACGTCTGGATCGCTCCGAGCTGACCAACAGGCCGAGCGGTTCCACAAGAACGCCAAGGCCATCGACGCTGCAGCGGCCGGAACGGGACCGGTGGTCTACGCCGTCCACGCCGACCGGATCCTCCTGGCCGCATGAGGGTAGGACCCCAGTAGGACCCCAGCAGAGAGTCGACGGAGCATAAATGGCTGATTAGCAAGGTACATCACCGCGGTCACGCTTCACTCGTAATGATGGGGTCCGGGGTTTGAGTCCCCGCGTCGGCTCTACGAAAGCCCCGATCGATGTGTGGCTCGGACTGTGCTGCGTCAGGAAATTCTCGAAGAAGATGTGGCGAGGATGTCGAGACCGGCCTGGCGGCTCCGTCCCAGGGCCAGATGCGGCCACCGTGGCCGCACCGCACCAAGGAGACCCAGCATGACGAAGTACCTGCTTCTCAAGCACTACCGCGGCGCCCCCGAGGCCGTTAACGCCGTCCCGATGGACCAATGGACCCCGGAGGAGGTCGAAGACCACCTGCAGTTCATGGCCGACTTCGCCGCCCGGCTCGAGAGCACCGGTGAGTACGTCGACGGCCAGGCTCTCTCGCCCGAGGGCACGTTCGTCCGGTACGACGGGGAGGGCCGACCGCCGGTCACCGACGGGCCCTTCGCGGAGACCAAGGACCTGATCGCCGGCTGGATGGTGATCGACGTCGACACCTACGATCGCGCGCTCGCGCTCGCCGGCGAGTTGTCGGCAGCCCCCGGAGCCGACGGCAAGCCGATCCATGAGTGGCTCGAGGTGCGCCCGTTCCTGAGCGCACCGCCGACGGTCACCGAGTGACCGGACTGGCCAGGGCACATCAGGTGATGGACGAACTGCTGCTGAGGGAGCTGACTCCCGCGGTGATCTTCGTCCTCGTGCATCGCGGAGTTGACTTCGCGACGGCCGAGGACGCCGTGCAGGAAGCACTCATCCAGGCCGTGCTGACCTGGCCGGACCGGCAGCCCGCCGACCCGAAGGGCTGGCTGGTCACGGTTGCCTGGCGCAAGTTCCTCGACGCCCGCCGCTCCGAGGTCTCGCGTCGCGACCGGGAGCAGCGGGTCGAGGCCGAGCCGCCGCTCGGACCGACCGAGACCGCAGACGACACGTTGCAGCTCTTCTTCCTGTGCGCCCATCCGTCGCTGACCCCGGCGTCCGCGGTAGCCCTCACGCTTCGCGCCGTCGGTGGCTTGACCACCCGGCAGATCGCCCAGGCCTATCTCGTGCCGGAGGCGACGATGGCGCAGCGGATCAGCCGGGCCAAACGCACGATCGGTGACGTGCGGTTCGAGGAGCCCGGCGACCTGGCTACGGTGCTACGGGTGCTTTACCTGGTCTTCAACGAGGGCTACACCGGCGACGTCGACCTGGCGGCCGAGGCGATCCGGCTCACCCGGCAGTTGGCGTCGATGACCGATGACGACGAGACCGCGGGGCTGCTGGCGTTGATGCTGCTGCACCACGCTCGGCGACCGGCGCGGACCCTGCGCGACGGCAGCCTGGTCCCCCTGGCCGAGCAGGACCGCTCCAGCTGGAACACCTCGCTCATCGCCGAGGGCGTTGCAGTCCTGCAGACAGCGCTGGATCGCGACCGACTCGGTGAGTTCCAAGCCCAGGCTGCTATCGCCGCCCTGCACGCCGACGCGCCGCGCGCCGAGGAGACCGACTGGGTGCAGATCGTCGGCTGGTACGACGAGCTGCTCCGGCTCACCGAGAGCCCGGTCGTGCAGCTCAACCGGGCCATCGCGATCGGCGAGGCCGATGGCCCCGTGGCCGGCCTCGCGGCCTTGGCCACCGTGGACCCTGGCCTGCCTCGCCACACCGCCGCCTCGGCGTACCTTCACGAGAAGGCGGGCGACCTTCGGACCGCGGCACGGCTCTATGCCGACGCCGCCCGGTCCGCCCCCAACCTCGCCGAACGTCACCACCTCACCCGGCAGGCCGCGCGGATCAGTCACGCGCTGCGTGGGTGAGTCTGTGGTCAACCACTCCCGCAAGACGAACCCCCACCGACAAACCACGACCAGCAACACCTCGCCGCCCAACGCGACGGCCTGCAAGCACTCGGCGTACCCGCTGAACGCATCTACGTCGACCACGGCCTGACCGGCACCAAACCGCGAACGCCCTGGCCTGCACCAATCGCTCGCAGCCTGCCGCGCCGGCGACACACTCGTCGTTACCAACACTCGACCCGCTCGCGCGCTTGCTGCCCGACGCACGCGCGATCGCCGACGAGTTCGTCCCGGTCACACGCTCGACGATCTACCGCGCAATCGCGCGAGCGGACGGACGCACCGCGCTCGCTTCAGGGGGCGACCCGGCAACGTAAGCCGCTCCGTCAACGTTACGTTGCCCCTGGAGGTTAGGCGAACCAGGGTTCACCTACCGGTGCCAGGCACGCGTGGTGAATGCCGTGCAACTGGAGCGCGAAGGTAGACCGAGCTTACGTTCATCTTCTCCTCTTGCCGGGCGTTACGGCCGCTTGCCGGGCGTTACGGCCGATTGCCGCGAGTCGCCAGCCGATCTCGTTCACCTCGGGTGATGCTCCTATGGGTTGTCAAGGGCGCGGCTGGTCGTTTCGAGGATGCGGTAGAGGCGTCGGGTGACGTGTCGTTTGAGGGCGCGGAGGGCTTCCCTGTTGGTCTTGCCTTCGCTCTGGCGGCGGGTGATGTAGGCCTTGGTTTCGGGGTCGCCTTTCGCGCGGGCCAAGGCGACGGTGTGGATGGCGTTGTTGAGCTGGCGGTCGCCGCCGCGGTCGAGGCGGTGGCGGGTGGTGTTGCCGCTGGAGGCTGGGATAGGGGCGACGCCGGCGAGGCGCGCGAAGCGCGCGTCGGTTGCGATCCGCCCGTGGTGTGACCAGCTGACCAATAGTTGCGCTGCGCTGATCGGCCCGACGCCGTACTCATCGAGCAGTTGCGGGCAGGTAGCCCTGACCCACGACGCGATGTCGCGTTCGTGTTGGCGTGCTTCGTCGGTCGCGGCGAGGCACCGCCTGGCGATCGCGCGTACAGACGCGATGACGCTGGCGTGGTAGCGGTCGTTCCTCGGCGGCCGCAGCTTCGCGCACTCGATGACGAGGCGGTCTGCACCCAACCCCCGCAACTTCTGGCGCGTCGCGTCGGGAAGGCCGACGAGGAGGGATTTCAGGTGCCGGATCGCGTCGGTGCGGGTGTGTACCGCCCCGCGCCTGGCGATCATGAGCACCCGCAACGCTTCCCGCGGGCCCCGGCGTTCCCGCGGCTGGGTGTGGCGGTCGCGGCCGATGACCATCCGGGCGGCGCGGATCGCGTCGAGCTCGTCGCTTTTGCCGCGGGTATCGGAGTCGCGCCGATGCGGGTGATCGACCTCCGCCACCCGCTCACCCGCCGCCTCAAGCACATCGGTGAGGCCGGCGCCGTAGCTTCCGGTGCCCTCGATCGCCCACACCCTCCCGCCACGACCTGCGCGTTTCACTCGGCGTAGCGCGTCGCGGTAGCCCGCGCCATCTGCCGAGAATTGGAACTGGTCGACTATCACGCCCGTTGCGCGTTCGACCACTGCGTAGGCGTGGGTGTCGCGGTGGGTATCGACACCGATGACGAACACGTCGTCGTCTGAGAACATCCGTGGCACCTCCAACTTGGGTTTGGGGGACACGGCGTCAGCTGGGAACGACACGAAAGCGACCCGACGGTCCGGCACGACTGTGATGAGTCACACCCCATGCCCGGGGTGGACAAGCTCCTATCAAGCCAAAACCAACGGGGACAGTGTCGCTCAGCTGGCGCCGACACACCGCCCGGACAGATCACGAGAAAGACACCCCGAAACAGGGGTCAGCCTGGCACAGAG
>JANMDV010000268.1:0-4948 GCA_031376485.1 Actinomycetota bacterium
GCGGGGGCATTGAGGATTCCCCACGCGCCGTGCCCGGTTGCGATGTGGACGCCGGGTGTCCCGATGGCCGGTCCGATCAGCGGGATCCCGTCGTCGGTGACCGGCCGGTAGCAGGCGCGACGTGCGATGACGGGGGCTGCGGCGAGCAAGCTGGAGTGGGCTCCTGCGATCCGATGGAGTTCGGCGCACGCGATGTCGCTTGGTGCGATCGCGTCCGGGTCGTCCGGCAACGGGTCCGATTGGGGATACCCGTTGACGTAGACCTCGCCATTGGGCCGCGGATAGATCTCGGGCGACATCCGGCGGCCGTCACGGGTGCGGTAGTCACCGAACACCGCCTGAGCGGGGACGTCGGCTGCCAGCGTGATGCTCGCACCCTTCAACCCGTGGACCACGGGAAGGGGAAGCCATGCCCGGGCCCGGCCCATCCACGGTCCGAGCGCCAGCACCACCGCGTCCGCCGGCACCGTTGCTCCGTCGACGAGGACGCCCTGGACTGCGCCGCCCGTCCCGAACTGCAGCCCGTCGACCGTGCCCGAGATGAACTGCGCCCCACCCGCGACGGCGCCGTCGACAAGCGCTTGGGTGAGTTTCATCGGGTTGACCTGCGCGGTCGTCGCGGGTTCGCCGATAATCGCGTGTACCGCGACGTTGCCATCGAGCCACGTCGGGTTTGGGAGCTGGCCGTACGCGCCGGGGTCGCCATCGTCCCCACCGGCGACGAGCAACGTCTGGATCTGCCGGTACCCGACGTCCGTGCCCAGTTCGCGAGCCAACTCCGCGTGCAACCTGTAGCTCGCCCGCGCCAGTGGGCCGACCGGGGTCGCGTCGTTCCAGTCGAGTGCGAGAAAGCCACCCGCGCGTCCGGACGCCGCCGCGCCCGGTCGTGCGCGCTCCACGATCGTGGGCGCCGCCCCGCGGCGGGTCAGGAAGTGCGCGACCGCAGCTCCGATGACCCCGGCGCCGCAGACCACGATCCGCTGTCTTGCCACCCGACCTTCCTCGACGCATTCTCCCGAAGGTGTGGAGTTTGGCACTCATGCAGAACAATCGCTGTTGAGCATCGGGATGCGTCGGGATAATGTGCGCGAACGGCAGCAGCGAAAAGGAGTTCCCTCATGAACAGGTCTCGGATATTTGCGGTGCTTGGTGCCCTGGGGTGCGCGCTCGTCGCCGCCGTGCCGGCGTACGCGGCGACGCCCGCGGAGTTCGGCCAGAAGTGCAAAGCCGCGTGGACCGGGGTGCCCGGATCTGCCGGGTTCAGGGCCTATCAGCCCAAGTGCGTCGCCGCGGCCGTCGCCGCCACCGACGCCGCGACGGATGCCGGCAACCCCGGCAACGCGTCGGCCAACCGCAGCCGCTCCCGGGCGACGTGTGCCAAGCGGTTCCCCACGCCACGCAACACCGCGGCTAAGCGGCTCGCGTTCGCGTCATGCGTCAGCGCCGCCTCAGCGTCACAGAAGGCGTTCGCGGGACGTCCGTTGAACGCCACGCTCGCCGGATCGAACGAGGTGCCGGCGGCGGGCGGCGCCTCAGGTAATGCCCTCATCCGGCTCAACCAGGGGCAGAAGCGCGTGTGCTTCACGATCACCGTGACGGGTCTGCAAGGCTCCTCGGTTGTCGGAGCCCACATCCATACCGGCGTGGCCGGCGCGAACGGTGGCGTGGTTGTCACGCTCGATGCCGGCGCGGCCCTCAATCAAGGCTTGGCGGCCAAGGGCTGTGCCCAGGACGTCGACGCCGCGGTCATCAAGGACATCCGCCAGAACCCCCAGAACTTCTACGTCAACGTGCACACGGCGCAGTTCGGCGGAGGCGCGGCGCGAGGGCAGCTTTCGAAATAGCAGGACTGGGCGCGCCACCGCCCGTCTCGCGGCGGTGGCGATGCCCGACCAATAGCGTTGGGCCGTGAGCGCGACCCGAGCCATTCCCGTGACCCCGTGGTCACAGGCCGGTTCGCGCTGGACGACGCGGCCGTTCGGCCTCGTCGTCTTACTGATCGGACTGTGGATCTTCGGTACCGGCGAAGCGATGCTGCTGGCGTCGACGCTCGGCAACTCGCCGTGGACGGTCTTGGCCGAAGGCATCGCCGACAACAGCGCCCTGTCGGTCGGAGCCGCAACGTTCGTGGTGAGCGCGGCGGTGCTGCTGCTGTGGATTCCCTTGCGCGAACGACCGGGGCTTGGAACCGTGCTCAACGCGATCGTGATCTCGGTCGCGCTCGACGTGATGCTCGCGGTGCTCCCCGAGTTCGATGCGCTGTTGGCGCGTGGCGCGATGATGGTGGGCGGCGTGCTGGTGCTCGCGATTGGCGGCGCGCTGTACCTGACATGCAACCTGGGTCCAGGTCCGCGCGATGGTCTGATGACCGGACTCCACGACCGGTTCGGATGGCCGATCGCCGCCGTCCGCACCGGGCTTGAGGTGTCGGCGCTCCTCGCCGGCTGGCTCTTGGGCGGCACGGTGGGGATCGGCACGGCCGTCTTCGCATTCGGCGTCGGTCCGGCCCTGGCGATGTTCCTGGCCGTCCTCAGGCGCCACGCGGCTGTCGGCGGACCGTCTGTCGCACTCGAAGGAGACACGGGGTAGGCTCGTTGTCATGAGACCCAACGTCAGGGCCCTGGCCCTGCTTTGTGTCGTCACGCTCGGGTATTTTGCCGGGCAGTCGGCCGCGTCGCAGAAGACCACGCACGCGCGTCTGGGGCCGATCAGCGTGACGGCACCGCGGGTGGTGACGTCTGCGGGCGCACGTCCGTTCCACCTGATCCGGTTTGCGCCCGGCAAGGGCGTGCGCCTCGAAGCGGTCTGGCTGGGCGGGCGCGCCGGACGGGCAAACACGGTGGGCGCCTACGTCAACGCCAACGAGGGACGTGGAGCGGTTGGCGGCATCAACGGCGACTTCTTCATCCTCGCGAGCAAGGTTCCGTCGGGCAACCTGTTCATTCACCGCGGCCAGAACTTCTTGGGCAACACCGAGCGCGGCGCCGCCGTGTTCGCGCCCGACGGCAGCGTGGACATCCGACCCGGTGGCGTCCAGTCGGGCGCCCTCTTGCAGGAGGGCGTGCGTGAGGCGACTTCGGGCAAACCGGTATACGTCGACGCACGTCGCGTCGGGTTCCTCGGGACGCTCGAGCCGTATCAAAGTAACCCGGCATATCAGCGCGCCGCGATCGGACGATTCGGAAACGGCGACACGGCCCTGGTCGTGGTCGGCGGTGCGGGCCTGCCGGCGCGCGCGTTCGCTCAAGGTCTCATCAGGCTGGGACTCGTCGAGGCGCTCGGCATGGACATCGATTCGAGCGCCAACCTCAACTGGCGCGGCGGGTCACTCAACCGCCCCAGCTATCAGCGGCAGATGCCGACCGGAACAATCATCTTCTACCGTCCGCTCCGGTAGACGCCCGGGGGCGGGTCGTCATCGGGTCAGTTTGACGATCTTCCTGACCGACGCTCCGTCGGGCGTCGTCACGACGATTGTCGCGGTCGCGGTCTTTCCCTTCTTCAGGTGCTTCAAAAGGCCGGCGCGTGATTTGGCGGGAATGAGCATGGCGATCTTGAGTCGCTGACCGGCGATGAGTGTCTTGGTCGCCTTGGTCAGGGTGATCTTGGGTCCACCGGGGTAGACGAGCGAGCCGGTCGCGGTCACGACGCACCCCAGGTCACAGAGCGCTTCGAAGGTCACACCGCGGGTGACCGCTCCGCGTTGTTTGGCCGCGGCGCTCGCAGTGAGCGTCGCAACCAGGGACGGGGCATCGACGATCGGAGTCGTCACCGCAGTCGTTGCCGAAGTTGCTGACTGTGCCAGCGCAAGAGGCGTCCCCAGCACCGTCGCCGGTGGGGAGGTGACGGTGAGCTGCTGTGTCACCGTGTGGCTCATGCCGGAGGTGTCGGTGACCCGAAGACTCACCGTCACGGTGCGCGCGGTCGCGTAGGTGTGGTTGGGCGTCGCGCCGAACGCTTCGAACGTCCCGTCGCCGTCCAGGTCCCATTCCCACCCCATGACGATCCCGTCGGGGTCGGTCGATGCCATCCCGTCGAAGTCGACGCGCTCACCGGCGGTCGCCGCGAGGGGGGTCATGGTGAACGCCGCGGTCGGTCGTCCGTCCGTGACCGTAATCGTCCCAAACATCTTGTCGGGGTGAATCCGGCACCGATAGTTGAACGCGCCGACCTGGGGAAACGTGTGCGCGAACAAATCGCCGGAAGCGTGGGTGATGTTCGCCTCGATCACTCCCGGGTCGGAGTCCCATTGCTCGGTCTGTCCTGGAGCCGATTCGATGATGTGCCCGAGATCCGGACCTACCCAGCGCCACGTGATGGTGTCCGCGGCGGCGATCGAAGCGTTGCCGGAGTTGGGGCTCAGCGTCTTGTTGTTACCGACGTCGATCGTCTTGGTGGCGGCGACGGCTCCGGATGCGAGCGTGGCGCATGCGACGAGCGACGCGAGGCCGAGAATGTGGTGCCGACGTACGACTGACATCTGAGAGTCCCTTCTCCATGAACCGGATGATTCACGGTAGGCCCTGCGACGCGGGATGTCGCCTCCTCAACCGGGGGGTTCGGCCACAACTTTTGGGGGGTTTTGTTCCCTGGACCTGTGACCGCTCAGGCGGTGCGAAGCCACGTCGTGGCGTGGTCGCGGCGGCGCTCGAGCTGGGTGATCGTCGCCTCGCTGATGCGCTCGAGCCCGACGCGGCGGTTGAGGTCGCCGTTGACCTGCGCGTGGGACAGGCCGGTAAGGCGCGCGATCCGGCGCGTCAACGTACATTCGCCTCGCGCAGAGAATGACGATACTTGCGAAGGCCGCCCGGTTGGGCTGTGGTGGCGCCGTCAGGTGCCTGAGAGAGCAGCGGGAGCGGCATCAGGTCGACCAGGACGCCGACATCCTCGCGCCATTCGGCCATGACGGGCAGTCCGTCCTCGACGCGGTGAATCGACGGGGCACCGA
>JANMDV010000269.1:0-2809 GCA_031376485.1 Actinomycetota bacterium
CATGTCGTCCGCGCTCAGCACATCGGCGATCCGCTCGGCGCGGGCCATAGCCCGTGCCGCTTTGGTCGAGTAGCGGGCGATGTCTTTGAGGGGCCGGTAGAGGCGGCGCGAGTACTGCACGAACACGACGAGCGAACCGGCAGTCAGTGCGCCGGCCGAGACACGGAATGCGCCGACCACCAGCACGATGGCCATGGTGATCGCGCCGATCACCTCGACGGTGGCGGAGAAACGGGCTTCGAGGCCGGCGACGCGGACGCCGTGACGGCGGCGCTCCTCGCTGCTCTCCGCCACCCGGTCGCTCTCGTAGTCCTCGCCACCGAGGGCTTTGACGACGCGGATTCCGGAGAGGCTCTCCGACGCCAGAGATGCGATCTGCCCCTCGTGCGCTCGTTGAGCCCGGGCCGCCAAGCGGACGCGCTTGCGGAAGTACCCCGTGACGATCCCGAGAACCGGGGTGACGACAAGCAGGACGATCGCCAACCACGGATCGAGTATGAGCGAGACCGTCGCGATGCCCACCAGGAGCAGACCTGCCTGTGTCATCGAGCCGATCGCGTCGGAGAAAAGATCGCCAACGGCGTTCGCGTCCTCGGTGAGGCGCGTGACGAGGTCGCCCTTGTGGCGTTTGTCGTGAAAGCCGAGGGAGAGCCGCTGGAGGTGCGCGTACGTCCTGACGCGGAGATCGTGGGCGATGCGCTCGCCTGCGCGTTTCAACCACAGTTCGCCCGCATAGGTGCCCAACGCACCGACGAGCGCGATGCCGATGACGAGTTGGGCCAGGATGAAGAGCAACCGGAACTCGCCGTTGTCGAATTGGAACGTGCCGGTCCGGTTGTGGATGACCTCGTCGAGCACCCACTTGAGCGGAAACGGCGCTGCCAGCTCCGCGGCGGTGATGAGGATGGCTCCGAGCCCACCTCCTCCCAGCGCAAGCCAATGGCGCCGTACGATGCTGCGGACGAGGCGTCGCGCGTGCGGGGTTTCCTGTCGCCGACGACGGATCATCGCCTGGCCCCGACTGCCTCCAGCGGGGTTCGAGGGGCCGGCGCGCATGGCGCAGGTTCATCGGCGAACGCGCACCGGATCCCCGTGACGGCTTCGGCCACGTTCAGGGCGTGATGCGGGTGCCCAAAGCCGAACCACTCGTTCGGGTCACACGGTAAACAGACGCCCCGTGGGGTGTGCCGGTCATGGTCGATGCGGGTCGCGAGTCTCATTCTGTCTCGTACCACGACGCGGTCGGCGCTTTCTTAGCCACATGTGCGTACTCTAACCTGGAGTGTTCAGTCGCACAGCGGCACCGAGGCGCGTCAAAGTCTGGACGTCCGCTCAGGCGGGCAGAGCGGGGTGTCGAATTCGTGTCCGACCCGCCCATGAGGTTCACCTCGCTGGCGGCGCGACTTTCTTCGCAACTCCCGCGTGGGGGGCGCTCCCGGTCGGCGCTGCTCTCGTCTCTGATGCCGTCGAAGACATCGTTTCAGCGCCGCCGCCGCCTCGTTCTCGGCCGTCTCACAGGTGCCATACGCCGATGCGTTTCGGATGATGATTCGGCAGACGGCACCTGTCGTCCCGCCGCCCGACGAGCGCGCGCGGGTGCCGGTGGCTCAGATCAGGGCGTCAAACGCACGCTGCAGGTGCACTGTGGCGCGTTCGGCACCTTCGGGGCGGATCGCCTGGGCGGTACGCAGCGCCTTGTGCATGCGCTTCGCCGCTCGATAACCGGTCAGCAATTTGCGATCGAGGGGGCCCGCCACGTCCTCGTATCCGTCGAGGAACGCCTGGTTGACGGCGTCCGGCCCAGCGACGATTCCGCCCTTGAAGTCGATCTCGGCCTGGAAGGTCGCCACCTCGAGCTCGGGGTCCCCGAGACCCGCTCTGTCGAAGTCCACGAGCCCGAGGCCGGATCCGCTCAAAAGCCATTGCTCCGGGTGCGGCGCCCCGTGGAGCGGTCGGGGAGATCGTCCCACCGCGGCGGCGAGCGCCGGCGCGAGGAGTCGCAGAAACTCCTCGACCTGGGGTGCGAGTGACGGCACGGTCGCCGCCAGGTGTTGGCCCGCACGGTCGTTCGCTCGAGTTCGTCTTCGGCGCGCAGGACGTCGACCGGCGTGAGCGTGGAGGTCGCGAGCGATGCACACGCCCGACCCATTCGCTCGGCAAGCGCGGGCCCGTTCGCACTCATCAGCTCGGGCATGACCGGCATTCCCGAAACATTGTCGTTCCAGATCGTGCGATTGGCCGGGTCGTATCGCCCCGGCGGCGCGACTTGGAACGTCAGTTCATGGCGGTGTTCCCAGAGCATGCGATCGGTGCGGTGGATGGCCGCGCCGTGATCATCCGCGAACGTCTTGGCCCAGCGGGTGACACCGCCCTCGTCGACACGGACGACGCAGCGCTGACCTGGCCGGTAGCGGACGACCCTGCTGCCGTCCAGGTTGACGAGCGCCCCGAGGGTCGGGAGCTTGGGGTCGGCGGTCGCGAGTGCGATGCGGAGCCAACCGAGCGGATCCAGTCGCACGACCCACTGATCGGTATCGTGAGGCCGTTCCGCGAACGCCTCGATGGAAACGACCACCTGGGGATCGTCGAGTGTCTCCAGGACGATCGAGAGATACGGCGCGGCGTCGGCGTAGAACCGGCCGAATGTACGCCGCACCGCGCTACCTTTCGGCCACCACTCGCGGCGGCCCGGGTCGGCGTCCATCGCGTCCACGATCGAGGTGTCCGAACGGGCCAACTCAAGCTGAACTCGGTACCGCTCGTGCGCTGGTTGCCCGCTGTCCATCATGAGCCAACGATAATCTACGAC
>JANMDV010000008.1:0-16480 GCA_031376485.1 Actinomycetota bacterium
CGCATGCTTCGAGGCCCGCGAGCACGCGGTCCAGGTCCCGGCGACGAGTGAGCTCGGCGAACCGGTCCGGGTCGAGCGAGTCCACGCTGACGTTGACCCGCGCCAGTCCGGCTTGGACCAGGTCGTCGATCTGCTCGGCCAACAGCACGCCATTGGTCGTGATCGACACCTCGTTGATGCCGTCGATCGCCGTCAGGCGGGCGATGAGCGCCGGCACGTCGCGCCGCACCAGCGGCTCGCCACCGGTCACCCGAAGCTCGCTGATCCCCATCCCGGCCAGCAACCGGGCGAGCCGCTCGAGCTCGTCGAAGCTCAGCAACTCGTCTTTGGGGAGCCAGTCCATCCCCTCGGCGGGCATGCAGTACCGGCACCGCAGATTGCAGCGATCGGTCACCGAAAGCCGCAGCGCGCGGTGGACGCGGCCAAAGCCGTCCGTCAACGCGTGTTGCGAGCCAAGCTCCATCTCAGCAGGTTAGCGGGATACTGCAAACCAGGCGGGCGGCACGGGCATTGCGCGTGCCAGCCATCGACGCTCACGGACTCGGAAGGCCCAGCAGCCAGCCCAGCACGCGCTCGATGTGGAACATCACATCGATGGGAGCATGGCCGACGCGGGCAACGAGCCGCACTTCCGACAGCGAGCGAACGTTCTTCGCAGCGAGCGTCGTTCAGGGCATCGAGCCCATTCTCGCCCGGCTCGATCGCGAGAGGCATCGGCAGGCCCCCGGCGGGACCCCGAGCAGCTCCGGCACGTCCTCGATGGTCCCCTGATCTCGGAGACGTCACCCGAATCGCGAAGCTGCTCGATGGGGCTCGCGTCGTGCACCGGCGCGAGCCGGGTGCCTGGGCGATCCCGGTCGGGCACCTCGAACGTCTCTCCAGCCTCAACCAGGCGCAGGTACTCGCTCGCCCGCTGTCGAAGCTCGCGGATGCCCGACACGTTTCAACGTGCGACTTCTCGCACGCCTATGAGGCGACGAGCCCGGACACGCCCACGGCGTACCACAGGCCGAACACGAGGCTCATCACGGCGAGGACGGGGATGACCGCCGCGAGGCGCCGCTCCGCAGGCCGGCGACCGAGGGCCGATCCCACGGCGGACGTGATCAGCGTCATCGAGAGCGCGGTCGCCACGGCAAAGGCAAGGAGCGCGACCGTACCCTGCATTCGGCTCGACGCCGCCGCCACCACCAGCACGCCGAAGCCGCCCGACCCGCCGATGCCGTGGATCAATCCGATGCCGAAGGCGGCCAGCGGCGTGCGCCCGAGCGCCTCGGCGTGCGGATGGTCATGGCCGGACTCAGGCGCGTTGCGATGGGCGGTGTCGGGCGCGTGATCCTGATCGTGCGCGTGCGGGTGGACATGGCCGGCGCCGCCGTGGACGTGAACGTGCGTATGAAACGCGCCCCGCCTCCAGCGCACGAGCAGTCGCGCCGACAGCACCACGATCAGCACGCCGACGGCGATCTCCGCAGCTCTCAGCACCCCCTGCGGCAGCGAACGGCCCACCAGCACGATCGGCAGCCCGAACGCGATGAGCGTGACGGCGTGGCCAAGACCCCACGCCAACCCCAGCGTTCGCGCTCGCCGGAGGCCCGCGCGAGGATCGTCGAGCACGATCGCCGAGACGGCGGTCAGGTGGTCGGGATCCGTGGCGTGCCGCAGGCCCAGAAGTACCGCGACGGCGATCAGCATCACGCCGCCGCCGCCGTCCACCAAACCGACGAGGTAGGCGTCGAGGACGAGCATCAGGACGCCGCCGCGATCGCCGCCTGGCCGTAGCTGATCGCCCCGTCGTTGGGCGGCAGGCGCTCCGGGACGAGTACGCGGAGGCCGGCGTCGACCAGCCGCTGCGCGGTACCCTCCAGAAGCACCCGGTTCTGGAACACGCCGCCTGACAGCACGACGGTGTCGAGCCCCAACCGCTCTGCCGACGCCTGGCACGCGCGTGCAGTTGCTGCCGAGACCCCGTTGTGGAAGCGAGCGGCCACCACCCCCGCGGACGTCCCGGCCGCGACCTCGGCAAGGACGCACGAGATCGTCTCGCGAGCATCCAGGACGAGTCCGTCCTCGTCCTCGGTCACGGCCATCGGCAGCTCGCCGCGCTCGGCCGGATCGACGCAGGCCTCGAGCATCACCGCGGCTTGACCCTCGTAGCTGACCTGCGCACGCAACCCCACCAGGGCCGAGACGGCGTCGAACAGCCTGCCCATGCTGGTGGTGAGAGGTGAGGCCAACCCGGATCTGGCAATCCGCGCAACCGAACGCCATTTGCCCGCATCGACCAGGCCCGTCAGAGCGGCCGGAAGCGGTGGCTCATCACCGATGGATTCGACCATCCAGGCACACGCCATCCGCCATGGCTCCCGGATGGCCGCCTCGCCCCCAGGCATCCGGACCGCCGTCAGGTGTCCCAACCGTTGGAATCCCGGCGGGTCGCCGGCAAGGATCTCGCCCCCCCAAACCGTTCCATCCGGGCCGTAGCCCGTCCCGTCGAAGATCGCCCCGACGGCGGGACCGACGTGACCGTGCTCGGCGAGCACCGCTGCGAGATGGGCATGGTGATGCTGGACCGCGACGTGCCGCACACCATCGCGATCCAGGGCATAGCCCGTCGACAGATAGTCAGGGTGCAGGTCGTGCGCGACAACCTCCGGCACAACGCCGAGAAGTCGCTCGAAATGGTCGATGCCCTCCCGGAACGACGACAGGGTCTCGTAGTTCTGCAGGTCGCCGATATGGTGGCCCACCCACGCGCGCCCGTCCTTGGCCAGGCAGAAAGTGCTCTTGAGCTCGGCGCCGCAGGCGAGCACAGGTGGGTGGCGGTCGGTGGGGATCGGGAGCGCGCTGGGGATGTAGCCGCGGGATCGGCGCAGCATCAGCGGTCGACGCTGGTCGAGGGCCCGCAGGACCGAGTCATCGGTGCGTGTCTGGATCGGCCGGTCGTGCAACAGGTACAGGTCGGCCACTGCGGCCAAGCGTTCGAGCGCGTCCGCATCCCGATAGGCGATCGGCTCGTCGGTCAAGTTGCCGCTTGTCATGACGAGCGACGCGCCGAAATCAGCCAGGAGCAACTCGTGGAGCGGCGTGTACGGGAGCATCACGCCCAGGTCTGACGATCCTGGCGCCACCGACGGCGCGACGGGACCATCCGTCCGGCGACGGGCGAGCACGATCGGGCGTTCGCGTCCCGACAGGAGCGCCTGCTCAGCGGGAGAGATCTGGACGAGTTCGCCGGCGGTCCGCAAGTCGGGGGCCATCAGCGCAAAGGGCTTCTCCTCGCGGTGCTTGCGCGCACGAAGGCGCGCCACGACGTTCTCGACGTCGCTCCGGCACGCCAAGTGGAAGCCACCGATGCCTTTGACCGCCACAATCATCCCGTCGCGGAGCGCAGCGGCAGCGTGGCCGACGACGTCACAGCCGGCGGTTGGCTCGACGCGGGCACCGGTTCGGTCGGCGATCCAGGCGGTCGGGCCGCACTGCGGGCAGGCGTTCGCTTCGGCGTGAAAGCGCCGGTCGGTCGGGTCCCGGTACTCCGCCAGGCACAGGGGACACATCGCGAAGCCGGACATCGTCGTGCGCGCACGGTCGTAGGGGATCCCCCGGACGATCGTAAAGCGCGGGCCGCAGTTGGTGCAATTGGTGAACGGGTAGCGATACCGCCGGTCAGCCGGGTCGAACAGCTCGGTTCGGCAGTCGGCGCACGTCGCGGCATCGGGCCCGACCATCGTCGCCGTCTGACCCGTGCCGGTGCTCTCGACGATCGTGAACGCGTCGTCGCCGTTCGGCGCCATCTCCTCGTGCCGCACGCGCTCGACGCTGGCGAGCGCCGGTGCTTCGGCCGGAAGGCGCTGCAGAAACCGCTCCACCGCGGCAGGGGTCGATTCCACCTCGACGATCACGCCGCGCTCGTCGTTTCGGACGAACCCGCCCAGGCCGATCTCGCGTGCGAGCCGATGGACGTAGGGGCGAAAACCGACGCCCTGGACGACCCCCTCCACCCGCACGCGCACTCGGCGATTCAGGGTCGCATCAGACGGCATCGACTGCCTCGATCAGCTCGCGCAGCACATGCAGGGCTGATGCCTGCGCCTCCTGGATACGGGGAATGTGCTCCGAGCGGCTCACCACGATGTGGTCGGCCAGGCCTTCGGCCGCGACCCGTCCACCGTCGTACCCGACCATCGCGATCGTCACCAGACCGCGTCTGCGTGCCTCGGCCAGCGCCGCGAGGATGTTCTGGGAGCCGCCACTCGTCGACAGGGCAAGCGCCACGTCGCCGGGACCCCCGTACGCGATGATCTGCCGGGCAAAGATTGCCTCGACGCCGACGTCGTTGGCGACGGCGGTGATGATCGATGCGTCTTCGGTCAGGTCCACGGCCCGCCGGGACGGCCAGCCCTGCGGAGGCGAGCGAAGGTCGGCGACGGCATCCATCGCATCCGTCGCCGAGCCGCCGTTTCCGAACGCCAGGACGACACCCCCCGCGTCGAGGGCAGCACGGAGAGACGCGGCGGCCGCAATGAGCACGTCACACCCGTCCGTCAGCGTCTGCTCGCGCAGGGCCGCCACCTCGTGCGCTTTCAACAGGACGGAGCGGCGGACGTCGTCGAGCACCCCTTCGAGATCGTCCTCGCCTTCGGACAGGAACGGGTACAAAAAACCGGACGCGCCCGCGTCGTGGACCGGGCCTCCGGGGCGTCCGTGGAGTAGCCCACGGTGCTCGAAGAAGACGTGTACGAGCTCCCACAGCACGTGGTAGCCGGTCTCGGCAAGTTCCTGGTTGACGAACGGATCCAGATCGGAGGTTGCAAGCTCCCACTCGGCTCCAAGCGGCGCAAACGCGACCGTCAGGCATCCCATCTCGCGAGCCAATGCCAGGGCCTCTGCGACATCGCCGACATCGCGCTCACCAAAGCCCATCACGATGTCGTCACCGCGGGCGAGGCCGGCGAGCTGCCCACGGAGCGATCCGCCGTCGCCGGTCAACGCCAGCGCAGGGAGGGCACGCTTGCCGACGATCACCGGATGCACGAACTCGACCGCCACGTGGCGGGCGTCCGAGCGGGCCGCCGGACTCTGGCCCAGGGCGAGCAAGCGCCCGCCACGCACGAACCGCTCCGCCATCAGATGGCACAGTCGGGCGATCCGCTCGGCCTCGGCTTCGAAGTACGCCGCGTTGGCCAAGCCCCGCCGCGCGAGGAGATCCTCGACCAGCCCCCGGAGGGCATCGGTCGGGGCCGCCTGGATCACGCCGCCGCAGTCTCCCGCTGGGCGACCTCGACCAACCAGTCGCGCAACTTCTCGACGCCCTCGCCGGTGCGGGCGCTGACGACGATGTATGGAACACCCGGGTGCACCTGATCGAGGTTGCGCAGGAACAAGTCCAGATCGACCCCGAGGTGAGGCAGCAAATCCAGTTTGTTGACAACCACCAAGTCGCAGGTACGAAACATCAACGGGTACTTGAGCGGCTTGTCCTCACCCTCGGTCAACGACGAGACCATCACCCGGGCGTCCTCGCCCACCACGAACTCGGCCGGACACACCAGGTTGCCCACGTTCTCGACGATCAGCAGGTCCACCTCGTCGAGCGGGATCTCCGGCAGGGCCGACCGCACCATGTTGGCGTCCAGGTGGCATTCGCCGCCGAAGCTGGGATCGGTGTTGATCTGTGTGACCGGCACGTGCAGTAGGGCGAGACGATCCGCGTCGTAGCTGCCCTGCACGTCGCCCTCCAGGACGCCGACGCGCACGCCGGAGATCATCGGTATGACCCGTTCGAGCAGCGTGGTCTTGCCGGCGCCGGGGGCGCTCATCATGTTGACGACCCGCACGCCGGCGCGGTCGAAATCGTCGCGGTTCGCCCGCGCGATCGTCGCGTTGGCGTCGAGCGCGTCCTCGACGACCCTCACCCTGACGCGGTGCATGCGGTGGCCTTTCTGCTGGCGTTGACCGTGGGATCGGCGTGCGAAAATCCCGCCGGACGAGGAGGCCGCTCACGCCCATGTGCGTCCTGGGGCTTCTCTGAAGACCCAGGACGGACAATATGCCGGGGACTCGCCGGGGGGGCCGGCGAGTCGGTACCCCGGCCCGATCGGGAATATGGGCGGGAGCGAGGCCTCAGCCGGGATACACCGCACCTCGCGGCGCGGTTGCGCGCGGATCGCCGTCGCCATACGGGTCCGGGGTCAACCCGAAGGATGCACCCTGCGGGTGCTCCCCCGCACCCGCAAGGCTCGGCGCCCGCACGCCCCGCATCCACGATCTTCGGTGGATCCAGGCGAAGCTCTCGAGGCGCTAGGCGCATCCCGCGCGCTCCATATCCGGCGGAGCTTTGTCGCCGCCAATCTCCGATGGAACGCCACGAAAAGGGCCACCATCGTCGATCTCGATGGATTCGACCTCGAGCTCCTCGCCCGACACGACCGTGGTCTCGGTACCGTCGCACGACGGGCACCGGAAGTTGGGCTGGTCGATCTGCCACTCATTGTCGCACGGGCCGCAGCACAGTCGCGCCGGGATCACGACCTGCTCGAGCACTGCGTCCTCGCAGAGCGTTTCGCGGGAGACGATCCCGAACGCGAACTCCAGCGAGTCGGGCACGACCTGGCGCAGGTGTCCAAGGTTGACCTGCACCGACGTGACGCGGCGGCCCCCCGCGTGGCGAACCGCGGTGTCGACGATGGCGGCCGCGATCGAGAACTCGTGCATCAGGCGCTGGGGTAGGCCGCGTCGCTCTGCAGCTCGGTGATGGTCTCGAGCACGAGGGCGATCGCACGGTCGACGGCGGCCTCGACGGCGGGCGTCAGGCCGAGCCCGACCTCCTCCACGATGGCCGGCTCGCACGCGATCACCTGCACTCGGCCCGGCCAGCCGCCGATCACGCGCACGAACCGCAACATGGTCATCGGATCCATCGAGTGCGGATCGATCGTCTCGCCGTCGGTGATCTCGGAGGGAACGTCGTCCGGTTCGACATCGATGACGTAGAGCGTCCCGGGCTCGCCGCCCTGCTTGCTGACATCCACGATCACGAGGGCGCTGTAGCCGCGCATGACCTCGTACGCGAGATCGAGCCCGCTCGTCCCGACATCCATCACGCTGACACCCTCGGGCAGCTCCCGCTCGGCGAGGCGACGCGCGACCTCCGCGCCGAAGGCGTCGTCCTGAAGCCACGCGTTGCCGACTCCGGCGATGAGGATCTGCTTCACGAGCTCCCTGGTCATCAGTCGCCCTTCTCGAGAGGTGTGGTCGGGACGCGCGTCGCGATCAGCGATGCGCGGCCCCGTCCAGGTGCCTGCCCTGATGGAGAGCCGGCCGAAGGCCGACAACGAAACCGATGGAAAGTCGCCGATTGCTCCACCGAACCGGTACCGAAGCGCGAAAGACTTTTCATCGCGTGATCACCTCCACCTCGTTCGGTGCGAAGTAGAGGTACCGACCGATGTCGCGCATCAGCTCCTGCCCCGGGTCGTCGTCGACGGTCACCGCGATGTGCACGCCGTCCTCGTAGTCCCGGTAGATCCGCTCGATCGTCGCGCGCCGATCGGCCCAGACGCCGTCCTGCGGCGCCCGGCCCTTGCCGGGGCGCAGCCACACCTTGGCGCCGCGCCGGTAGATGACGCCGTTGAAGACGAGCTGCGGCTCACCGGCGACGTCGGCGGGGCCCGGGCGGTGCGCCGGGGGCACGTCGTTCACGACGACGCGGCCGCGCAGGCGGGCGAGATCCTCGGGGCCGGCCGCATCGACCCGGGCGAGCATCGCCCGGACGGTCGGGTCCTGCTGGGCGATCGCGGCGCGCTCGGCGTCGCTCAGCGCGAGGACGTGCAGCATGAGCGCCTCTTCGATCTCGGTTGCGTCGAACAGGTCGCCGTGGCTCTCCGGGGCGATCTTCGGGTGATCCGGAAGCACGATCGCCGCGCCGAGGACCGTGTCGTCGAGCTCGGTCGCGAGGACCGGGAAGATGTTGATCTGATCGCAACCCGAGACCGCGGCGGCCGCCGCCGGACCCGGGGAGATCGGCGAGGCGAAGCGGCTCCCCGGAGCGCGCACGACGAGGTGTGTCGACAAGAGCGACGAGCGAAGCGCTCCGGCGCGGTCGAGCCCCTCGGGGACGTCGGTGCTGTTGTGAACGCACATCGCGATCCGCACGAGCCCGCCGTCGACCTGCGTGGCCGCGAGACGCACCCGGCCGTTGACGGCCTCGAACGCGAACGGCGTCGTGACGCCGTCGGCCAGCAGCGTGTCGAGCGGAACGGGGCCGATCTCGACGCGCCGCTCGACGCCCTGGTGGCGCTCCCCGGACGACTCAAGGAACGCGAGCGTCGCGACGACCGGGGCGTCGGGCGCCGACGGCTCCAGGATGACCTGCATGCGCGCCCGTTCGAACGTGTGCGGGCCGCCCGCGGCGTACACCGGGGGGTAGACGATCCCGAACGGCGTCGGCGTGGCGTTCTTGGTGGCGCCGGGGGTATACGGGTACAGGGCGTAGCCCTCGTAGAGGAGGGTCGCGAGCATCTGGTCCACAGCCGACTCGGGGCTCGTCATCCACCCTCCTCCCCGAGGAGGCGCCGCACGGTCTCGTCGAACGAGTAGTCGCCCTGGCGGGCCTTGTCGCGCAGGAGCGCGCCCAGGGTGTCCTGGTGCAACCTGATCCATCCGCCCGCGGGGTAGTGGTTCGCAATGGTCCGGGTCCAGATCTCGACCGGCATCCGCCAGGGCGCTGAGCAGCTCCACGGCACCAGGACGACCTGCAGCCGCTCCTGCTCGCCGGCGTACATGACCGTACCGTTGAAGTGGAACGTCAGCGGCACCTCGCCGTCCGGAAGCGAGTAGAAATACTTGCTGGCGGCGACCTCGAGGTCGTACGTGCATGGGACGTCGAGCATGAACTCGGTCGCGTCGGTGAAGCTCGGGACCAGCGCCTGGACGTGCGCCCACTGGAAGGAATGGGTCGTCGCGCTCCACCGCTCGGGCGCGCCGAACAGCTCCACCAGCCGTTCGCGCGTCTCGTCGTCGTAGGTGCGCCGTGCCGGGTCGATCTGGATCTGGGCCGAGAGGGCGATCGTGTAGATCTCGCGTCCCTGAGGCTCCGTCACCCGCAGGCGGAATCGCACACCGGGCGCCGCGGCGTACTCGATCGGCTCGGCGCCCACCACCGCGAACTCGAGACCGGTCGGTGGCCCCTGCGGGGTGGTCGCGGTGGTCGCGGTCACGTCGGTCATCGCACCGTCGCCGTGGCGCACAGGCCGTCGAAGAAGTCACGGACGGTGGCCTCCATCTGCCCCCCGCCGCTGATGCCCTCCCAGGTGGTCTTGATCAGGCCGACCAGCCGGTAGCACTCGTCCAAGGGGGCTATGGCATAGAGGCGCGGCTCGGTGAGCCGGTTGACGATCAGGCCCTCGGCGTCCGGGTCGAGGTCCTCGAGCACGGGGTTCGCTGCGACGAGCCGGTTCCAGGCGTCCAGGCCGAGCTCGCACTCGGTGGCTCCCGCCGGGCTGGGGTACAGACCCACGACGGTGCCGGTCTCGGCGGAGCGCATGAAGAACGCGAGCCCCACCGGAATCTGGAACTCCGCCCACAGATCGTCCGGGAGCTCGAAGTCGGCCAGCCAGACCGTGCGCGAGCCGGTCGGGCGGTACCTGGCGTCGCCCGAGCGCATCGACCAGCAGGTGGCGCAGACGCAGACGATCCGGCGTTCGTCCAGGTCCAGCAGGTGCTTGTGATCCGATGGGAGCGAGATGGGACAGAGCTCGCACCGGTCCTGGGCCTCCGACGCCGAGGAGGTCCCGGGGGACGGACGTTCACGCACGAAGCGAGAAAGCCCCGCGACGAGCCCCTGCTGAGGACCCTTCATAGCGCGAGCGCAACCCGGACGCCGCCCTCGCCGGTCAGGAGCGGAACCGGGACGATCTGGAGCGTGTCGTCGCTGGAGCGCCCCGCGCGACGCAGGTCGAACTCGCGTGCGCACCTCGGGCAGGTGAGCGTCCCGCTCGCCATCCGTGCGTCGTCGAGCCGCGAACCGCACTCGCCGCACTGGTTGCGGTAGGCGAGCAGCGCGCCGGCGACGTTGGCGACGAGAAGCTCGGAACCGGCGACGCTCACCGTGGACGTCGTGCCGGACGGGGGCCAGGCGACATCGAGCTCGGTCCACGCCTGCGCCGCGACCGCGTCCGCGGGCGTGTCCGCATGATCCCCGTTGGTCCCGAGATAGCGAACGCCGTCGACCTCGAGACCCGCAAGGTCGGGCGCGTGCTCCTGGAGCGCCGTCTTGATCGCGAGCTCGAGCGTCGCCTCAGAGGCCGGGCAGCCGCGGCAATGGCCGACGAGCTTGAGCCGCGCCACGCCGTCCTCCAACCCGACGATCTCGATGTCCCCTCCGTGGGACTCCATATACGGGCGGACGCTGTCGAGCGCCTCCCGCACCCGCGTCTCGAGATCGATCGGGTAGAGGTCGTGGATGACGAGGAGGCTTGCCACGACACCGTCCTCGACCATCCGGGCCTTGACGTCGGCGGCCGACGCACCGGGCTCGTCGAGCGCCGCGACGATGCGCTCCAGCCCGGCCCCGTAGAGCTGCATGATCGACGCGACGAGCTCGTCGGCGACCGCGCGCGACTGGAAGTCCCCAAGCTCCTCCAGTTGCGCGGTGAGCTCCTGGACCCGTTCGATCAGTGCCTCGGACGGGTCGGCCGCCGTCCCCATCACCGCACCTGCCGACGACGACTACGGGGCACCGCGAGATCCGTGATGCCGCGGATCGGGACGCGCGTCGCGAGCAGCGATGCGCGTCCTGTCTCCAGGTGCCTGCCCTGGTGTCGAGCGGCCGAAGGCCGACAACCCAATCGGTGAAAGATCGAGGAATGCTCGGGCAGGACGCGAACGCCGCGCGAGAGATCTTTCACCGCCATCAGCACATGCCCGTCGGGGTGTGGACCACCTTGCGGACCCGGCCCTTGCCGTACATGTGGACCCCGCAGGGCAGGCACGGGTCGAAGCTGTGGACCGCCCGCATGATGTCGATGCCCTTGAAGTTCTCGGGGCCGTTCTCCTCGAAGATCGGTGTGTTCTGCACCGCGTCCTCGTAGGGCCCCGGGGTCCCGTACACGTCGCGGGGGTTGCCGTTCCACGGCGTCGGCGGGTAGGGCTGGTAGTTCGCGATCTTGCCGTCGCGAATCACCATGTGGTGGGACAGGACGCCCCGCGCGGCCTCGTGGAAGCCGACGCTGACCGCCGAGTCCGGCACCGTGAAGTCGTTCCATGACTTCGTGCGCCCTGCGCGGACCTCGATGAGCGCCTTCTCGAGGTTGTAGAGGCCGACAAGGCACGAGTAGGCCTGGTGGTATGTGCGGGCGCGCTGGCGCTCGATTGCGTTCGACTTCTCAGGGATCTTCCACTCGAGCTCCATCTCGGGCTTGAACCCGGTCTTGGGCAGCGTCATGAGGATGCTGTGGCCGGTGGCCTTGAGGTACCCGAGGTCGACGAGCCCGGCCTTCGCGGTGACCCACTGCCGGGCGAACGGCCCGCCGCCGGTATCGCAGGCGACGTAGGTGTCGTTGCGCTTGTCGTACATCCGCGGGGACGCGACCCACGAGTACTTGTCGGCCCAGTCGCGTGCCTGCGGCTTGGGCAGCGTCACCTTGTTCCACGGATGCCGCTTGTCGACGGGGTTGCCCAGAGGGTCGTGGGTGACGAAGGTCTCCTCGTTCGTCCAGTCGTCAAAGTACGACGAGCCGAGCAGGATCCGGATCGCCAGGTTGATCTCGACCAGGTCGGTGGTGATGAGCTCGCCCTTGAACACGAGGCCCGGCGTGACGAACCGGTGCCGGCCCCAGTCGGTCATGTTCTTGTACGAATAGTCGACGTGGTCGGGGTCGTCGAACGCGCCCCAGCACACCAGGTCGGTGTCGCGGTACCCCACCATGTCGTAGCCGGGCAGCGCCTCGAGGAAGAAGTCGTAGAGGTCGTCGTGCATCGGCACGGTGCGCTTGCAGTAGTCGACGTAGCGCATCAGCCGCACGTAGTAGTCGGTCAGCGTCTGATGCGTGATGTCGGCGCTGCACCCTCCGGGGAGGATCGTGGAGGGGTGCGTGTGGCGGCCGCCGAAGAGGCAGTACATCTCACGGGTGTAGCGGGCGACCTGCAGCGTTTCGAGGTAGAACGAGCCGGTGAACGCGTTGAGCGCCCGCATGATGTCCGCGATCGTCTTGTAGCCGTGGATGTCGGCGTGCGGCGAGGACGTGTTCTCGGCGCGGGCGAGCAGACCCGGGTTGGTGTCCTTGACGATCTGCTCGGAGTAGTCGACGTTCGCCATGCAGTCGTTGTAGATCGCGTGGTCGAACATGAAGTCCGCCGATTCGGCGAGGTTGAACGCGTAGTCGCCGAGCGGGGGCGGCTTGACCCCGTACGCCATGTTCTGGTTCAGGCACGAGCACGTGCAGTGATTGTCGCCGCAGATGCCGCAGATGCGGCTCGTGATGAAGTGGGCGTCACGCGGGTCGATGCCCTTCATGAAGATGTCGAACCCGCGGAAGATCATCGACGTGCTGTAGCACTTGAGGACCTCGTTGTTGGCGAAGTCGATCTCGGTGTGGATGCCGAGCGACCCGACGATCCGGGTGACCGGATCCCAGGACATCTCCTTGACGTTGACCTTCTTCGTCGCGGCGGGGGTCTGTGTGGTGGCCATTCTGTGTCTCCAATCGTCCGGGCGGGGTCTGGGTTACCAGCGCTTGGTGTAGCCGCTGGTGAGCTCTGCCCGGTTGTGTCGCCACACGGGCTCGACGTCGTAGTTGCGTTTGATCGACTGCGCGCGACCCCATTTCAGGATCGGCCCGTACGTGAACCTCGCCAGCGCGCTCGAAATCTTCGCGTTGCGCGACTCGTCCATGAACGGCATGTACTTGTCCGGGAATCCCGGCATGGTGCACGCCATGCAGATGCCGCCGACGTTCGGGCATCCGCCGATCCCGTTGATCCATCCCCGCAGCGGGACGTTGCACTTGACGACGGGCCCCTTGCAGCCCAGCTTGACGAGGCAGCGGTGGTCCGAGCCGTACTCGGTCGCGAAGTTGCCCGACTCGTAGAAGGCCGCCCGGTTGCAACTCTCGTGGGCGGTCCGCTCGAAGAGCCACTTGGGGCGGTTGGCCTCGTCGAGCTCCGGCAGAGGCGCCATACCGGCGAGCGCGAACACGAGGTACATCAGCGTCTCGGTGATGTTGTCGCCCTGGGCGGGGCAGCCGGGGATGTTGACGATCGGGATGCCGGCCTTCGACTTCCAGCCCCAGCCGAGGTAGTCGCACAGCCCCATCGCGCCGGTCGGGTTGTTCTTCATCGCAGGGATGCCGCCGTAGGTCGCGCACGTCCCGACTGCGACGACCGCCGCCGCCTTCGGCGAGAGGCGGTCGATCCATTCGTTGGTCGTGATCGGCTGGCCGTTCGACGGGTTCACTCCCATCCCGGTCCAGTGCCCGTCACCGTTGATCTGCTCATTGGGGACAGAGCCCTCGAGGATGAGTACGAACGGATCGAGCTTGCCGTCCTCGGCGTCGTACCACGCCTGCATGAACTCCTGGCCCTGCTCGACGGCGAGGACCGTGTTGTGGACGACCACGCGCGGCATCCCCGGGATCGCACCCGTGATGATGTCCTCAAGGCTCGGGTTCGTCGCGCCGGTCATGGCCACGCTGTCCCCCTCGCAGCTCAGGCCGGTCGTCAGCCAGATCACATGGGCGGTAATCGCCTCCGTTGCGGCTTGATTGGGCACGAACTCGATCGCCATCTTCGCTCCTTGTCCTGTGTTTCAGCAGATACGCGGCAGGGGATCTCCGACCAACTGGTCGAGCACCCGCCTACCGCCGAACGCCGTCTCCAACAACACCATCCCGGGCGGATCCGCCCGGACCTCGCCGATCTCGACCGCGCGCTCACCGCCCGGTATCCCTCGAAGCGCCGCCAGGGCGGCGTCACATGCGTCCGGGGTGACGCACACGACCATGACCCCCTCGTTCGCGACGTGCATCGGATCGATGCCCAGGATCTCCGCCGCCCCCGCGACGGCCGGCAGCACCGGCACGTCCCGCTCGCGGATGACCATGCCGACGCGCGATGCCTGAGCGAGCTCGTTCAGCACCGACGCAACGCCTCCGCGGGTCGCGTCGCGAAGACAGCGGAGCGCGGGTCCGGCAGCGTCCAGGAGCGCGTCCACAGCGGGCCACAACGAGCGGGTGTCCGAGCTGATGTCGCCGTCAAGGTCGAACTCGCCGCGGGCCAGCATCACCGCCATGCCATGGGAGCCGACGGGCCCCGACAGCAGGATCCGGTCGCCGGGCTCGAGCCCCGCCGGGGAGAGCCTCGCGCGCGCATCACGCGCGCCGACTCCGGTGGTGATGACGTACATGCCGTCGGCCTTGCCGCGCTCCACGACCTTGGTGTCGCCGGCCACGATGTCGACCCCGGCCTGGCGTGCGGCGGCGGCCATCGCCTGCACCTCGGCCTCAAGGATCTCGGCTTGGAGGCCCTCTTCGAGGATCAGGGCGACGGTGACGGCGAGCGGGCGCGCACCGGCCATCGCCAGGTCATTGACCGTGCCGTTGATCGCGAGCTCACCGATCGAGCCGCCCGGAAAACGAAGCGGCTTGACGACGAAGCTGTCGGTGGTCATCGCAAGGTCGACCCCGGCGACGGCGACACGGCCGGCGTCATCGAGCTCGGCGAGCGCGGCACCGCCGAACGCGGGGACCACGAGCCCCTCGACGAGGCTGCGGCTGGCCTTGCCGCCGGCCCCGTGGGCCATCGTGATGCGCGCGTCGCGAAAGCGCACCGGCTTCGCCCGGGCGGTCTCGATGCGGTCCAGGACCTGCTGCTCGCGCTCGCCGACGGTGGTGCGGGTCACGTCACGACCTCGCGCTCACGTTCGATTCGCCCGTAGTTGTAGTAGGCCGCGCAGGCGCCCTCGGACGAGACCATGCAGGTGCCGATGGGCCGCTCGGGCGTGCAGGCCGTGCCGAAGACCTTGCACTCCCACGGCTTGATGACGCCTTTCAGGACCTCGCCGCACTGGCAGGCCTTGGGGTCGGCGATCCTGACCCCGGGGGTTGCGAAACGAAGCTCAGCGTCCCAGTCGGCGTACTCGTCGGACAGCCGCAGGCCGCTTTGGGAGATGAAGCCCAGACCACGCCATTCGAAGTGCGGGCGAAGCGCGAAGACCTCGGACAAGACCCGGAGCGCCGCCAGGTTGCCCTCCCAGGGCACGACACGGGTGTACTCGTTCTCGACCTCGCACCGTCCGTCACCGAGCTGGCGCAGGATCATCAGGATCGCCTGCAGCACGTCGAGCGGCTCGAACCCGGCGATCACAATCGGCTTGCCATAGTCGGCGGGGATGAACTCGAAGGGGCGCCCGCCGACGATGGTGCAGACGTGGCCGGGTCCGATGAACCCGTCCAGGCGCAGGTCGGGCGAGTCGAGCAGGGCCCGCAGCGGCGGAACGATGGTGACGTGGTTGCAGATCACCGAGAAGTTGCGGATGCCCTCGGCCTTGGCGCGCTTCAGCGTGAGCGCGGTCGAGGGCGCCGTCGTCTCGAAGCCGATCGCGAAGAACACGACCTCGCGGTCGGGGTTCTCGCGGGCGATACGCAGCGCGTCGAGTGGTGAGTAGACCATGCGCACATCGGCGCCCTCCGCCTTGGCCTCAAGCAGCGTGCTCTCGGAGCCAGGGACGCGCATCATGTCGCCGAAACAGGTGAAGATGACGCCGGGCTCGTGGGCGATCGCGATGCCGTCGTCGACCCGACCCATCGGAATCACGCACACCGGACACCCCGGGCCGTGGACCAGCTCGACGTTCTCGGGCAGCAGGTCGTCGATGCCGTACTTGTAGATGGAGTGGGTGTGCCCGCCGCAGACCTCCATCAACTTGTAGTGGCGACCGGGCTGGACCGCCGCCAGGATCTGTCCGGCGACGGCGCGGCCGAGTTCCGCGTCACGAAACTCCTCGACGAAGCGCATCAGGCGTCCTCCCTTTCGAGTCGCGCGATGGCGACGCCGGCGTGGACCAGGAGCACCTCGCCGCAGACGACCGGGGCGACGAGGTCGATCATGACCTCGCAGCCGCTGCCATGCTCGTCCTCGCAGACGGCCAGCCCACCCGTGGCATCGACACAGACGACGCGCACGGGGTCGGCGGCGTCGGAGCACGTCACACAGTGTTGATCGTCGGCGCAAACGATCCCGGTACCGGGGGCCAGATGCACCGACAGGGCGTTCATTCGATCAGGCTCTCTCGGAGTTCGTGGAGCTCCTGCTCGTAGTCCTCGCCCATCCCTTCGAGCAGGCGACGCGTGGCGAGCGCCTCCTCCTCGTCGACCTTGGCGAGCGCGAAGCCGACGTGGATCAGAACCCAGTCGCCGGGGACGACCCCACCGTCCTCGTCGTCGAGGAGCCCGATGTTGACGTTGCGTTGGACGCCTGCGACATC
>JANMDV010000047.1:0-14702 GCA_031376485.1 Actinomycetota bacterium
CGTGGAGCCCAGCGAACTGTCAGGGCCCGTCACGGAATAACTCCTGCGAAGGGTGGCGAGCGAAACGGCCCGGAGCAGGGCTCGCCCCCGGCGGCCGGAAATGCGAACCGCAGGACGGCTATTTCCGAAGTAAAACCGAGCAGCACGGTGCCGGCGAGCCTCGCTGCTACTGGTGGTAAGTCGGCGTCAATGAACTACTACGACGTTTGGCGGCTGCAAACCGTCGCCATGCGGCGTCCGCGAGATCGCCGTATTCCCGATAGCGGCGAGGCTCGCGGACACCGCCTGGCTTGAGTTTTTCGCTCGCCCTCCGCCGTAGTAGTTATTCATTGACACTTCCTAACGGCGTTCTCGCCGATGCCGTCGGGCGACGGTTTGCAGCCGCCAACCGAGCAGTAGTTCCGGGACGGGCCCTACGACGATGGGGGAGCACCAAATACACACGGGCCGGGTCTTCGAGGAGACCCGGCCCGTGTGCGTCGTTGTTGGATATCGGGGTTCGCCTACCCGGTGACTCCTGGAGTCCGGGAAACTCCGGCGACGGCTGCGATTCGGGTACACCTCCTGCCTGTCGCGACCGCGCCGTTGGACGGGGTGGCGATCGCCGTGTTGCAGCGACGCCCGGTCGCCGAGCGGTCAATCCGGAACGTGGCGCTGACGGTCCGACTCTGGCCCGGGGCCAACGTACCGATGCTCCAGCGAACCGTGCCCTTGCTCACCGATGCGTCGAGCGCCTTCCTGAACACCGAGAAGCTGCGCGGAAGGACGTCGCGGAGCACGACGTCAAGCGCATCGCCCGTCCCCCGGTTGGTCACCTTGATGCGGTAGGTCACAAGCTGACCTGCAATCGCCGCCGCGGGGCCGGTCTTGCTGACCCGAAGGTCCGGTGCCGGTGCCGGTGCGGCCACCGGAGTCCCGATGGGGACAACGCCGGGATTGATCGTGGGTGGTGGCTGCTGAGGCGTTCCAGCGGGGAGGGTCTCGCACACTGTCACCGTGACGCGTGCATCCTTGGTGAGATTCACGCCAACGATCGTGGCGACATTGAGGTAGGCCCTACACGTTGGTAGGGGCGCGCCGGTGAGCGTACGGGTGTACGTGGTCGTCGTCGTCGCGCTCACGGACGTCCCCTGGGCGCTGCTTTCGTCTTGGAAGACGTCTGTGATGGTCACCGAGTCGTTGACGACGGTGGTCGGTTGTCCGACCACCACGTTCGCAGAACCCGACGCCGACATCGGCACGCCATTGACGCTGAAGGCGGCTGTAGCAGTGTTCTTCGCGCCGTTCGCCGGCGGCACATTGCCCAGGTCGCAAGCGTAACTGAACGACGCCGTGCCGTTCGCCGGGATCGTTGTCGGCCCGGCGACGGCGCAGAGAGGCCCCGGCGAAGTGAGCTGATCGGTCACCGCGACCGGTAGCTCAGTTGAGTACGGGTTCTTGACGGTTATGGAACCGGTGACCTTGTAAGCCCCGTCAGTCGCAGCGCTCTTCGTCGCCGTCACCGTGTAGGTGGCGGTCGCAGATCCGTTCGGTGCGACATTGAACGTGGGGCTGTCAACAGTCTTTGTGATGGTCCAGTCGAACGTGCGCGTGAACGCGACGTTCGCGGTCTTCGTCACGACGACATCGCAGAGGACGAACGTCGTGGCGGGAGCGCTCGTCTTTGTCAGCTCCACAGCCCGCATCGGCGGCGCGTGAGGCTTGTCCTTCGGCTTGTCGCCGTGCTTGTCCTCCGGCTTGTCGCCATACTTGTCGTCATATTTTGAGGTCTTCATGACCTTGTTCGAGCGCTTGACCACGATGTTCTTGGTCGCGCCCGTCCTGGACGTGGAGCTGGTGTACTTGTCGTCGCCGTCCTTGGCCTTGTCGCCGTCGTGCCCCTTGCCCGGACGGGACACCACTTTGACGGTGACTGTATTCGTGACCACACCACATGCGTTGGCCGTCTGGGTGCCCACGAATGTGAGCGTCTCACCGGGATTCAGCACGCCGTCGTCCTTGGCGCAGTCGTCGTCCTTGGCACCGGACTTGGCCGAGTAACCCTTGTCATCGTCGTCGCAGTCGGGGTCATCGTCCTTCTTGCAGCTGTCCTTCACGGACCTCTGCGATTTCGAGGAGTTCTTCGTCTCGCATCTGCTCGAGGACTTCGGCATCTTCTTCACGCCCCTGGCGGTGCGGAGTGACTTCGCGTGCTTTGCGAAGCCGGCCGGCATGCTGCTGGTGGGCGGGCCGAAGGTGACGCCGGGATCGTCCAGAACGGGATTCGACAGCGCCACGTTGCCCGTATTCTTGACCGTCACAATCCACGTGATGGTCTGGCCCAGGTTGTAGCTTGACTCCTTCGCCACCTTGGTGACGTCGAAGTCGGCGCACTCGACGAATATCTTCGCGGTCGCCGAGGCCTCGAGGGTGGGCTTCTGCCGACCGTAGACCCGTCCGGAAATCCTGTCCTCGGCGGTCACCACAACGGTGTTCTTGACCCAACCGCAGACCTTCGCCATGGACTGGGTTCCGGTGTAGCTGAGTGACTCGTGCTCCTGGAGCACCGTCGGGTCGTCGACGCACGTGGACACATTGTTGTGGTCATTGTCGGACTTGTCTCCCACCGACGGCTTTGCCGTGCAGTGATCGTCGAACGAGCTCACAGGGGTGCCGAAATCGACACCCGGATCGATCAGCTTGACCTCTTCCAGGTCCCGCCCGCCGTCGTTCGTGACAACGACTTTCCATGTGATCGTCGTGCTCGCGCCGACTGTTTCGGCAGTGACGGCGGTCTTGGACACCTCGATATCACTGGAATGCGGACCGGTGTTCGATCCGCTCGCCGAGCCGGTGGCCGGTATGACGCCGGTGACGGCGAGTGCTATCAAGAACGCACCCGCTTTCGTCCAATAATGAGAAAATCTCATGGCATCCCCTTTAGCATTTTGGAGAAATTGAGCGAGCATGGCTGACCCCTACCCAACCTGGGCAGCGTTCAAACCACGCCGAAATGCGAACTTGGCCGGTCGGAACTCGGGCGGCGGGACGGCCCTGCAGCGGTAATGATCTGCACACGCAACATCACCGGCTTCTGCCGTGGCCTGGCGGTGACTTGCGAACTGTGCTCATGGTGAGCTTTCTTCTATTCCGTGTTCGCTGTTACCGAACTTTCGCGACCATATCTGGTGCCGCGCCGGTTGACACCCCCCGCGCGGCTAGTCCGGTGGGCGTGAGCGACGGCCTGGCGCCCCCCATTTGGCTAGCTCGGTGCCGGGCCTGTCGGCCTCGATGCGTCGCGTCCCAATGCACGGATGGATTGATACCCTGGCGAGCCGTGAACCCAGTTCCTGACATCGATTCCGTCCAGTCCGAGGCGCTCGCCGCGATCGCAACCGCGGACGACCTCGCCGCGCTGGAGGATGCCCGGGTCCGTCACACGGGGCGCAGGAGCGTCCTGGCGGGGACGCTGGCGTCGATCGGTTCGCTGCCGCCCGAGCAGCGCGGCCTCGTCGGGAAAGCCGCCAACACGGCGCGGCAGGCGGTCGAGGCTGCGTTGATCGCGCGCCAGGAGATGCTCGAGGCCGACGCGATGGGTGCGCGGCTCGCAGCCGAGCGCGTGGACATCACGCTGCCGGGTGATCCGCATCCGGTCGGAGCGGTCCACATCGTCACGCAGCTCTGGCACGAGATCGAGGACATCTTCATCGGCATGGGCTGGCAGATCGCCGACGGCCCCCACGTCGAGGACGACTTCCACAACTTCACCGCCCTCAACATCCCCGAGGGGCACCCGGCGCGCGCCGAGACTGACACCTTCTTCGTCGCAGGCCACCCCAACGTCGTGCTGCGGACCCATACGTCGCCGGTGCAGGTGCGCGTGATGGAATCGCAGGAGCCGCCGATCTACGTCGTGTGCCCCGGCACCACGTACCGGCGTGAGGACATCGACGCGACGCACGGCGCGATGTTCCACCAACTGGAGGGCCTTGCGGTCGACGAGGGGCTGTCGATGGCCCACCTCAAGGGCATGCTCCAACATTTCGTCCGCGAGCTGCTCGGCCCGAGCTTCGAGATCCGCCTTCGCCCCGACTACTTCCCGTTCACCGAGCCCTCGGTCGAGGTCGACGTCTTGTGGACCGACCGCCACGGCCGCCAGACCTGGCTCGAACTCCTGGGCGCCGGGATGGTCGACCCGAACGTCTTCGGCCACTGCGGCATCGACCCGGAACGTTGGACCGGGTTCGCCTGGGGCATGGGCCTGGAGCGCGTCGCAATGCTCCGCCACGGCGTCGGCGACCTGCGTCTTCTGTTCGAGAGCGACCTCAGGTTCTTGGAGCAGTTCTCATGAGGGGGCGGACTCTGCGCCCCGTTCGACACGGCTCGTTGTCGGCCGATGAGTCGCCCCTTCGGGCCGCCGCGAACGTCGATCGGGGGCGGACTATTCGCCCCGCTCGACACGGCTCTTTGTCGGCCGATGAGTCGCCCCTTCGGGCCGCCTCAAACGTCGATCGGGGCTGGGGGTGAAGATCCCTCTGAGTTGGCTCGGGGAGTTGGTGGAGCACGGGCTGTCGGCAGAGGCGCTGGCGGAGCGGCTGACGGATGCCGGGATCAAGGTCGAGGCGATCCACCGGCGGGGTGCTCCAGACACGGATGGCAACCTCGATCGGTTCCGCGTGGGCAAGGTCTTGGAGGCCGGGCGGCACCCCAACGCAGACCGGCTCAGCCTCTGTCGGGTCGACGTGGGTGGCGCCGAGCCGCAGCAGATCGTCTGCGGGGCTCCCAACGTCGCGACCGGGCAGACGGTCGCCGTGGCAATGCCCGGGGCGCTTCTGCCGGGATTCGACAAACCGCTCGGCGTGGCAAAGTTGCGCGGCATCGAGAGCCACGGGATGATCCTGTCCGCGCGCGAGGTGGAGCTCGGTGACGATCATGACGGGATCATGGTGCTGGATGACGCCTTTGCCCCGGGGACACCGCTCGCCGACGTGCTGCCGTTCTCCGAGACGATCATCGAACTGGAGCTTGCAGCCAATCGCCCGGACCTTCTCGGGATGTGGGGCGTCGCACGCGAGGTCGCCGCCATCACCGGCGCGTCCCTGCGTGATCCCGACGCGACGATGCCGGCCGCGACGGGGTCGGGTGGGATCGCCGACCACGTTGGGTTGCAGGTCGACGCACCGGACTTGTGCCCCCGGTACACGGCGACCGTGTTGACCGATGTGCGCGTCGGTCCGTCGCCCGACTGGCTCCGGGTCCGGTTGGAGGCCGCCGGCATGCGTGCGATTTCCAACGTCGTCGATGTCACCAACTACGTGATGCTCCTGACGGGGCAGCCGCTCCACGCGTTCGATCTTGACTTGGTCGACGGCGCCCGCATCGTGGTGCGCCGCGCGACCGACGGCGAGACCATCGTCACACTCGACGATGTCGAGCGCACGCTCGATAGCTCGATGCTGGCGATCTGCGATGCGCACAAACCCGCCGTCATCGCGGGCGTGTTCGGTGCGGCCACCGCAGAGGTCAACGAAGCGACGACTCGGGTGTTGCTCGAGGCCGCGACGTTCGTCGGTCCCAACATCCTCGCCACCGCCTGGGGCCTGGGGCTTCGCACCGAGTCGAGCCGGCGGTTCGAGAAAGGACTCCCGCGGCAGTTGCCGCCGATCGGCATGGCGGTGGCGTGCCGGATGCTGGTCGACATCTGCGGCGCGACGTTGGTGCCGGGCGTCCTGGACGTCCACGTCGCGGAACCGGCGCCGCAAGCGATCGTCCTGCGCCACACACGCGCCGCGGCGATCCTGGCGATGCCGACGCCTGCGGAACGGTCCGCTGCAATCCTGCGCAGCTTCGGATGCACGGTCACCGACGGGTCGGACGCGCACGAGGTGGCGGTGCCGTTTTGGCGCGCGGGTGACCTGCAACGTGAGATCGACCTGATCGAAGAGGTCGGGCGCCACACCGGCTTCGACCATATCGCCGGCCGGCTTCCCCGCATCGTGGCCCGCGCCAAGCGCACCCCGATTCAGTCGCTGCGCCGCCGCCTGACGCGGCTCGCGGCGGACCTCGGCTTCAACGAAGCCATCACCTTGCACTTCGTTCCCGCGTCCGACGCCGACCGGCTGCAGCTCGCAGCAGATGACCCGCGCCGACAGGTGGTGCGGCTCGCCAACCCGTTGTCCGAGGACGTCGCGGTCATGCGACGTTCGCTGCTTCCCGGCCTGCTTCGGGCCGCAGCGCGCAACCAGGCCCACCAACATCCGAGCGGCGCCATCTTCGAGGTGGGGCGCACGTACGCGCCCCGGCCCGACGGCCTGGCCGACGAGCGTGAGTGGTTGGTCGGCATGATCTTCGGCCAGCCGACCCGCGACCACTGGCGTGCACCGGTCAATACGGTCGACATCTGGGGGGCGAAAGGCGTCGCCGAGACCCTCACCCGTGCGGCCGGAGTCCGCGTCGAGGCCACGGCGGCCACGGCGACCTACGGCCATCCGGTGCGCCAGGCCGAGTTACAGGCAGGTGGTGCCAAGGTCGGATGGGTGGGCGAGATCCACCCGGCGGTCCTTCGCAACTTCGACGTACGCGGCCCGGTCGCCGTCATCGGACTCGACCTGCAAGCGCTGCTCGATGCCGCTCCGGCAGAGCGGGACGTCTTCGAGGACCTGCTGTCGGTGCCTGCTTCGACGCGCGACCTGGCCCTCGTCGTCGACGACACGGTTGCGGCATCCGAGCTGATCGCGACGGCGCGAAGCGCAGGCGGAGCGTTGGTCCGCGACGTGCGCCTGTTCGACCGCTACGTTGGCGACCCGGTGCCGCCGGGCAAGGTCAGCCTGGCGCTTCGGCTCACGATCGCCGAACCGGGCCGCACGCTCACCGACGACGAGATCGAAGCCCCGGTCTCGGCGATCGTCGCTGCCCTGCGGTCCGATTTCGGTGCGGAACTGCGGCGATGACTGGGAAGCTCCGGGTCCATGTGATTGGTGCTGCCGGATTCGCCGGGGCGCAGCTCGCGGCCCTCGTCGACGCACACCCCCAATTCGAGTTGGGTCAGATCACCGCCCGAGCCGACGCCGGCCGTCGGCTCGTCGATGTGGCACCGCAGTATCGCGTCGACCGAATCCTTCGGGCCTATGAACCAGAGGACGTCGCACCCGGGGATCTGGCCGCGGTTGCCTACCCGCACGCCGAGGCGGCGCCGCTTGTGGCGGATCTCGTCGACCGTGGGGTTCGCGTCGTCGACATCTCGGCCGATCATCGCCTGCGTGACGTGGCGGCATACCCTGAGTGGTACGGATTCGTCCATCCCCGCCCCGACCTCGTCGCCGAGGCCGTGTACGGGCTTCCCGAGCGCAACCGGGAAGCCATTCGCACGGCGCGACTCGTCGCCAACCCCGGGTGTTACCCCGAGGCGTCGATCCTGGGGCTCTTGCCGCTTGTCGGTCAGATCGCGGATGTCGTCATCGACGCCAAGAGCGGTGTCAGTGGCGCGGGGCGCACGCCGACCGATACCGTGCACTTCTCGTCGATCACCGAGAGCGTCATGGCCTACAAGGTCTACGGACATCGTCACACGCCTGAGATCGCCCAGGAACTGGGCGTCGAGTTGACGTTCACGCCGCACTTGGTACCGGTTGACCGCGGGTTGCTGGCGACGTGTTACGCGCGGCTGATGACCGGCCCAATGACCGGCGACGATTTGCGGCAGCGCTACGCGGATTTTTATGCGGACCATCCGTTCGTCGAAGTCGTGGAGGCCCCGCCGGGCATGCGCGCGGTCCAGCACACCAACTACGCACAGGTCTGCCCGATGATCGACCCGCGCGGCGATCGGGTGACGGTGTTCTCGGTCATCGACAACCTGGGCAAGGGCGCTGCGGGGCAAGCGTTGCAGAACCTCAACCTGATGGCGGGACGTCCCGAGGACGAGGGGCTCCGCTGAGCGAGATCCGCGTGCTGCGCCAGGATTGGCTGGGTCTGCCGTCCGAGTTGGAACGTCTTGCCGAAGGCGGCGTCGCGACGCCGCAGGGCTTTGTCGCCGGCGCCGTCGCCGCGGGGCTCAAGGAGTCGGGAGGTTTGGATATCGGAGTCCTGCTGAGCACCCGGCGCGCGACCTCCGCGCTCGTCGATACGGCCAACGCCCTGCCGTCGGCGTCGGTCATCTATACGCGCAGCCTCGATTCGGCGCACATCCAAGCGGTCGTCGTCAATGCCGGTAACGCCAACGCCGAAACCGGCACACCGGGTATTGAGGACGCAAGGACTATGGGCACCGTCGCGGCAACCGAGTTGGGAATCGACCCCGGGCAGGTCGCCGTCTGCTCCACCGGCGTCATCGGTCGGCGCTTCGCGATGAAGCGGGTCACGGCAGGCGTGGCCGCGGCGGCCTCGGCCGTGGCGCAGACTGGGGGCGCAAGCTTTGGACAGGCGATCTGCACCACCGACCGTGCGCCAAAAGGGGGCGCGTTTCGTCTGCGCTTGCCCTCGGGCGAGTATGCGATCGGCGCGGCGGCGAAGGGCGCGGGGATGATCTCACCGCGGATGGCCACGATGCTGGCGTACATCACGACGGATGCACCGCTCGACGCGCGGGTGCTGCAGCCGCTGGTCAAGCAGGCCGCCGCGGAATCGTTCAACCGGATCAGCGTCGACGGCCAGATGAGCCCGTCGGACACGCTTTTGGTCATGGCCAACGGCGAGGGCCCCAAGCTGATCGGCGCCGAGGCCGAGACGTTCGGCGTGGCGCTGCGGGCGATCTGCCGGTGGCTTGCACTGCAGATCGTGCGCGACGGTGAGGGCGCCGAGCACGTGGTGCGCCTGCTCGTGCACGGTGGCAAGGACGAGGCCGAGGCTGAGCACGTCGCGCGCGCGGTCGCGAACTCGCCGCTGGTCAAGGCCGCGGTCTATGGTCGCGACGCAAACTGGGGCCGACTGTCACAGGCGATTGGCGCGGCGTTGGCCGGTGCGCCTGGGCCGCCACCCGTCCCGTCGGTCACCTTCGACGGCGTGACACCCATGGATCCGGGCATCGACGAGGTGCTGGCTCGCGAGGAATACGAGATGCATATCGGCCTGGGCCGCGGCGAGGGCCTCGCCGAGATCTTCTTTTGCGACCTGACCCACGCCTACGTCAGTATCAACGCCGACTACCGAACCTGATTCCAGACTTGGGACGACCCGACATCCGTCGCTGGGCAATGTTAATGTTTGGACAACAGTGTCAGACACGAATGACTCAAGAACCCTTTGCCCAGGCGGGATTACGAGGCGCGAAACGACCCTTCCGTACATGTGCTCACAACGCACAATGACGCCTGGGTGTGGAACTCGTGTCCTGTCTCACAGGGTACGATCTGGCGGCTGCAAAACTCCGCCGGATTTGGTCCGTGGGTGGAGGAGCATTCGCCTCGGAGGCTGCCTTCTTGACAGGGGGACGGCTGCTGAGACGGTTTGCATGCATGATGCATGTAGCCTGATATCATGGCTGCATGAGCGTCATTCAAATCCGAGAAGTGCCGGCGGAGACCCATGATCGGCTTGCGAGCCGGGCTCGCTCCCAGGGCATGAGCCTGTCTGAGTACCTCCGCGTCGAACTCGACCGCATCGCATCGCGGCCGACGATGGCCGAGATGCTCGAGCGGGTGGAAGGCCGTGACCCGGTAGGAGGGGCCTCGGCGGCGTCGATTCTTCGCGAGGAGCGACTCCGCAGGTCGTGATCGTCCTCGACGCCTCCGCACTGGCGGACTGGCTCCTGCGAACGCCTCGGCTCGGGTCGGCCGTCGCGACACGGATCGCCTCGTCCGGCGAGATGCACACCCTGGACTTCGCGTGGATCGAGGTCGCCTCGGTGATCAGGCGAAAGCACCTCTCCGGGGAGCTGACGGTCGAGCGCGTCGAGGAACTGCTGGACGATCTCAATCAGACGCCACTTGTCCCTCATCCGGCGGCACCGTTCGTTCGGCGCATATGGCAACTCCGCGACACGCTGACGGCCTACGACGCGGCCTACGTCGCCTTGGCCGAAGCTCTCGCCGCCTCGCTCGTCACCACCGACGGCGGCCTCGCAAGGGCGCACGGGCACTTGGCCGATGTTCAGCTGATCGCGTAATCAAGACGGGGGTCGTCGCGCCTCGCTGGTAGTTTCCGAGCCGTTGTCACTTGAGGGAAGGGATCGCCACGAGCCGTACCGAACGCACCACCCCTTTGCGAGAGGGGCTTGAGCAGCGCGTCGATGTGCTGCTCGAAGCCTTGCCGTACATCCGGGAGTTCGCCGGGGCCACGATCGTCATCAAGTACGGCGGCGCGGCGATGACCGCTCCCGAGCTCAAGGCGTCGTTTGCGCGTGACGTCGCGCTGCTCAAGCTCGTGGGGATGAACCCGGTCGTCGTACACGGCGGTGGGCCCGACATCTCGCGCTACTCGGACCGTCTCGGCTTGGCGGTCAAGTTCGTCGATGGGCTGCGGGTGACCGACGCCGACACGATGGAGCTGGTCAAAATGGTGCTCATCGGCAAGATCAACACCGAGATCGTGTCGCAGCTTCGCGTCGCGGGCGTCCAGGCCGTCGGCCTGTCAGGCGAGGACGCGGGCTTGATCAGCGCACGCAAGGCCGAGCATCCCGATGCCGATCTGGGCTTCGTCGGCGACATCGAGGCGTTCGACACTCACGTGTTGGAACGACTGTCGGATTTCGTTCCCGTGGTCGCGTCCGGCGGCGTCGACGCCGACGGCCAGAGTTACAACATCAACGCGGACACCGTGGCAGGGGCGCTGGCGGCCGCGCTCAAAGCGCGTCGCGTGTTGTTCCTGACCGACGTCGAAGGGCTTCTGGCGGACGTTGACGACCCCGCGAGTCTGATCAGCGAATGCGATCTTCCCGAACTTCACCAGTTGATCGACGGTGGTCGGGTTGGCGCGGGGATGCTCCCCAAGCTCAACGCCGTCGCGACCGCGCTCGGCGACGGCGTGGAGGCGGCTCAGATAGTGGACGGCCGCGTTCCGCACGCGTTGTTGATGGAACTCTTCACTGAGGCGGGCGTCGGTACGAAGATCACCGCCTGAGGCGGGTCTCTCTACGCGGCGCGGGAGAAGTCCAGGCGGATCTCGGTGCCATTTCCGGCGGGGCGGAACTCGACGCTCTGCGCGAGGGCGTTGATGATAGAGAGCCCCCGACCGCGAGAGGAGGTGCTGGATGGCTCGACCTGTGTGTCGGGTGGGGTCCAGGGCGATACGCCGCCGGAATCGAGGACACGAACTTTTGCGTCCTCCTCGCCGATCTGGAAGACGATCTCGACGAGCTCCCCTTTCTGCGATCCGTGCTCGACGGCGTTGGCGACCGCTTCGCTGGTGGCAAGGACCACGCGGCCGATGGCGTCGTCGCCCCAACTGTGGTCGCGCAGCGCCTGACTGATTGCGGCGCGGACGACGGCGATCGATACCGGTTCTGCCGGAATGAGCACCATCGATGGTGTTACGACCCTGCTGCTCACGAGGCACTCCAGTTTCGGCATTGTGACTCCATGATTCATGTATCGACACCAAGGGTCAATTTCTGGACTCTTGATTTGGGGCGTGCGATGCGCGTTGCATGATGGAGGGCCCGTCGACGTCGGGGCGCACGCACTTGCCTCACGCGTCGGTGGCGGACAGACTCCCGAGGCTCGCACCCCCGACGAGAGGCCTGTCTGTGTCCGAACGCCGTCCAGCCGCAACGACCGCCCGCTACCTTGCGCAGCCGCACGAGGTGCATCGCGTCGTACTGCTCTACTCCGGTGGCTTGGACACGTCGGTGATGCTCAAGTGGATCCAGGACGAGTACGACGCCGAGGTGGTGGCGCTGTGCATCGATCTCGGGCAGCCGACCGACGACTTCGAGGCGATCCGCCAGAAGGCGTTGGACCTGGGCGCCGTCGCCAGCATCGTGATGGACGCCAAGCAGGAGTTCGTCCGCGACTACGTCGGCCCGGCCATCCGCGCGAACGCGCGCTACCAGGGGACCTACCCGCTGTTCACCGCGCTCGGCCGGCCGCTTCTGGCCAAGCTCGCGGTCGAGGCCGCGCGGGCCCATGACGCCGACACGATCGCGCACGGCTGCACCGGTAAAGGCAACGACCAGGTGCGCATCGAGGCGACGGTCGTGACGCTGGCGCCGGAACTCAAGGTCATCGCCCCGGTCCGGGAGTGGCAGATGGGGCGCGACGAGGAGCTGGCCTACGCACGCGAGCACGGCATTCCCATCTCGTCGAGCGCCGAGCGTCCGTACTCCCTGGACGACAACCTGTGGGGGCGCTCCAGCGAGGGCGGGGTCATTGAGGACCCGGCCAACATCGTGCCGGACGATGTCTGCCGGCTCGTCACGCTGCCCGGCCTGGCGCCGGACCGAGACGAGGATGTCGTCATCACGTTCCGTGACGGACTGCCCGTGGCGCTCGACGGGCAGCAGATGGATCTGGTCGAGTTGATCCAGAAGGCCGCCCAGATCGCCGCGCGCAACGGCGTGGGCATCATGGACAACGTGGAGGATCGGGTTGTTGGGCTGAAGGTCCGTGACATCTATGAGGTGCCTGCGGCCGAGCTGATACTCCGCGCCCACAAAGAACTGGAGAAGCTGGTGTTCACCGGCCGGCAGAACCGCATCAAGGCATTCGTCGACGCGGAATGGGCACAGCTCTGTTACGAGGGGCTCTGGTATGAGCCGACGCTCGCCGATCTCAACGCGTACATCGCCAGCGCCAGTGCGGTCGTCGAGGGTGACGTCACGGTGCGTTGCTACAAAGGGGGCGCGACCGTGGTGGCGCGCTCGTCGCCCTACGGCCTGTACGACAAGAGCCTGGCGACGTTCGACGCCGACTCCTCGTTCGCGCAGAACGCGAGCCCCGGGTTCATCGAGTTGTTCAGCCTGCAGAGTCGCATGGCCCATCAGATCCGCAAGGCGGTCGACGACCGATGAGGCGCAACGCACCCCCACAGAACGTTCGTGTCGACGGCACCGATCCGGGCCCGTGGGCACGCGTCGCTCAGAGCCCGCGCGGGTTGGGACTGGAGGCCGCACCCGCGCCCGAGGGCGTCGCGCTGGCTCCCGACGAACGACTCTTGCGACCGGTCAAAGGCGTGCCCTTCGTCACGCACGAGGCTCAGATCGTCGCCGATGGGACGCTGGCACTCACCGTCGCGCCGAACCTGGCGCGATCGCTCCGACTGCCGGACATGGTGGGCCAGTTCGATCGCCGCCCACCCGGGCTCATGCGTTTGGCCGGCGCTTCGTTGGCGAACGCCGGCATGTTGCTGGACGCCACCGGATGGCGTGCCGTGGTACTTCCGAGCCTCGGGGACCTGGCGGCCGACCTCGGACCTGGGCCGGTTGCGATTCGCGCAGACGGACGTCGGGTCGCAGTCGTCCGCGATGGCGCGATGTTCGAATTGGAGCTTCCCGGCGCTGCGACGACGCCGGTCGAGATCTCGTCGACTCCCGGAGCGATCGCTTATGCAGCCGACGGTGCGCTCATCGCCTCCGACGGCGCCGGCCTCAGCGGTGAGGACGGCTCTCCGATCGTGGCGTTGACGACGGCCTGTGCGGCCCCCCGCGCTTTGGCCCGTCACGGTGATGGCTCCTGCAGCGTGTGGGACACCGACACCCGCCGACGCCTCGCGGCGTGGACACCCGTCATACTGGGTCCGTTGTCGATCGGCCTCAGCGCCGACGGCGAGCTGGCATCGATGGGGACCCCGTTTGCCGATCCCGCAGCGGCATGTGTCGTACGCGCGATCGATGGGGCGATGGTCCGCCACATCGAGGGCGCACGCACGATCGCGCTCGACCCCGCCGGCAAAGGCTTGCTGGTCGGCGGGGAATGGGGAGCACTCTGGCTCGAACCACCGAGGGAGATTGGATGAGCATCAACCGCCTACGGCCTGACCTGATCCCCAATGACGCGGGGCCCTGGTCGATCATCTCGTTCGCCCGCGAGGCGCAAGGCGCGCAGTTGATCGGTCGTGGTGGCCGCCGCCGACAGACCTCGGCGGCGTTGCTGTCTGATTTTGCGCCCGATATACCGCTCGACCGGCCAGGTCTGGACGAATCGCTCGGTGTCGCTGGTGGCGGTCTGGTCCGCCTCATCGCGATGCACCGGGAGGGTGCGCGGGCGCTGTACTTCGAGGACGACGGCGCGACGCTGCGCGGAATTCACAAGAAGGTGATCCGTCGCTGGTCGGTGCCCGGTTTGGAGGTCGGCACGCACGAGTACCCCGAGACGGACCCTGCGGCCGTGCTGCCGCCGGCGGCGACACCGGGAGCGCTCGTCGACCCGGTCGAACCCGTCGACGGCGAGGTCTTTGCCCCAGGCGGTCGCCTGTCGGCCACCCCGGTCAAGTACGGCCGGCTGTTCGGTGTCGCGTTCATTCGTCTGCCGGAGCGCACCCTGGTGCGTTTCATCGGCGGCGCGGCATGTGCGGCGTGGACCGACGACGGCCGGCTTCTGGCCGTGGGCGGCGACTGGGGTGTCATCCTGGCGGAGCCTGCCGAAGAGTCGCCGTCTGCAGCGCAGGGATAAGGCCCTCAGGGTCCGCGCAAAAACTCCTGCGCCGTTTGGCGGCTGCAAGGCGTCGTCGCGATACGGCGTCGCCGAGATCGTCGTCCGTCACCACCAGTTTCGCTCGCCATCCGGCCCAGCAGTTACTTTTGCGCGAACCCTCAAGGCTGCCTCAGCAGCGCAGGATCGCCACCTCCGCGA
>JANMDV010000093.1:0-12880 GCA_031376485.1 Actinomycetota bacterium
GGTCGCATCAGAACACGCAGATCGCCGACCAGGTCGATCCGCAGGACGTCGGGTGCGAGCCATCGAATCTGCGCGACATCCAGGTCGCCGACCCGCGCCGGAGGTGACGCCGCCAGACGGGCCAGCGTCGTGTCACGCCGCTCACGCCAACCTGCGCCCTCGTCGCGCACCGAGAAGTTGTCGGTCGTGTGTACGCCGTGGCGCACATGCAACACATTCAAGGCATCGACCAGGCTGAGACCCGCGGCCGTATGCCAACAGGTCATGGACGCGACGGCAATCGCCGCCGAGAGCCCATCCTTGTCGCGCGCGTCGGCACCGATGGCGTACCCGATGGCCTCCTCGTAGGCGAGCACCTGGCGAAGCTCGGGGCGATCCATCGCCGGGCGTGAGAGCCATTTGAACCCCGTCAACGTCTCCTCGTGCTGCACACCGTGATGCGCCGCGATCTTCGACAGAAGTGACGAGGACACCACCGTCGAGACGACCAGCCTCTCCGGGCCTGCGGTGACGTCCTGCAAAAGCCAGTCGCCCAGGAGCGCCCCGACCTCGTCCCCTGTCAGCTGACGCGTGGCGCCGCCCGTCGTCGGCACCATCACAGCGAGGCGGTCGGCATCCGGATCGAGCGCCAGGCCGAGCTTCGCGTCGACCTGACGCATACGTTCCGCCAAGAGATCCGTGGCGCCAGGCTCCTCCGGATTCGGGAAACCGACCGTGGGGAAGTCCGGATCGGGCAGGACCTGCTGGGCAACGGGATGCACATCGTGATGGCCTGCGGCCGCCAGAAGCTGCGCGAGCAAGGCCCCGCCGACGCCGTGCAGCGCGGTGGTCGCGATCCGTATGGGTGCTCGGGCCCTGGGAACCCGCGCGAGCGTCGTCTCGCAGTACGCGGCGACGAGCGCAGCTGGGAGCTGCCCGATGTCGGCGGGCATCACCGCGCCAGGATTCACCACGCCATCCGCGGCGACCGCCGCAATGCATGCGGCGACGTCCATATCGACCGGCGGAACGATCTGCGCGGCGTCCCCCATGTAGAGCTTGAGCCCGTTGTCGGACGGGGGGTTGTGACTCGCCGTGACGACGATGCCGACCGCGACGCCGAGCGGCCGGATGGCGAACACCGCCACGGGTGTCGCAAGCGGCGCGTCCGCCAACGTGACGCGGATGCCGTGGTCGGCGATGACCTGGGCGCAATCGGCGGCGAAACGCCGTGAGCGATGCCGCGCGTCATACGCGATGACGACGCCGCGACCCGCGGCATCGGGCTCATTCGCCAGGAGATAACGGGCGATCCCGGCTGCCGATTCGCGAACGACCACCCGGTTCATGCCCGTGGGTCCGGCCTCCATCCGAGCCCGAATCCCCGCCGTCCCGAATGCCGCCCGTCCCGAGAAGCGCTCCACGAGTGTGGCCGCGTCGCCCGCGTCGACCAGGGCCTGCAGCTCCGCCCGGGTCTCGGGATCGGGGTCGCGGGCGATCCACGCCCGGACGACTGACAGCAACGTGGGTTCGATCGTCATCGCGGGCAACTCTCGCAGAGGCACACGCTCCGTAGCCGTCGCCCGCTGGACTCGGCAGCACGGGGACGCACCCGAACCGGGGCTGGAGGTAATCCGAGTGTCACCGCGTCTCGCGCCGTCGATCACGTCAGGAGATAGCCGGCGACGAAGCCGAGCACGAAGGTGACTGCGACCCAGCGGTTCACCTCGGCGAACACGTGGGGGATGATCGCGACCGACACGACGGCGAGCACCGCCCCGGAGGCGACGGCCTGGGTCGTGCCTGCAATCGCAGGATCGGCGTCGACGAGGACGGCGCCACCGAGCACAGTCGCACCCACGAGCGTCACACCGATCGCGGCCATCAGCGAGACAGCAAAGCGTTTGCTGAGACCCCCGGCAACGATCGGCTGTGCGGCCCCGTATGCCTCGACGAGATTGCCCAGCAGAATGCCGACAAGAAGCGCCAGCCCGATCTTCCCCTCGGCGACCGTGAGCCCCAGCGCGATCGACTCAGGAACGCCGTCCAGGAAGAGGCCGACGGCGATGGCTTCGCCACGCGCGGCCTGCGCGCCGCCGGTGTCCGTCGCCATCGGACGGCCCGCCGCCGCCGAATGTCCCGATCGACGTGTCGTTCGCATGTGTTCGTTGCGCGTCACCCACGCGTCTGCGACGACGTAGACGAGCATCCCGGCGAGCAAGCCGGCGGCCGTGGTCCAAAGGCCCGCCCTGGCATCGGCTTCGGGGACGAGCTCGAACGCGACCGCGGCGAGCAAGACGCCACCTCCAAACGCGGTGATCCCGGCGGCGACCCGTGCCGGGAGCCTCAGCACAACCCCGGCCACTGCGCCGATGACGAGGCTCCCTCCAGCCGCAAGGCCCCAGCCGACGGACGCCCCGACCGCGCTCACGGCGCCTGTCGCCGCCCGCCACGTCCGCGGAGACGGGCACACCGCTCCTCGTGAACACCTCCGCGGCCCACAGCACGAACGGGTGGCTTCTTAGATCTGATTCCGAGACTCCGGCGACGAGATCTGACGGCTCATCTCGGGAAGGTAACGCACTGGTGGGCGGCGTCGCGTGCGCGAGCGCTCGCCGCGATCAGCTTCTCGGGCCCGTGTCATGAACTCCCTTGCCGGACGGCGAGCGAAACGGCCCGGAGCGGCGGCGCGAACTCGGTCCAGGGCGGGACGCAGCTCACCCTCAGGAGCTTTATCGCGCGCGGCGACCTGATGCGGATCGTCTCCATGACACAGGCCCTCAGCCGCACCGAAGCATCGCATGAGCCATGGCCTTCGCATGGAGGCCGGGGGCGGGCCACCTCAGCGGACCTGTTCGACCCGGTATCCCTCCAACTGGAGCTGCCCGCGCACATCGGCCTGGTGGGCGGCGTCGCGCGTCTCGACTGTGAACACGGCCTCGACACTGGCGAGCGGGAGCGCCAGTCCCTCGCGATGGTGCTCGACCGACAGGACGTTTAACCCCAGCCGCGCGAGGACCCCGGTCAGGTGATGGAGCGCGCCCGGGCGGTCGTCGAGCACGACACGCACCACCATGAACCTGGCCGCGGCCGACAGACCATGAGCGATCAGGCGCGTCAGAAGCAGGGGGTCGACGTTGCCACCGGAAAGCACCGCCACCGCAGGCCCGGCACCCGGGACCACACCGGCGATGAGCGCGGCCACAGGCAATGCCCCCGACGGCTCCACGAGGGCTTTCGCCCGTTCCAGCAGCAACAGCACGGCACGGCTGATCTGCTCCTCCGACACCGTCACGATCTCGTCGGCGAACGCCCGTGCATGGGCCAGGGTGAGCGTGCCCGGCCGCCGCAGGGCCACACCGTCGGCCATGGTCACCGGGTCCACCTCGACGGGATGGCCCGCCGCCACGGACCTCCGCATCGAACTGGCCCCCTCGGCCTGAACCCCGATCACTCGGACATCGGGACGCAGCGCTTTGATCGCCGCGCCGACGCCGGCCAGCAGGCCCCCACCTCCGACCGACACGAGCACCGTCTCGACCTCCGGCGCCTCCTCCAATACCTCGAGAGCGACCGTGCCCTGCCCCGCGATGATTGCCGGGTGCTCGAAGGGCGGGACGAAGACGGCGCCGTGCGCAGTCGCGTACTCCTGGGCCCGTTCGAGGCAGACGTCGACCCCACCGGGAACGGTGACGACCTGCGCGCCGTACTCGGCCGTCGCCTGCAGCTTGGGAAGCGCCGCGCGCTCGGGCATGAACACCCGGGAGCGGCGTCCGGTCAGTGACGCCGCCAGGGCAACGCCCTGGGCGTGGTTTCCCGCCGACCCGGCCACCACCTCGGCCCCCTCGGCGACCGTCGCCATGAAGTTGTAGGCGCCTCGGATCTTGAACGATCCCGAGCGCTGGAGGTGCTCGGGTTTGAGCAGCACGGGCCGCCCGACCATGCGGCTGAGGCTGTCCGAGCGCTCCGTCGGGGTTGGGCGCACCACCTCGCCGACGCGCTCACGCGCTGAGCGGATCTCGTCGATCGTGACCAACAGAGACGTCTCGGACACCGTCACGACCGCGACTGTACTCCCACCGTGGTATGCATTGGCGATGGGGCTCGAGGCAAGCAGCGTGCTGATCACCGGCGGAGCATCTGGGCTCGGCGCCGCGACGGCACAGCGGCTCTATGACCTGGGCGCCCATGTGGTCGTCGCCGACCTCCCTGAAAGCCGCGGCGTCCGTGTGGCGGTCGAGTTGGGCACGCGGGCGACATTCGCCGCGGCCGACGTTCGGGATGAGACACAGGTTCGCGAGGCGGCACGTGCCGCAACGGACCGCGCACCCCTCCGGGTCGCCGTCTGCTGCGCCGGCATTCTGCCGGCCGCCCGCATCGCTGGACGGGACGGACCACATTCGCTCGCCCTGTTCCAAGATGTGATCGACATCAACCTGGTCGGCACGTTCAACACCTTGCGCCTGGCGGCCGAGGCAATGGCCGACAACGAACCCGATGACGACGGCACGCGTGGCGTCGTCGTCATGACCGCGTCGATCGCAGCCTACGAGGGGCAGATTGGTCAAGCGGCCTATGCCGCGTCCAAAGGCGGCGTCGCGGCGCTGACGATCACCGCGGCGCGTGATCTCGCGAGCCGCGGCATCAGGGTCATGTCCATCGCCCCGGGCCCAATGTCGACGCCGATGCTTACGGACTTCGGCCAGAAGGTGGAGGACGTCCTGGCCGCCCAGGCGGTGCATCCCAAGCGACTCGGCCATCCCGACGAGTTCGCCGCGCTCGTCGCGCACATCATCGCGAATCCGTACCTCAACGGCGAAGTCATCCGGCTCGACGCCGCAGTACGCATGCCGCCCAAGTAGTCACCCTGGATCCAGGGTCACCGCAGGGTCCCGATCGTCGCGCCGTCGCCGCCGTCATCGGGACCTCCCAGCTCAGTGCGCGCCACCAGGGGATGCCGATCGAGTTCCTCGCGCACCGCGGCGCGGAGCGCACCGGTGCCACGTCCATGCACGATGCGGACGGTCTCGAGACCGACCATCGCGGCGGCATCGACGTGCGCCCGCACCCCGGCACACGCCTCGCCTGCGCGCTGGCCTCGGACGTCCAGCTCGTACGGGACCGCATTCATGACCGGCCGGGTCTCCGGCGAAACCGCGGGCTGAGGCTCGGCGACGCGTGCGTCACGCACGATCCGTGACAGATCGAGCCGCATGCGGGCAGACGGTCCCTGGATCTCGACGGTGCCGTCCTCGATGGCGATCACCTCGCCGCGCACGCCCAGATCTGCGACAACCACCCGATCACCGACCCTCAGATCGGGCGGCGGCGCCGTCGGCCGGGTGGCGTCGAACAACGCCCGCCCCGCGCGCGCCGCCGCGGCCGACGCGGCGCCGAGCCTGCGGTCGCGTTCGGCCGCGTCGGACGCCGCTCCCGCTGCGACCCGGCGGCGCTCCTCACGCCGTGCCGCTGCCAACTCCCCACGAAACTGCGCAAGCTCGGCCTGCAACGCACCCAGCTCGCCACGGGCCTCGTCACGTGCCCGCTCACGAGACGCTGCGGCGTCTCGACGCATGCGTTCGATGCGCGCGGCCAACTCGGCCTCGCGGTGCTCCACCTCTGCGCGGACACGCGCGGCCTCGTCGCGCTCGACAAGCGCCGCATCACGCTCAGCCTCGGCCGCGACCCGCGCGGCGGCGGCCTCCTGCAGTAAGGCTTCGACGCCGCCACGCTCCTGACCGAAGATCTGACGGGCCGCGGCAAGCACATCGGCGTCCAAGCCCAGACGGTCGGCGACCTCGATCGCATGTGACGCGCCGGGCTCGCCGACACGGATCGTAAAGGTCGGGGCCATGCGTTCGGCATCGAACCCCACCGCCGCGTTGGCCGCGCGCGGCGTTTCGCTGGCCCAGCCTTTGAGCTCGTGGTGGTGCGTCGTGGCAAGCACCAACCCACCACGATCGATGAGCGCCTCGAGCACGGCCCGTGCGATGGCCGCCCCTTCCGTGGGGTCGGTCCCTGCGGCGACCTCGTCGAGAAGAACAAGCGACCGAGGGCCTGCCAGCGCCAGGATCTGCTGCAGCCGTCGCACATGACCAGAGAACGTTGACAGGCTTCGCTCGATGGACTGATCATCGCCGATGTCGACCAGCACCTGGTCGAACACCGGCAGGTGGGCGACGGCCGCAGGTGGCCGGATGCCGCACTGATTGACCAGGGCCAAGATTCCCAGCGTCTTCAGCCCGACGGTCTTTCCGCCGGCGTTCGGTCCGCTGATCACGAGCGCGCGCAACCCGGTCAGCGGCAGGTCGATTGGCACCGCGGTGACGGGATCGAGCAGCGGATGGCGCGCACGCTCCAGCGCGACGTCGCCGGACGTCTCCTGAACGACGCATCCATGCCATTGGCGTGAGAGCGCCGCACATCCGACCACCAGGTCGATCTGTGCAACCCGGTCGACGGCCTCTGTGAGCGATAGGGCGACCTGGCCCACCCCCGTCGACAGCCGGGCGAGGACGCGCTCCACCTCCACACGTTCACCGGCTTCGAGCTCACGGACCCGGTTGTTGGCCTCGACGACGTCGAGCGGCTCCACGAAGATGGTCTGGCCTGAGGCGGAACGATCGTGGACGATGCCCGGCACTGCGGATCGCGACGAGGCTTTGACGGCCAGGACCGGACGACCCGCGCGTTCGGTGATGAACCCCTCCTGCAGGTGCTGCCGCGCGCGCTGCGCGGACGAGCGCAGCGCCTCCGTCGCGGCTGAACGGGCTCCGGCCAGCGCTCGGCGCGCCTGCCCGAGTTCGATGCTGGCATCGTCCTTGAGCCCGCCGTGTCCGTCGAGCGCGCGATCGATCTCACCGGCGAGTCGATCGAGCAGCACCAGATCGATGCCTTCAGTGATCTGCGCCAACGTCGGGGCGATGTCGGCGTGTGTGGTCACCGAGGCTGCCAGCTCGCTCATCCCGCCGACGGTTGCCAGCACCTGACTGAGCTCAGCCACGTCGAGCAGGCCCCCGCGTTCCGCCGCCGCCGTGGCCTGACGGATGTCCGCGATCCCCGCGGGAACCGCGACGCCGAGTCGCAGCAACTCGAGCGCCTCGCCGGTGAGCAGGTGCCGCCGACGCACGAGCTTTGCATCGGCACTCGGCGCATGAACGAGGGCCGATGCGCGCCCGGCGACCGACGAACAGTGCCCGGCCAGCCGGGCACGGACGTCGTCGAACTCCAAAAGTTCTTCTCCACGGGACTCCATCGCCCGACATCGTACGACCCTGACCGGCACGTGGCCGGCCGGGCACGCGACGCCGGGTATTTCGCACCTCGGCCCCTCGGCCGGCAGGAAACCGCAGGTGCATGTCCAATCGCTCGGACACAGCATCAAGGTGTTGATGTGAACGGCCGATACAGTCGGCGGAGTGCCATCCAACTACAGGGGAAACTGCAGGTCGTGAGGAAGCGCACACTCGTCGTCGCCGCCGTTGCGGCTGTTTCTGTGATCGCCCCGGTCTCGGATGCCCTGCGCATCGCACCGTTGGTGACGCGCGACGGTGTCGTTGTGACCTGGCGGTCCAATAACAAGGTGGCGGTCATCGCCGAGCCCAGCGGCCGGCTTCGAGCGATTCACTCGCTGCGCAAGGTGACCCCCGGTATGAGGGTGCGCGTCCAGGGCATCAAATGGGGCACGCCGCTGCAGGGAATCAAGTGGAGCGCACCCGCGCGCGGCATCAAGTGGGGCATCAAGTGGGGACGCAACGGCAGCTTCCAGTCCGGCCTGCGCGCGACGCGCATCAAGAAAGCGGTGTGGACCCCGGTTCGCGGCCCCATCGTCAAGAGGATCGGCAAGAAGGCCATCGCCGTGGGGACCCCGGGCGGCTTGGTCGTGATCCGGGTTGCGTCATTTGCCCCGCGCTTGGGACGCGTCGCGAACGTTGTCGACACACTCCCACCGGTTGGTGCAACGATCTCAACGCGCGTGTTCTTCGGCAGGAAGGGCGCCAGGATCGGACGGGACCTCAAGTACCTCAAGCCGCCGGTTCCCGGCGCGGCGTTGCCGTTTGCGGGCGCAATCATCTCGATCGACGCGGCTGCGAAGACGATGGTGATCGGTGACGACCAGGACCCGGCCTACCCGATTCGCCTGACGGTGCAGTTGCCGCCCGAGTTCACGCTCGGCTCCTTCGCCCCCGGCCAGGAGGTCGCGGGCCAGGGACAGCTCGCGTCACAGGGCACACTGAACCTAACGGTCATCGGGCCGAACGGCGCATTCGCCGAGGCGGACGACCCGACCGCCGTTCAGATCCTGACGACCGGACAGCCATCGTGTGCGAAGGCCGTCGACACCGCATGCCCGACGGCTCCTACGGCATCCACCGGCAGCGGGCCTTCTTCAAGTCCCATACCGGGTGGAGACGCTCCCCAGCCATCTACACCTTCGACATCCACCGCACCTACTCCTTCTCCCCCACCGCCAACGACACCAACAACAATCACACCGCCACCGCCACCACCGCCACCGCCACCACCACCACCACCAGACTGCGACGACTGGAAGGACCACGGCGCCACGACAGCCAAACACATGATGCGCCCCCACTGCGTTCCCCGACCCTGCACGTCAGACTCGCAACGTCGACGCGCTCACCACAAACCCCAAATGCCGTGTCGACCGAACCGCGATTCCCAACGGAAGCAGTGAGGCCAGCAACATTGACCGACGTTCATCCCCTCAGGGCCTCCGCCAGAACGAGCACCTCGTCGGCGGCTGCAAACCCTCGCACCGTTCTCGATCGGTTCACGCTCGCCGCCGTTCGCGATCGTTACTCCTGCACGGGCCCAGACGTAAAGACACTGTGAAGGACCTTGTCCCACCGGTAACGTGCGCCTAGTGTCTCGCCCGATGCAGCGCAGCTCGGGACGGGCCCGGATGACCCGAATCGTTCCTGTGGCGGTGATCGCAGCGCTTGCGCTGGGAACTGCTCGTGCCTCGTCGTGCATCCAGGTCGGGGTTTACCGGGACAACCCCCAGGCGACGCTCGCGCCTCTCCAGAAGCAGGTCGGCCAAGGGATTACGGTCATCTCGACCTATGTCACCCTGGGTCAGCGAGTCGATCCCGAAATCATCGCGCTGGCGCGTGCACGCAAGGCGCGACTCCTGGTCACGCTCATGGTCGACAACGGTCGCGACGGGCCGAATCAGCCGTCCTACTCCCACTTCCAGATCGGTACCGGGCGCTACGACACGCGGATTAGGACGTTGGCGCGCCAGCTCAAGGCATCGAAGCTTTCGGTCATCCTGCGCCCGCTTCCCGAGCCCAACACCCAGTGGTGGCCGTGGTCGGGAACTGTCAACGGCAACACCCCCCAGACCTACGTCCAGGCGTGGAACCGGGTTCGGCAGGTCGTCAAACGCAACGCCGGCAAACGCGTCAAGCTGCTGTGGGCGCCATACGTCCGAAGCGTCCCGGACACCGACGACAACGCCATCGACCAGTACTTTCCTGGCGATTCCCAGGTCGACTTGGTCGGTGTCTCGGGCTACAACTTCGGCGTGATCGACGAGTTGGAGTGGCTCGACCCGATCGAACTCTTCCAAGACCCGTATATCGAGATCCAGGCCCTGAGCGCCAAGCCGTTCTGGATCGCCGAGACCGGCACAACGGCCCGTGGCGGCAGCAAACCGGCCTGGCTCCGGGACTTGGCGCGTCTGGAGAAGTCGATGCCGAAGCTTCGCGGCGTCGTGCTCTACGACGTGCGCGAGCCCGCCGGCGACTTCCGGATTTCGGCGACCAAGCTTCAACGCTCCGCGGCGAAGGCGATCCTGGCAACCAGGTGCGGAAAGAAGCGGTGACCACGTGACAGCAACGTTGAACGCCCGGCGCGCACCCAAGCGCCGCAAACGTCGGCTTCTCAAGCCTCCCGTCACCTGGGCCGACAAGCGGATGACCGCTGCGATGGTAGACCGTCTGTTCTGGCGCGCGGGCTACGGCCCATCGGCGCATGACCGCGCCACATGGACGGGTAAGCGCGTCGGCGTCGCCGTCAACTGGCTTTTGACGACGCCACCCACGCTGGTTGGCCCCCCGCCGTCCAACAACAGCGTGCCGCTCGCGCCGGCGGCGAGCGACACCGACCTGGTGCTCGACTGGTTTGACCGGATGGTGCGCGCGGACAACCCGCTCGTCGAGCGACTGACGTTCTTCTGGCATCGGCATTTTGCGACGTCGCGAAACGACGTCAGCGCGGCGATGATCATCAAGCACGTCGATCTGCTGCGATCGTTCGCCGATGTCGCCAACAACCCGACATCGGACTTCCGCAGCTTGGCGCAGGCGGTCACGATCGACCCGGCGATGCTGCGCTCCCTGACGGGCGAGGCCAACCAGAAGGGCAGGCCCAACGAGAACTACGCCCGCGAACTGATGGAACTCTTCTGCCTGGGGGTGACGAACGCGCAAGGTCAACCGACCTACTCCGAGGTCGACGTCCAGGAACTCGCCCGAGCGCTGTCGGGATGGCGGATCAACCAGACGGATCCGGCGAATCCCGTGGCGTTCTTCACTCCCACCCGATGGGACGGCGGCACAAAGCAGGTGCTGGGCCAGGTCGGGGCGTTCGACACAGCACAGGCAGTCGACGTCGTGCTGGCACACCCAGACCACGCGCCGCACCTGATGCGAAAGCTCTGGGGGGAGTTCGTCCAGAGCCCTCCGGATGATGCTTCGTTGAAGGACCTGGCCGCGACTTACGTCCGCCGCGGCTTCCGTATCCGGCCGGTGCTGCGCAAGATCCTGACGCACCGCGCGCTGTACGAGTCGATCGACGAGCCCAACATGATCAAGGCCCCCACGGTGTTCGTCCCCGGCGCGATGCGCGCGATGGGGCTCTCAGTCACCAGCAACACGGCGGGTTCCCGGATGCAGCTCATGGGTCAGCAGCCCTACTTCCCCCCCGACGTCTCGGGATGGGAGTACGGCCCCGCGTGGCTCGACACCAACACGGCTGTCGCGCGTTTTCGGCTGGTCGCCGATCTGACGGTCTTCCAGCCGATCGATCAGACCGACGTCGTCAATGAGACGCCGCTGCAGGCATATGACCGCGCGTACGCCGCCGTCGGCCAGCCGTGGCTCTCGCCGACGTCCGTCGCCTACATCCAGGCGTACTCCGCGGCGACCCTTGGTGCAAACCTGACACAGCGGCGCACGCGCCAGCGCGTACTGCGATCGCTCATGCTCGGTGGCCCCGACGGACAGGTGATGTGATGAACGAGTTCCCTCAGGACATCGACGCGATCGAGATCCTCCGCTGCGCCGACTGCGCGGCTTCGGACAGCGCCGCCTACGACGCGGTGCCGGTGGACTACATGCCGATCCCGACCGAGGCCCTGGTCGGGTTTCCGGATGGTGTGCCCCGGATGCCGAGCCTCAACCGCGCGCGGTTCCTCAAGAACGGGTTCCTTGGTTTCGCCTCGGTGTACGCAGCATCCAAGATCCCCTGGCAGACCGCGTTCGATGCGGCTGTCGCGGAGGGCGCCGTCGCCGACACCAACTGTTTGGTGATGCTGTTTCTGAACGGCGGTAACGACGGGCCCAACACGTTCGTTCCGGCGGATCCGACCCAACACGGCGCCTACGTCAACCTGCGCCCCACGATCGCCAGATCCAACGCCCCACTTGCCGGCAACGCCTCTCCGGTCGGCTACACGCCCATGCTGGGCATCGAGGGTGAGCTCGCGTTGCCGAACCTGCCGGGTATGGCCCTGCCGGGCGTCTCCGGGACCGGCACCGGCAGCCTCAAGTCGATCTGGGACGCGGGCAACTTGGCGCTCTTCCCCGCGACCGACTACCCCCAGCCCAATTTCTCGCATTTCACGAGCCGTGACTGGTGGTTTGGCGGGATGCTCCAAAAGTCTTCGACCGGCTGGCTTGGCCGTTGGCTCGACCTCTACGGCTCTCAAGCGAATCCCCTGCAGGCAGTCTCCATCGGCTCGAACGTGTCGAAGATGATTCGCGCGGCCCGCGCGCCGGTCGCATCGGTGCCGGAGACGCTCGCGAACTTCGGGTTCGCCGTGCCCGGTGCCGGCGGGCCGGCCGTCAACGCCGAGGTCGGCAGGCTCGCCACCGTTCCCGCGGGCAACGCCTCGACGGGACGATCGCGCACGGTGTTCGGCCAGACGGTCAACGTGGCAGGCCAGCTCGGAGGCGTCACCCACACGCCCGCTGCCAACTACCCCATCAACTCGTCGCTGTCGCGGCGCCTGCAACTGGCGGCGACGATGCTCGGAGCGGGCCTCGGTACCCGGGTCGTCACGATCGACTGGGGTGGGTTCGACACCCACGGCGGCCAGCTCGCAGGGCAGGACCCACAGCTCTCGGTGCTGGGGCAGGCGCTCGCAGCATTCCAAGCCGACCTGGCCGCGCGTGGCATCGCGGACCGCGTCGTGACCTGCGTGTTCTCGGAGTTTGGCCGGCGGGGCGGCGAGAACGCGTCATTCGGCACCGACCACGGCGCCGGCGGCCCGATGCAGATCATCGGCACCCAGGTGCGCGGCGGTTTGGCCGGTGATCCGGCCCCCATGAACGCGCTGGTCGGCGGAAATCTGAGCGTCACGACGGACTTCCGCTCGGTGTACGGCGCACTCCTCGGCGAATGGATGGGCGGGGACCCCGGCGCTGTGCTCCCGGGCGCACCGCTCCTGATGGCACGGCGTGGCGGCGGCAGCCTGATCCTGTGAGTCGCCGCCGCACGTTGGCAGTGGTCGCCCTGGCCGCGATGCTGACGGCGGGGGTGGGCACCGCGGCCTTGGGCGCCCGCAAACACCGGCTCCAGATCCCGCCGCGACCGGCGTTTCCGCGGGCGCTCTCGGTCGACGAGACCGAGTACCAGCTCAACCCGTCGCGCA
>JANMDV010000120.1:0-9908 GCA_031376485.1 Actinomycetota bacterium
AAGCCGGATGAGTTGCGGCATCGCGCCGACGCGCTCAATATCGGCGACGTCTTCGACGAGCAGTTCGACGACGGTCGCGATGTAGTTCGTAAACCACGCTTCGCGACGCCGTCCTGTGCGCACGATCGCCTCGGGAAAGCCCCCGACGCACGCGCGTTCGAAGTAGTCACCGCGCCGCAGATCACTGTCGATCCTCAGTGTCGGACGCCACTCCATCAGGGCATCGACGAAGCCCTCACGTCGCCGCCCGATCTCGCCCTGGCACAGGGGCCACAGATCGATGATCTCGATTCTGCCGGCCAGGGATTCGGAGATGCGAGGGGTGGAGAGCAATCGCGTGGATCCCGTCAAGAGAAAACGTCCCGGGCGGCGATCTCTGTCGACGGTGGCCTTGATGGCCAGAAGCAGGTCGGGAACGCGTTGGACTTCGTCGATGACGAGCCCTCGGGAGCGATCCTCGACGAACGCCGTGGGATCGGCGGCCGCGGCGATTCGTTGTATCCGATCGTCGAGCGTGACGCTGTCGAATCTGTCTGCCGTGACGTCGGCGGCCAGGGTGCTTTTGCCGACTTGGCGGGCACCGTTGATTGCGACGACAGGGGTGTCCAGCAGTGCCTCCGAAACGGCTTGGGAAGCCGAGCGTGGAATCAGCGGGAGGGGTGGATCTGACATGCAGAGAACTCTAACCGTGCATTCGTCGTACACCTAACCGTGCATTCGTCGTCAGCGCTACCGTGTATTCGTCGTACACCTCACTGTGAATTCGTCGTCTCTCATGCGGTCAGTTCGTCGTATGCCCAACCGCGCCGACGCCAAGCGGTTGGTGCCCCCGCGAGCCTGAGTGGTCCTCGAGAGGGACCACTTCGGGAACAACCAGCGGGTGCGGGTGCCATAATCGACGGGGTGTCCAACAAACGTGTTCACGTCAGCGTCGATCGGCTCAAGCGGATCGCCCACCTGCCCGAGAAGAGCAGTCCCAAAAAACCGGGTGCTGATGCGACCTGCCCCAAGTGTGAGAGTCACTACCGCGCCGAGGAGATGACCCGAAATGGTCGGGTCTGTACCGCGTGTGGGCATCACTTTGCGATCACCGCGCGCGGGCGTTTGGATCACATGGCCGATGACGGTCGGTGGCGCGAGTTGTGGACCGAGCTGCGGGCATCGGATCCGCTGCAGTTTGTCGACCTCGAGCCGTATCCGCAGCGCGCGCGCAAGGCCGAGGCGGCAACGGGCCTGGGCGAGGCCGTCGTCGTGGCCGAACTCACGATCGCAGGGCAGCCGTGCGTTGCGGCGGTCATGGACTTCGCGTTCATGGGCGGCAGCATGGGGTCCGTCGTCGGGGAGAAGATCGCTCGGGCGTGCGATCGCGCCATCGAACTGGGCGTGCCGCTCATCGTGATCACCGCCTCGGGCGGGGCCCGCATGCAGGAGGGCGTGCTCGCGTTGATGCAGATGGCCAAGACGGTCGTCGCGTTCGAGGACATGAACGACGCGCGCCTGCCGATCGTCGTCGTGTTGTGCCACCCCACCACGGGTGGCGTGTGGGCCTCCTTCGCGGCGCTCGGCGACGTCACCTACGCCGAACCCGGGGCCCTCATCGCCTTCTCGGGACCGCGGGTCATCGAGCAGACCACTCGAGAGAAGCTCCCGCCGGACTTCGGCTTGGCCGAGAGCCAGCTGCACAACGGCCAGATCGACGATGTCGTCGACCGGCGCGAGCTGCCCGAGCGCATCGGCAAGGTCCTTCGCATCATGCACAGGCCCGGTTTGGAGGCCGGCGTCGGGTTCCCGTTCCAGTGGACGCAGGCCAGCGCCGAAGTCGTGGGCAAGGTCGCTCAGGGCGTCGCGCACACCGTCACCCACCGGCTGCCGAAGCTGCCGCGCAAGATCGCCGACCGCTTCATGGGCACCGATGGCAGTGACAACGGGAGCGAAAAGTGAGCGCCAAATCCGCGGGCGGTCGGTTCGTTCGGCGCATTGCCGACAAGATCCAGGGTGCGCCCGAGGAGACCTCCTCCAGTTGGGAGGCGATCCAACTCGCACGCCATCAGGAACGGCCGTACCCGCTCGACTACATCACCCGCTTGTGTAGTGACTTCGAGGAGCTTCGCGGCGACCGGGCGTTCGGCGACGACCCGGCCATCGTCTGCGGCATCGGCCGCTACAACGACGAGCCCGTCGCGTTCATCGGCGAACAGAAGGGCCGTGACACCCAGGAACGCACCTACCGCAACTTCGGCATGCCGAGCCCCGAGGGCTACCGCAAGGCCTGGCGCGTCATGGCGCTGGCCCAAAAGCTCGACATCCCGTTGGTGACGCTCATCGACACCCCCGGGGCGTTTCCTGGAGCGGGCGCCGAGCAGCGAGGCCAGGGCGGCGCGATCGCCCGAAGCATCGCGGCGATGGTGCGCATCCCGGTTCCCACCGTTGCGGTCATCGTGGGCGAGGGCTCATCCGGCGGCGCGCTTGCGATCGGGGTGGCCGACCGGGTCCTGATCCTGGCCAACGGCACCTACTCGGTGATCTCACCCGAGGGTGGTGCTGCGATTCTTTGGCGCGATGCCGGCAAGGCGCGACTGGCCGCCGGTGCGTTCAAACCCACCGCGGCCACGTGTTACCGGTTCGGCATCGTCGATGCCGTCGTGCCCGAGCCCAAGGGCGGCGCGCACAAGGACTACGACGAGGCCGCGCGCCTGCTGGACCAGTACCTGCAACGGCAGTTCAAGGACCTCCGCGCGATCCCGACGCCCGACCGGCTGCGCCAACGCCGCGACCGGTTCCGCCGCCTCGGCGCACACCGCGAGTTTGCGATCGGCGACCCCGCCGCCGTCGCCTCGGGACGCATCGACTCAGTCGGCGGCGCCCAGGAATCCCCGCGGCAGGTCAACGCGGATGTCGCAAACAACGGAACCTAGAGCTTTCGAGGCGATTGCTCCCCGACCCGCAGACCAGATCCGCCGGACATTGAAGCCGCCAGATTGCAAACGAACTTCTGACGCGGGACACTGGCCGGACGAACATCCGACGCTGAGCACACAGCGTGTCGAAAGAGTCAGTCGTCGACGGACGTGTGACCTGTCTGGAGGGTGGTCAGAAGCCCCCACGTGCGGTATGCGAGGCAGCGTGGCAAACCCCACACCCCGACGCGCCGCCAGGGCGACGCGTCGATCCTGAGGGTGTGGTGGGTCGGGAAGGTGACGCGGCGGGGACTGCGGTCTGCGCCGCTGGTTACCGGGCGACAAGCTCCGAGCGGCCGCGGGTCAAGCGGATGGCCTCGCGAAGGAGGTCGCGGTTTGTTTCGATGGGCCCGGCTGTGTCTCCGAGGACCTCGGCCAGCTCACGATGCCAGCGGCGGAGTCGGATGCCGGGAGAGCGGTCGGGGTCGGCTCGGGTCAGATCAAGCGCCATCGCTGTGAGGGCTTTGAGCTCGACCGTGGGATCGGGACGCGACATGGGAGGCTCTCCTTCGGGGTCCGCGGGAGGAATCGGACACCGGAGTATCGGCCGATTGACGCTCGAGCTTGAGGGCCGCTTGAGAGGTCCTGCTTCTGCCGGGGAGCAATGGGCCCGCAGGGGCGCTTACTCCCCCGACGTTTCTCGTGTGGTCGGGACGAGTGCGCGGACGGTCGGTCCGCGTGACATGCGCACATGGGTGTGCCATCCCAACGGCTCGCCGTCGGCCTGTACTGCGAGCGGGCGATCGCAGGAGACGACGATCTGTTGTGTCGCCCAGCCCTCCGTGACGTCGTCACGCCGTAGATGCGTGCCGTCTCGGAGTGCCCCGGCGACGACCCGGGCGGTCTGCGCGAATCCGCTCGAGTGGAGACCCACCCACCGCAGGCGTCCGTCGAACGCGGCACCCGGGACCAGATCCAGTGGCCGAGGTCCCAGGTACGCGTAGGGCGCACCGCACGCGACCAGCAGGGTTGCGAGCGTGCGCGCGGCCTCGGTGTCGATCGTCACGGTCATCGTCGTTCCGCGCCGAGCGGCGCGTGCCGCTGCGACAACGGTGGCGCCCCCGACTCCGAGGTGACGTAACCGTGTCTTGAGCCATGGTCGGGACTCGACCAGGTGGATCGTGTCGGCGGCCACGCCGATGCCGACATTGACGCAAAACGCCCGGTCTGTGCCGCCCGCCTCGATCCGCCCGAGCGTCACGTCGCGAAACGTCGGAGTCTGGAGCGCGGTGATCAGGGCCGGCAGTGCCAGCCGCGCCGGATGCGGCCATCCCAGCGCCCGAGCGAAGACGTTGGTGCTGCCCGCGGGGAGTGGAGCCAAGGCGGTCGTGGTTCCGGCGAGTCCGCAGGCCACCTCGTTGACGGTTCCGTCGCCGCCCATCGCCACGACCACGGTCGCGCCCTCTGCGCAAGCTGCTGCGGCGAGTTGACGGCCCCCGTGGGCGCGGGTGGTTTCCATCACGCCCGTCAGGCCCAGAGGAGTCAGTGCGGTCACGGCGCCGGCGCGCAGGTTCGGGTGGGCCCGGGTCGCGGCGGGGTTGACGATCAGGACGATCTGCTCACTCACCGCCGAGTCCGAGCCGCGCCAAGAAACCCGCGACCAGCAGGTCCACCGTCGCCGGCTGCTCCTTCATCACCCAGTGCCCGGCACCGGGAACCACGACCGCGATTGCATTGTGCAGGCCGTGCGCCAGTTCCTGGGAGAGCGGCGGTGGCGCCAGATCGTCGTCGGCCCCCGCGATGATGAGCGCGGGCGCGTGTACTTCGCTCAGGCGATCTGTGACGTCGAACGACCGGCAGGCGGTGTAGTCGCACAGCAGCGTCTCCTGGCCGTTCTCGACCATGCTCGCGACCTCGTCGGCGACGGTGGCGTCGTCGGCGTTTGCCCATCCTTTGCGCAGCAGCCGCTCGCTCTCTGCCACCAGATCACTGCGCGCGAGCTCGAACGCGCTGTCGGGCACGAACAATCGCGGGCCGCTTGCGATGAGGACCAATCCGTCGACCAGATCCGGGTGGTCCAGGGCGATCTGCAGCGCGATCGCGCCTCCCATCGAGTGGCCCACCAGCACGCGCGGCCCGGGGATCTCTTGGACGGCGTGTGCGGTCCACTCGGCGTAGGCGCCGACGCTCTGCAGCGCAACTCCCGTCGGGTGGCCGGGGAGTGCGAGCACGCAGCAGCCTTCAAAGCGGGGCTCCTGATGTTGCCAGCCGGCCACGCCGCCGCCGGCGCCGTGTATGAAGATCGGTCGCGGAGCCATGTCGCGGAATCCTAGCGGGCAGGCGAAAATTGGTCTGGTATCCTCACCGACCCGTGAAACCCCTGCTCATTGCATGCGATTTCGACGGAACGATCACCCAGCGAGACACACTTCACGTGATCGTTGAGTCGTACGGGGAACGAGGACTGTGGGAACGGCTCGAGCCGCGACTTCGGGTGGGGGAGATCACCGTCGAACAGGCGATGCAGGAGGAGTTCGCCGCCGTCCGGGCCACCCCGGACGAGGTGCGTGATGCCGTCCGTCGGCTCGCGCCGATCCGTGACGGGTTCGGCGAGTGGGTCGATTGGTGCGCGCGCAACGGGCACCGCCTGATCGTCGTGTCGAACGGCTTTCGTTCCATCATCGACCCCGTGCTCACAGACGCCGGGCTGGGGCACCTGGAGGTCGTGTCGCACGACGCACGGTTCAGCCGCGACGGGTGCGAGCTGATCTGGTCGCAACGCGGTGCGCGCTGCGGGCTGTGCGGACGTCCGTGCAAGCGGGAGCCGCTGCGGGCCCGGTGGCAGGGCGAGCGCCTGGTGTACCTGGGCGACGGCATCTCGGACCGCTGCGTGTCGCTGATGGCAGACGTCGTGTTCGCTCGCGACGGGTTGTCCGAGTACCTGGGCGGACTCGACGTGCCGTTCATGCCATTCGCGGACTTCCACGACGTCCGCGACGCGCTCGAGTCACTCGACGGGGCCACGGCATGAGTTGGCGCCCCGTCGGCGGCGGACCGGAGTGGACCTGGGTCGGCATGGAAGAGGGCGTTCTCGCAAGGTGGCGCGAGGACCAGGTGTTTGCGCGCAGCATGGAACTGCGCGCAGGCGGCGAGCCGTATGTCTTCTACGAGGGGCCGCCCACGGCCAACGGCCGGCCGGGCTCCCATCACGTGCTCTCCCGCGTGTTCAAGGACATCTTCCCGCGCTTTCACACGATGCGGGGCAGGTTCGTCGAACGCAAGGGCGGATGGGATTGTCACGGTCTTCCGGTCGAGTTGGAGGTCGAGAAGCAGCTCGGCATCAGCGGCAAGCCCGAGATCGAGGCGTTCGGCGTCGCGGAGTTCAACCAGCGGTGCCGCGAGTCGGTGCTGGGATACCTGGACGAGTGGGAGCGGCTGACCGAGCGCATCGGTTTCTGGGTCGATACGGCCGCCGCCTACCGCACCATGGACACCTCGTACATCGAGAGCGTGTGGTGGAGCATCGCCACGCTCTGGGACAAGGGGCTGATCTACGAGGCCGACAAGGTGGTCCCGTACTGCCCGCGCTGCGGGACGGCGCTGTCGAGCCACGAGGTCGCGTTGGGCTACAAGGACGTCGACGACCCGTCGGTGTACGTGCGCTTCCCGCTTGTGGACACTCCGGGGCTTTCGCTGTTGGTGTGGACGACGACGCCGTGGACGCTCCCGGCAAACCAGGCCGCCGCGATCAACCCGGACGTCACCTATGCCGAGGTCGTGGTGGGGCTGGAGCACGTGATCATGGCCGAGGCACTCGTCGAGCGGGTGCTCAAGGGCGCGGGCCGCGTCGTCGAGAGGTTTCCGGGCAGCGAGCTGGTCGGCCGCAGGTACACCCCACCCTTCCCGTACCTCCAGGGTGCGCACCGCGTCGTCGCTGCGCCGTTCGTCACGGTTCAGGACGGCACGGGGATCGTGCACATCGCTCCCGCGTTCGGCGAGGACGACATGCAGGTCGCGCGCGATAACGATTTGCAGGTCACAAACCCCGTCGATCGTCAGGGCCGGTTCACGGACGAGGTGGGCGCATTCGCGGGCCGGTCCGTCAAGGAGGCCGACAAGGACCTCATCACCGACTTGGACGCACGCAACGTGCTGTTTCGCGAGGAGACCTACCACCACTCCTATCCGCATTGTTGGCGCTGCGGCACCCCACTCCTCTACTACGCCAAACCGTCCTGGTACATCCGCACGACCGCGGTCCGTGATCGGATGCTCGCGATCAACGCGCAGATCAACTGGTACCCGGAGCACGTGCGCGACGGGCGGTTCGGCAAATGGCTCGAGGGCAACGTCGACTGGGCGATCTCGCGGGAGCGCTACTGGGGCACACCGCTTCCGCTGTGGCGATGTGGCGGCTGTGCGGAGGTGACGGCGATCGGGTCGTTCACCGAGCTTCGTGCGGCCGCGGTCAATCCGCCGGGCGAGGATTTCGACCCTCACCGCCCCGGAGTGGACGACATCGTCGTCCGCTGCGCGTGCGGCGGCGAGGCGCATCGTGTCCCCGAGGTCATCGACGTGTGGTACGACAGCGGGGCGATGCCGTTTGCCCAGCATCACTACCCGTTCGCCGGCGAAGAGGTGCTCGCGGGCAGGTTTCCGGCCCACTACATCTGCGAAGCCCAGGACCAGACGCGCGGCTGGTTCTACTCGCTGCACGCCGAGGCGACGATGTTGTTCGATGACGCGGCGTACCGCAATTGCGTGTGTCTGGGGCTCATCCTGGACGGCGACGGTCAGAAGATGAGCAAGACCAAGGGCAACGTCATCGAGCCGTGGACCGTCCTCGACGAGTTCGGGGCCGACCCGTTTCGCTGGTATCTGTTCACGGCCCAGGGCGCGGGCGAATCGTTTCGCTTCAGCCTCGACACGATCCGCGAGGCGGGCGGGCAACTGCGAACGTTGTGGAATACGTATGCGTTTCTGGTCACGTATGCGGCCCTGCCGGATGGCTGGGCGCCGGGCGAGGCGGTCGGGGTCGATCGCCCGACGATCGATCGTTGGGCGCTCGCGCGGCTCGACCAGGCGACCGCGGAGGTGACGGCAGCGCTCGAGGGGTACGACGCGGCTACGGGTGGGCGCGCCATAACGTCGCTTATCGACGAGCTTTCGAACTGGTATGTACGCACCGGCCGCCGCAGGTTCTGGCGCTCCGATGACACGTCCGACCGCGCGTCGGCGTTCGCGACGCTGCATGAGTGCCTGGTGACGGTGGCCAAGCTGATCGCACCGTTCTGCCCGTTCGTCGCAGACGAGATGTACGTCAACCTGGTGGCAGCGCACGACGCCGACGCACCTTCGAGCGTGCATCTGGCCGACTGGCCCGTGTCGGGTGGCCGCGAGGACACCGCGCTTGTCGTGGCGATGGGCGCGGTGCGCGATGCGGTGTCGCTGGGACGCGCGGCGCGCAAGAACGCCAAGCTGCGGGTCCGGCAGCCCCTCGCCGAGGTCGTCGTCGCATGCTCGCCTGCTGATGCAGAAGCAATGCGCGGCCATCTCGGTCTGATCGCGGACGAGCTCAACGTCAAGAGCGTGAGGTTTGTCAGCGATCCCGCCGAGCTTGTCGACGTGACCGTCAAGCCGAACTACCGGACCCTGGGACCGCGCTTCGGCAAGGCGATGCCCCAGGCAGCCGAGGCGTTTGCGGCGTTGGACCCGACCGTGGTCGTGCGGGCTCTCGACGGCGGAGGCCAGGTGGTGATCCCCGTCAACGGCCGCACCGAGACGGTCGGCCCCGACGACGTGCTGCGTGAGGTCCGCCCGAGCGAGCGGTATGCCGTTGCCCAAGACGGGCCACTCGCTGTGGGTCTTTTGACCGACCTCACTGACGACCTGCGCCTTGAGGGCCGTGCTCGCGAGGTGATCCATGCGGTGCAGGCAGCGCGCAAGGCGGCGGGGCTTCGGGTCGAGGAGCGTATCCGCCTCCACTTGGACGGCTCGGGGGTGTTGCGCGAAGCGATCGACGCCCACCGACCGCACATCGCAGCAGAGACCCTCGCGGTCGACCTGTCGGTCGGGCACGGCGCCCCGTTCGGCGGCGTCCACCACGAGGAGCACGTGTTGGACGGCGAACCCCTCGCGGTACGCATCGACCGCGCCTGAGTCTCCACCCCCTGCTGCATCGACGATAAGGGACCACGCAGCGACGACTGTGCCGTTCTGGCGGCTGCAAACCGTCGCCATACGGCGTCGCCGAGATCGCCGTGACCTGACCAGTAGCAGCGAGGCTCGGCGACACCGCCTGAGAGTGAAATGGGACTCGGGAGAGTCCTCCTTTCGTGCGCCGTGGACGGGCGGCCACGCCCGATGCCACTGACTTGAGCTTTGCTTCGGAAATCGCCGTCCTGTGGTTCGTACTTCCAGCCGCCGGGTGCGAGCGCCGCCCCGGGCCGTTTCGCTCGCTATCCGGTACAGCAGTTACTTCTTCTACGAGCCCTGAGCACGACGAGCCGCGCTGGGCCTGCTCGACAGTGCCCTCACAAGTCATCACCATCCGATCCGGGAACGCTCGCGGCCTTCGGCCTGACCTGCCGATCCGACGTCAACCGGATCTACGGCCCGCGTGAGAACCGGGGGCCGGGTGGCGGCATGGGAAAGGCGACGCCGCTCAGGATGAGGTCGACGAGTGGGTGCGCCCGGCCCTTCCGTCTGGGCGACGCGGCCGTCCGGGGCGCCCCGTTGTGCCTCGTGGCGGAGCCCTTCAGCCATCGTGCCTGCGTGAACCATCGGCGCATGGTGCGGATCGATGGCACCATCGCGGGGCCGTCGCGGTAGGTCGTCCGCAGCTCGGTGATGACGTCCGCCGGCTTGTCTCTGCTGCGAATCGCCGCTCGGCTTCACGTCGAAGGACGGGCCACGAGTATGACCCTGGGCGCGTTCGCTCGACCGAGGTCGCCTGGATGCGCCGAAGGTGCGCATCGAGTGCTTGTCGGCGACGATCTGTGAGCACTCCGG
>JANMDV010000006.1:0-15286 GCA_031376485.1 Actinomycetota bacterium
TGCCGCTCATTGCCGACGAACCCTACGTGGGACAGAACGCCCTGTAAACCGAGGACAAGCTTTTGCGTTTCTGGCGTCCTGTGACGAGGGCGGTATTTCAGATGCTGGAAAAACCCGCGGCCTGAAGGGGGTGCGCCCGCCCGCCGCCGCCGCGAGGATTCGGGGGACATTTGTCATCCACTTCGGAGGCTTTCATGTATCGCAGCGCCGCTGGCGACGAGTACTTCGTGGTCGACGGACACGTCCACTGGTGGGACGGCAGTCCTGAGAATCAGAAGAACGAGTACGGCAAGGGATTCATCTCGTGTTTCTACGACTACCACTCGGGCTTGTCCCCGGCGGAGTACGTGTGGCCGCGTGAAAAGTACGAGAAGTACGACAAAGAAACGATGCTTCAGGACTTGTTCGTCGACGGCTATGCCGATCTCGCCATCCTGCAATCCACCTACCTGACCGACTTCTACGTCAACGGGTTCAACACCACAGCCCGCAACGCAGAACTCAAGGACCAACACCCCGACCGGTTCATCCTCAATACCGCCTGGGACCCGCGTGACGGCGACAGAGGCCTGGCGGAGTTCGAGGAGAAGGTCGAGAAGTACGGCACCAAGGGCGTCAAGCTCTACACGGCGGAGTGGCGCGGCGACTCCCGCGGCTGGAGTCTGACCGACCCCATGGCGGAGCGGTACCTGGCTAAGTGCCAGGAACTCGGCGTGACCAACATCCACGTCCACAAGGGCCCGACGATCTGGCCGCTCAACAAGGACGCGTTCGACGTCGCCGACATCGACCACGCCGCGACGAACTTCCCCGAGCTCAACTTCATCGTCGAGCACGTCGGGATGCCGCGCACCGAGGACTTCTGCTGGATCGCGGTTCAGGAGCCGAACGTCTACGGCGGCCTCGCCGTGCTGATGCCGTTCATCCACCCGCGTCCACGGTACTTCGCCCAGGTCATGGCTGAGTTGCTCTTCTGGCTCGGCCCGGACCGCTTGCTGTTCTCGTCCGATTACGCGTTGTGGCAACCGAAATGGCTCATCGAGAAGTTCGTGGACTTCGAGCTTCCCGAGGACATCGCGTCCGAGGTCGGCGTGCAGTTGAGCGTCGAGACCAAGCAGAAGATCCTGGGGCTCAACGCCTGCAAACTCTACGACATCGACCCCAAGGAGCATGGCGCGAAGGTCTCGGCCGACGAGTTCGGCCAGAAAGCAGCGACAGGCCCGGGCCCGCAGGCGGCCGGCGCCCTTTCCGAGGCGGTCGGCGCGTGACCCGCGCGGATCAGGTTTGGGCGGCCCTCGCGGACGTCCGTGACCCGGAGCTCGACCGCAGCGTCGTGGAACTCAAGTTCGTCCAGTCGGTGACCGTGGATGGGGAGGACGCGACGGTCGCTTTGCGGCTGCCGACCTACTGGTGCTCCCCGAGCTTCGCCTACATGATGGTCAGCGACGCGCATGACGCCGTCTCGGCCCTGGATGGGATCGGGACCGTCCGGATCGAGCTCGTCGACCATCACGTCGGGGACACCGTCACCGAGGGAGTCAGCTCAGGACGGACCTTCATGGAGACGTTCCCGGAACACGCCGACGGCGAGCTGGGTGAGCTTCGTCGGAAGTTCCGGCTCAAGGCGTTCCTGGTCCGGCAGGAGCCGGTCCTTCGAGCTGCACGGGATGCCTTTGGCGCGGCCGGTGCCCTGGAGCTTCGTTTGGGCGACGGAACGCCGCCGCTCGGCATCGACGCCGGCCAGTGGCACGAGTATCGGCGCCGTCGCACTGAGCTGGACATGAATGACGGCGCCGAGGCGCTCGTGTTCACAAGCGCGCAAGGCGAGCCGCTGGACGCGGACTGCCTCGACCACTACATCCGCATCTCACGTTCGGTGCGGGTCAGCTTGATGGCCAACAGCGAGTTCTGCACGGGACTTCTGGCAGCCCGCTACGACACTCTGGAGAGCTGGCAACACGCCGAGGTGGCCCGATGAAAGCAGCAATTCTCCCCGCATACGATGCGGAGCTGTCGCTCGAGGACGTCCCCGCCCCGGAGGTTCAAGGCGCGGGTGACGTCATCGTGCGGATCGGCGGCGCCGGCTTGTGTCGCACAGACCTCCACATCATCGAGGGCGTCTGGAAGGAGAAGGTCGAGGTCGAGTTGCCCTACATTCTCGGCCACGAGAACGCCGGGTGGGTCGAAGACGTCGGTCCGGGCGTCACGACCATCAAACCCGGTGATGCGGTGATCGTGCATCCGGTCATCACGTGCGGGTTGTGCCGAGCTTGCCGGGCGGGCGAGGACATGCATTGCGTCGACCTGCAGTTTCCCGGGATCACCCAGAACGGTGGGTTTGCGGAATACCTCCGCACCGGAGAGCGCGCCGTGATCAAACTCCCCGAGGGCCTCGAGCCCAGGGCGATCGCGCCGTACGCCGACGCCGGCATCACCGCCTACCGGGCCGCCAAGCGGGCAGCCAAGCACCTGTACCCCGGCACGCGGACGGCCATCATCGGTGTCGGTGGCCTCGGACACATCGCGGTACAGGTGCTCAGGGAACTCTGTGCGACGGAGATCATCGCCGTCGACCGCAACCCGGCCGCATTGGAGCTGGCCAGCGGTTGGGGCGCGCATTACCTGGTCAACGGTTCGAATGGCGACGCGGTCGAGCAGGTGCGCGAACTCACGGACGGGCAGGGCGTCGAGGCCGTGATCGACTTCGTGGGTGAGGGCTCGGCAATCAAGGAGTCGCTCGGGATGCTGAAGAAAGGCGGGACATACTGGGTCGTCGGGTACGGCGGCAGAGTCGAGGTCGCCGCCATCGACATGGTGTTCAGCGAGATCGCGGTCGTCGGCAGCCTGGTGGGCAACTACAACGAACTGGTCGAGCTGATGACAATGGCCGGCCAGGGGCGCATCAACCTCCACGCAACCGAGTACAGGCTGGATGACATCAACACCGCCATCCACGATCTCCACCACGGCCAGATCCAGGGCCGCGGCGTGATCATTCCGTAGGAACCGAGCGTCCGGGCTGCCTGCTCCTGTGGGCACCCCGGATCGCACACGTCCGAGCGCCCGGTCACGGTTAAAAACGTGTGCTCCTGCCCCCTGTGGGCAAACGTGATGCCATGCGTGGCGTAGTGCCGGTCGGCTTGCGCCGTTCGGGTGGCAAACGTTGCGCGCGACATCCGCGATATGCCGCGAGCGACGTCCGCATATGCGGTGCGGACGAATCTGATCGTCGAACATCTCATCGAAGAACCCTGCTGGGCGCTACCCGGTAAACAGCATGACCTGCTCCTGTCGTGCCTCATCACGATATGAGCGATCCGATGCCCAATGCTTCGGCGTTCGTCGAAACACGCGACCACGGATTCTCGCCCCGGGGACGAGAACTCGACATCCGGGCCAACCTGCGTCCGCGCGTTCGGGCCCTTCGGCGATTCGGACATTCGGGACATGGTGCGACCGTTGGCGTATGACTTGAACACATGCGACGGTCACGGGTTGGGCCAGCACTTTGCCGGCGGCGTACCCGTTGACTGCGGCTGATTCGGAGGTGCAGAGATGGAACGCTCACACAACGATCACCGGCTGACCACACCAAACCCGGTCACCGATGTCCCCTACCTACGCATCGTGATGTGCGCCTGGTGCTGGGGACAGCGGAGCATCATGGAGCCGTCATCGTTCGGCCTGCTCCCCGTTGTCTGCCAGCGTTGCAAAGGTCACGGACGGGAGGCCCGTCGAGTCCCCGGCGACCGCACCGTCGCGCCGGCGACGTAACGCGGCCGACATCGATTAGCGGTCGCCTGCGCGGCTTTATCCGGCAGCCTGGGCATGGTTAACGTTCGGTGAAGAGTGTCAGACACCAATGTGACGAGAACCCTTTGCCCAAGCGGGATCTCGGGAGGCGCAACGACCTTCCGTACACGGCGCCGCACGGGGCTACAGCTCGTCTTCGGGGTTTCGCTCAAGCATCTCGATGCGGTAGCCGTCGGGGTCACGGAAGAAGCAGATTTGGGGACCGCCGGGGTACGGCGCGTACGGGGGTTTCTCGGGCGCGATGCCGTGGGGCGCCAAGCGGGCGAGTTCGGCATCGACGCCACCGTCGGCGACGACCGCGATATGACCGTAGCCTTCCCCCACCTCGTACGGCTCTGTACGGCCGTCGTTGAGCGTCAGTTCGAGCCGGGCGCCATCTCCCGGAAGCGCCAGGAAGATCACGGTGGCGGTGTCGCCGCCGACACGCCGGCGGCCGCACTCCGCGAAGCCGAACGCGGTATAGAACGCGAGCGAACGTTGCTCGTCGAGCACACGGATCATCGTGTGGATCAGCTCGGTTGGCATCTGGTCTCCTTGGCTCGGGAAGTCTCTGCGATCGTAGCGGTCCGAACGAGCGAGATCGACGCCACCGGCGTTTGTACGCCATCGGGAGTCGCCGCCCTCACATCGCTCGGATCGTTCACCCGCCCACGTCGCCTTGGATCGGGCCGGCGTCGTTCTCGCGTCCTGTCTCACACGTAGACAGGACACTAGGATGCCGCTATGAGCCTGGGCAGCCCCTCAAGCGGACGTTGGCGTCCGAGTCCGCCGACGTTCCTGCGCCTCGCTCTCGCGTCGTTGACAGGGCTCATCGTGATCTTTCCCAGCGGGGCGCTCGTCCGACTCACCGATTCCGGCCTGGGATGTCCCGACTGGCCGGGCTGCAACGGGGAGGTCATCCCACCACTTTCGGGTCATGCGTGGATCGAGTACTCCAACCGGATCCTGTCGGGACTCGTTGTGGTGGTCGCCCTCGCGGCGTGGGTCGCTGCGCTTCGTATGCCCGGAGCGCCCGGCAAACTGCGACGGTGGGCCGCGGTTCCAGCCGTCGCGGGTGTGCTCCAGGGGCCACTCGGCGGGTTGACCGTCATATTCGACCTGCATCCGCTGCTGGTCTCGAGCCACTTCCTGCTCTCGATCGTCGCACTCGGTGGTGGCACGCTGCTCGCCATTTTCGCGCGCGACCACGCCCAAGCGCGGCATCGCGGAACCGATAGCAGACGCACCGCCTTGGCCGGAGGCGTGGTACTCACCCTGGCCGGCGTCATCATCACCGGCGTCTTGGTGACCGCCGCCGGCCCGCATTCGGGCGACCCCGCGGTCATCCGACGCCTGGGCAACCTGGCCGACGCCGCGGCGATCCACGTGCGCGTCGTCATCGCATTCTGCGTGTTCGCCATCGCGCTCGGCGTCTGGCTCCTGCGGAACCGACCACACGATCCGCTGACAATGCGGCTGGCCACGCTGTTTGTGCCGCTCCTCGGTCTGCAAATCGGGCTGGGGGAATACCAATATCGCCATCGACTGCCGTGGGGGGTCGTCTTGGCACACGTGACCGTCGCGGGAGCGGTGTGGACCTGCGGCATCGCGGTCGCGTGGCTTGCCGCGCACCCGCAAAACGACCCACAACAGGTGCGTCAGGGAGAGCTTGCCCCGCCCCCTGTCCGGGCCCTGTCCGACGCCACCGCGGCGCGCCAGGCCTCGAGCACCTGACCTGCGTGCTCGGGAAACGCCAACTCGCCAGGAAGCTCGCCCGGCGCGAACCACGCGGCCTCGGTCGATTCGGCCGGGTCGACCACCGGATCTGAGTCGTCCAGGGGCTTCGCGTGGTAGTAACAGTTCATCGTCGCAGCCACGGACGTCTGCGCACCGCTCGCGCGGTAAGTGTCCATCCAGATGCCGAGCAGCCCTGTGACCGCGACATCGAGACCGACCTCCTCCCTGACCTCGCGCACGACGGTTTGCTGGGGATGCTCGTCGCCGTCACAGAATCCGCCTGGGATGTCCCAGCACCCGCGCCACGGATCGATTGCCCGGCGTACAAGAAGGATCCTTCCGTCACGCGTGACCAAACCGCCCGCACAGGGCTTGGCGTTCCGCCAGTGCTCGGCACCACATGCGCGACATACCACCGGCGCGACTGCATCGATCAGAGCGCCGCAAACCGGGCAGTGACGCAGGACGCTCGCCACGCTCCGCTAACGGAACCGATCGAACTTGGTCTGACACGGCACGCACCGCTCCGCATCCGGCATCGCCTTGAGACGCCCTTCGGGGATGGCCCCGTCGCAGGTGACGCAGGTGCCGTACGTGCCGTTGGCGATCGCAGCGCGCGCCCGTTCGATCTGCTCGATCCGTTCACGGAGTCGCCCTTGCAGCCGCAGGTCGTGCTCGCGCATCTCGGCGTCGCTCGCGGCTTCGGCCGGATGGTGATGTCCGTCGGACCGCTCGTTGCCGTCAGCGGCCAGATCGTGCTTGCCGGAAGCGTCGAGCAACTCCTGCTCGAGTTGGATCAGTCGCTTGGCCGCGTCGCGGAATTGGGTCGCCTTCCCCATCCCGCGATTGTGACAGCCCTTCCTACATACAGAAAGGGCGAGGGCGCAACGGGTGTGCGAATCTCACCGAAGCAGAGTCACTGGTGTTCGGCGCAGCTGTCGGCCCACGGCGTGTAAAAAGTGGCTTCCTCCAGGGATGTTCCTCCCTCGCGAGCCTCATTTCCTCAACATCGTAAGGAGCCGGCGTGTCGCACGCCATCGAGGCCACGGGCCTCGAACGTGAGTTCAAAGGTGGTGTGCATGCCGTCGTCGGGGTCGACTTGCAGGTGTCCGAGGGTGAAGTCTTCGGATTCCTCGGACCGAACGGCGCGGGCAAGAGCACCATCGTCCGGATCCTGACGACCCTGCTTCGCCCGACCGCCGGGACGGCGCGCGTCGCGGGTCACGACGTGGTGCATGACGCCCCCGCAGTGCGCAGGCGTATCGGCGTCGCGTTGCAGGACGCCGCAATCGATCCGTTCATGACCGGACGAGAACTCCTTCGGCTGCAGGCAGTTCTTCACGGGATCTCGCGCCACGACGGACGGCGGCGTGCCCAAGCGCTCCTGGAACAACTGGAGCTGACCGACGCGGCCGATCGGCGTGTCGGGACCTACTCCGGCGGAATGCGACGGCGGTTGGACCTGGCGTTGTCCCTGGTACACGAACCGATCGTGCTGTTTCTGGACGAACCGACGACAGGACTGGACCCGCATTCGCGTCTGACCGTGTGGGACGAAGTGCGACGCCTCAACCGTGAGCTGGGGACGACGGTGTTCCTGACGACGCAGTACCTAGAGGAGGCGGACCAACTCGCCGGCCGGATCGCGATCATCGACTCGGGCCGCATCGTCGCTCAGGGGACCCCGGCCGAGCTGAAGGCGTCGGTCGGCGAGCCCGCCATGACCGTGACACTGGCCGATCCCGATCAGCGGGCGATGGCGGAATCGGCCCTCGCTCGACTCGGAACACTTCTTGCCGGCTCCGCGCGCACAGTCGCAATCCGCATGCCGGATGGCGCCGCGGGCCTCGCCCCGGCGGTGCGCGCGCTGGACGATGCGGGCATCGCAGTCGCCAAGCTCGATCTTGCGGAGCCTTCGCTCGACGACGTGTTCCTGGCCAAGACCGGCCGGTCGCTCCATGCCGGCGACGATGATGACGAACCGGTGTGAACCTGACGCTCCGCCAGACCGGCGCCCTCGCGTGGCGATCGGTCAGGACGACACTGCGCATCCCGCAGTCGTGGTTTCCGTCAATGTTCTTTCCGCTCGCGCTACTCGCAATCTTTACCGGATCGTTCAGTGACGCCCCCGGACGGGTTCCGGGATTCCCCCCCGTCCGCGGATTCCTGGACTTCGCGGTCGCGGGATCGATCCTGCAGGGCGTGCTGATCGCAGGCACAGGCGCAGGCGCGGCGTTCGCAGCCGACATGGAGTCCGGCTTCTTCGATCGCCTCGTCGCATCACCCGTCTCCCGGTGGGCGATCCTGACCGGGCGGCTGGGAGCGAGTATCGCGCAGGGAGTCGTGCAGGGCCTGCTGTTCCTCGGGATCGCCGTCGCGTTCGGGGTCCGTCTCGACGCCGGCGTCAGCGGGCTTCTGGTGGTCGCACTGTACGCAGCGCTCCTTGCCGCCGCGATCGGTGGGCTCGGCGTCATTCTGGCGCTTCGGACCGGCTCGGGCGAGGCGGTCCAGGGCACGTTCCCGCTGTTCTTCGTGCTGCTTTTCTTCTCGTCTGCGTTCTTCCCGCGGCAGACGATGACCGGGTGGTACCAAGCCGTCGCCGACGTCAACCCGATCTCGTACATCGTCGAGGGCATGCGCGCCCAGATCATCGACGGCGGCGACGCCGGCACGACGCTCATCGGACTGGCCCTCGCGCTCGGCTTCGCGGTCCTGTCGGTCGGCGTCTCGGCCATCACCTACCGCCGACTGCTCGCCACCGAGGGCGCCTGATGAAGGGCCTTGTCATCAGCCTGGGCCTGGCGGGCCGCCACCTGCTGTTGGTGCGGCGCATCCCGTCGGTATTCATCCCTTCCCTCGTCATGCCGTTGTTCATCCTGATCGCGACGGCCGGCGCGTTTCGCGGCATCGGGGCGCTTCCCGACTTCGCCGGTTCGAGCTACCTGGCGTTCACCCTGCCGATGGCTGCGACGATGGGCGCAGGCTTCGCCGGTGTCAACTCCGGCATGACCCTTGCGCGGGATCTCGAAGGCGGCTTCTTCGACCGACTTCAGGCAAGCCCTGCGCCCCGGGTCGCCCTGCTTGCCGGCCCGCTCCTGGCCGCCGTCGCACGAAGCCTCTTCACAACGACCGTCGTGTACGGCGCGGCCGCCCTCGGTGGGGTGGGGTTGCCCGGTGTGATCGACACGCTCGTGGTCTACGCGCTGGCGGCCGCGTTCGCCGCCGTGGCGTCGCTGTGGGCCATCGGGATCGCACTTCGCACCAAGAGCGTGCAGGCGTCACCGCTGATGCAGGTCGTGGTGTTCATGTCCGTCTTCACGTCCGTCGCCTACACCCCGCGCAGCGCCTTACGCGGGTGGCTCGCGCACGTCGCAGACTGGAACCCCGTCACCTTCATCCTCGAGGGGTCTCGGCAGGCACAGCTCGCAGGGGTCACCTGGGACCGCCTCGGGCCCGCGCTCCTTGCCATCGGGATCCTCGTCGCGCTGACCGGCACGTTCGCGTTACGCGGGCTGCGTCGTCTGGACCGCAACCCCTGACGGTCTGTCACCGGACCGTCACCGCACCCGTACCGAATCCGCTGAAACCTGCGTTACACTGCTCGGCAGATCATGGCGAACCGACTCCGACCGATGCTCGCGGTCACCGTCGTTGCCGGTCTCGCGATCACCGCGGGTATCGGCACGGGCGCGGCGAGTGACCCCAAGCAGGCGCTCTCCTGCGTGCAACCACTCGACGCCGCCGGCATCGACGCGGTGCTGACGGTTGCCGGGAGCCCACTCGCCAGTCAGGGCGCCACGTTCGTCAACTCCGCGGCGGCCGTCGGGCTCGATCCGCGCGCACTCCTCGCGATCGCCGGCCATGAGACGATCTTGCAGACGTACGTGCCTGCGCAAGGTATCCACAATGCATTCGGCATCGGCCCTGGCCGGGCGTTTGCGACTGACGCCGACGCCATCACGTTCGCCGCGGACCTGCTCGCACGTCACTACGTCGGCGAGGGACGACGGACGCTTGCCGACATCAGCTCCAAATGGGCACCCGTGGGCGTGACCAACGACCCGACGAACCTCAACGCCAACTGGACCGCGGGCGTCGGTGCGCTCTATGCCCGGCTCGGGGGCAACCCCGAGGCCGCGATCACCCTGGACGCTCAGACTGCCACGAACTGTCAGCCGACCCCGGTCGCAACGCCCGTCACGCCCGTGACGCCCGTCACACCCGCCGGGGTGGCCGCACCGGGCGTCGTTGCCTGGACCGGCACCGCACCGATCGTGACCGAGGCACTGATGGAGCGCGGCGCCGATCCGATCTCGGGTGCGGCCGCGACGCGCGAAGGGTTCGTGTTCCCGCTCATCCCAGGCCCGACGCCGATTCGCTACGCCGACGACTTCAGCCGGCCCGGGGTTCCGGGATGTTTCGGCAAGCCATTCCAGTGTGCAGTGACCCTGACCGCCGAACCGGGAACCGGGGTCGTCGCAGCGACCGTCGGCACGCTCGATGGTGCGACGCCGGCGGAGCAGGCGGCTGGTCTCGCCTTTTGGATCGTCACCGCTGACGGCGACCGGATCGGATACAGCGGACTGGCCTCCTACGCCGGGGGCATCGGTGACGGCGCCGCCGTGATCGCGGGTCAGATGCTCGGTACCAGCACGCGCATGACGTCGTTTGCATGGGAACGCGCTGGTCAGCGCATCAATCCGTTTCCGATGCTCACGGCGACGCATCCGAGCGACCCCTAGCCGACACCACCCGAACGACCAGGCGCTTTGGGAAGTAATCCCCGACCTTCGTTCAGTTGTCTTAAGCCCCTCGTCGCCGTAGCGTTCTGAACACGGTCTTGTTTACGAGATCGCCGCGGGCTCATTGCGGACGCGCGCGGGTGCGGGATCCGCCTCCCCGGATGACGGGAGGGGCTTGGGTTGGTCAACGCAAGGCGACTTTGATCCGAGTTTGCGCGTCCGCCGGGCCTCGCCTCACGTGGGGCGTCGGCGCCATGTCGCAGGTACGCTCCCCACGGTCACCGTCCAGGAGTAGACATGAACGCGATTCAGCTCACCGAGACCGGTCCACCCGAGGTACTCAAGGTCACGTCCGTGCCGGACCCGATCGCCGGTCCCGGCGAAGTGGTGGTCGAACTCCGCGCGGCGGCGTTGAACCGCCGTGACGTCTTCTTGCGCAAAGGTGTCGCCCCGTCCCCGCTCCCGGTGATACCGGGATCCGACGGCGCAGGCGTCATCCGCACCTTGGGGACAGGCGTCAGCGGCGTCGCAGAGGGCGACGAGGTCGTCATCTTCCCCTCCCTCGGCTGGGGCGGTGGCGAAGCTGCGCCGCAACCAGGATTTCGCATCCTGGGCGGCCCCGACGACGGCACCTACGCGGAGCTGATCCGCATCCCCGCTGAGAACGTCATGCCGAAGCCCAAGCGCCTCTCGTGGGAAGAGGCCGCGGCGCTCCCGCTGGCCGGACTCACGGCATGGCGGGCGTTGATCGCGCGCGCCGCACTCCGGCCCGGCGAAACGGTGCTCGTGCTCGGCATCGGCGGCGGCGTCGCGACGTTCGCACTGCATATCGCTCGCGCGGCCGGTGCGCGTGTCCTTGTGACCTCGTCCTCCGACGACAAGCTGTCGCGTGCCGTCGATCTGGGCGCCGAGGCGGGCGTCAACTACACGGCCGATGATTGGGTCGCGCAGGTCAAGAGCCGCTCTGGCGGTGGCGTCGACGTCGTCGTGGACAGCGTCGGCTCAACTTGGGCGGACAGCGTCAACTGCCTGCGGCCAGGCGGACGGCTCGTGGTGTTCGGCGGGACGGGCGGCGGAAAGGTCGAGATGGCGGTTCGCCCCGTGACAATGGGCCAGGTGTCGGTCCTGGGTACCACAATGGGAAGCGCCCGGGACTTCGCAGGACTCCTGAAGGCGGTCGCCACACAGAGCTGGACGCCGGTCGTCGACAGCGTACGCCCGCTCGCGGAGGCCGCCGACGCACATTCGCGCGAGGAGGCCGGCGAGCATTTCGGCAAGCTGGTGCTCGTCCCGTGAGACGCGACTTGCTGGCCGCCCTGTGCGAGGTTGCCGGCCCGTCGGGGCGCGAGGAGCGCGTCCGGGAACTGGTGCGTCCCGAACTCGAAGCGGTCTGCGGCCAGGTCGTCGGCGACCCGCTCGGAGGGCTGACCGGAGTGCGCGCGGGGTCGGGTGGACCGCGGATCATGCTGGCCGCACACATGGACGAGATCGGTTTGATGGTGACGCACATCGACGACCGGGGGTACCTGCGGTTCGTGCCGCTCGGCGGCTGGGACGCGCGGACCCTGCTCGGCCAGCGCGTGATGGTCCACGGCCGCGAAGATCTGCCCGGGATCGTCGGGACGACGCCCGTACACCTGCTGGACGAATCGGCACGCCAGAAGGCGCCCAAAATTGAGGATCTCGCCGTCGACACCGGCCTGGGTGCGGCGCGTGTCAGGGAACTCGTCCGGCAGGGGGACGTCATCACCCGGACGCGGACGCTCGAGGATCTCGGTGAGCTTGTGACCGGCAAGAGCCTGGACGACCGCGTCGGGCTGTTCGTGATGATCGAAGCCATGCACGCCGCAGCGCCCTCGCCCGCCGAGGTCCACGCGAGCGCCACGGTGCAGGAGGAGGTGGGGCTGCGCGGCGCCAAGATTGTCGCGGCCCGCGTGCGGCCCGACATCGCTGTGGCGATCGACACCTGCCCCGCCGACGACGGACCCGGCACACCGGCACAGGGGCCATCGACGCGACTCGGGCACGGCACCGCGATCCGCGTGATGGATGCCAGCGCGATCGGCTCGCCCGCACTCGTCCACCTGCTGGTCCGTCTGGCCGACGAGCGGGACATTCCTTACCAGTTCCACGTATCGAACAAAGGCGGCACCGACACACAATCGCTGCAGCTCGCCGGCGAAGGGGCGATCGCGGGGTGTGTCTCGATCCCGACCCGATACGTTCATTCCAGCGTCGAGGCCTGTCACCCACGTGACATCCAGTCGTCGATCGACCTGGTCACCGCCCTCATCGAGCACGCCCACGAACTGAGCTACTGAGGGCTTGTCAAGAGCGTTCCCGCGGCGTCTGAAGCCCTCCCTCCGAGGATTGGGGCGTCTTCGTCAGATTCAGACAGAACACCCCATCGGCGCTGAGCCTGGATGCATCGTCACTAGTGGATGCGGGGCGTGCGGGCGCCGAGTCAGTGGACGCGCGTGGCCGCCCACCACCGTTCCGCGCCAGCCCGGCGCCGGCACGAAAATGTGGGGGCGAGCCCTGATGAGGCGGGTGCCAAAGCGAGCGCAACGGCGCCGACCACTCCGCAGCCGACGCGCCGCCTCACGTGGTCCCGGTTCCGAGAGGGGCGTCGAGCGTCACGGTGTCGAGGTCGAACTCCCCTCGTCGAATGGCCACCTCGAACGCCCAGAGGCCTGCGACCGGCGCCTGGATCCGTGGCGTGACGTAGTGGCCGAGCTCAGCTTGTGTCGCCGTCCAATCGAATGGTCCGAGGCCTCCGGCCTTGGGCCGTGCCGTCACCATCACCTCGTCCACAGCCGTCGGAGCTTTGTTTCGCGTCAGATACACGTGGATCAGGTTCGGCCCCGCCTTTCCGGGGTCGGCCACCATGCGTATGCCGATGTCGCCGATCTGACCGGTTGCCGACACGACGACCGACCGTGCGGCGGCCACTGTGCGCGCGGGGGGCTTGGTGATGAGCACCGACGTCACACCGATCACGACGGCCATCAACGCGAGCTCGACGATCACCGATCGCTGCAGCCGCGTCGGCACGCCGCTCGGCGAGTCCCGCTCGGACAGACGGCGGACCGCGCGCCGATTGAACACGCCGAATCCGATCAATACGAGGGCGATCGCGATCTTCGCGACGAGCAGCTTGCCGTACGTGGTGTTCCACAGATCGCTGACCTGGCCCACATGGATCAACCCGCCGATGCTGCCGGCGACGAGCAGGACCGCGACGCTTCCCAGCGCCAACGTCGAAAACCGCGGGATCGCCACCCTGGCAAGGTCGCGGCGCCGCTCCCCCGCCAGCGCCAGCCCGAGCATGACTGCAGCGAGCCCGCCCACCCAGACCGACGCCGCAATGACGTGCCCCGTATCCGCGACGACCGCCAGAGCCCCCTCCGCTCCGGCGTGGCCCGAGAGTCCCGGGGTGACGGCAAGCCCGGCGGCAAGCACTCCGATCCCGCGTTTGAACCACATTGCGCCGGTGGGTGACGGCGCCCAGACGGCGGCGATCGCGATGACCTCGGCCAGGATGAGTTGGGCGAGCCTGACGTGCCCGAAGCGCGTCCCGAACACCGCCGAGAGCGTCGTGCCGTTGGTGGCCTGGTCCAGACCTGCGCCGGCGATCACAGCTGCATGCAGCACGACCGTTGCTCCCGCGACGATCGACAGCCCGAAACCCAGTCCCGCGATCACGTACCACAGGCGCCGCTCAAGCTCGGGATCGCGGCCCGCGAAGATCGCCAGATTGGCCGCAATCCCCCCGATCAAGGCGACGACGAGCACCAAGTTGAGAAACCTGCCGATGTCGGCCGCCCGAAGGACAGCTGTCGGGGGACGCGTCGCGACCTGAGCTGCGATCCCCTCTGACTGCTCTCCTGGCGCACCGACATGGAACACAAACGCTCCATCGATCGGGTGGCCGTCAGCCGACGCGACGCGCCACGAAACCGTGTAGGTGCCGGACGACAGCGTGCCCTGAAGGCGGGTCGCAAGGACACGCGATCCGTCACGGGTCGTTGCGTCGCCGTCGACCCGTCGCGTGGTCCGGTCGAACACACGGATCGTCCCCAGGGCATTCTCGATCGGCTCGCTAAAGGTCAGCGTCACCGTCTGCGGCGGGTCTTGGACGATTTGCCCGCTGGTCGGGTCGCTTTGGATCAGCCGTGCGTGCGCCGAGGCGAGGGCCGGCAGCGTCAACACGGAAACCATGACGATCAACACAAGCATGCGCACGCGACAACGTGATGCGTGTCGGGTCACCTCAGAGCCTGGACAGGACGTCAGACGTCCCCGGGTGCTGCGCCATCCACGCGACGGAGGGAGCATGCCGGGCAAACGGCGTCGTCTCCGAGCGCCGATCGGCGATCACCAGTGCCCCGACCGCCCCGATCACGACCACGACAAGCACCGCGGCGAGCATGCCGACACGCAGGCGTCGCGCTGCAATATGCCGTTTGCCGAAGCTCGAGAGGGCGAGCGCCGCGATCGCCCCACCGGCGATACCACCCAGGTGGCCGCCGATGGAGATCCCCGGCAACGTGAACGTGATGACCAAGTTGATACCAAGAAACAGACCGGCGTCCCCCAGGATCGTGACGCCGCGCTGGCGCTCGAGCAGGAAGATCGCCGCCATCAGGCCGAACACCCCACCTGAGGCCCCGACGGTCTGTGCGTTGGGATTCAAAAGGAGCGCTCCCGCGGAGCCCCACAGGACCGCCGCCGCGTAGATCAGACCGAACCGCAGCGGCCCGACGTAGGCCTCGAACCGGCTGCCCAAGATCCACAACGCGACCATGTTGAGTCCCAGATGCACCACGCCGGCATGCAGGAATGCCGACGTCACGATGCGCCACCACTCGCCTGCGGCGACCTGGGGCCCGTTGAGGGATCCTCCGAGGGACACGTCCCCGCCGAGCCCCCTGCCAACGCCTCCCGGGTCGGTCGCCATCTGCAGACCGAACACGACGATGTTGATCGCGATCAGCGCGACCGTGATGTACGCG
>JANMDV010000168.1:0-18387 GCA_031376485.1 Actinomycetota bacterium
AACGCAGTCGCCGACGCCACGACCAGGGCGCCCAAACCGCTCGCCACGATCACGAGGACAAAGAGGAGTCCGAGTTCGAGCCCGATCAGGTTGAACACGGTGCGGCGCACGCCGAATCGCACCGCGCTCGCCATCGTCGACACGGCGCCTGGGCCCGGCGAGGCGCTGATGAGCCACGCGGCGACAAAGAACGCAAGCCAGGTGTTGAGGGTCACGTTGGGACCATCCTGGCGACGATCGCGGCGAACTCGGCCGGGCGCTCCAACGCCGACAGGTGACCGGCACCGGGGATGATCTCGAGCGTCGCACCGACAATCGCGCCGGCGAGCGCCGCCACCGCCTCGCGCGGGGTGACGGCGTCATCCTGGCCGCCGATCACGATGGTGCGCACGCCGATACCCGTCAGGTCCATGGTGCGATCCGGCCGGTCGCGAAGCGCCTCGAGCGCGGCGCACACCGCGTCGGGATCTTGGGTCTCGCCCAACGCGTAGGCCCGTTCCCACGCCTCGCGCTCGGCGCTCGGCGACATGAGCCGCGGAACGAGGTCGGCCAGGTAGGTGTCGAGTCCGTCGATGCGGACGGTGTCGATGGCATGCTCCCGCGCGCGCTGCGCATCGAGGGTGTCGGCCTCCGCGCGTGTGTTGGCAAGGACGAGGGCGGCGACAGTCCCAGGATGCTCGACCGCGAGCGCCAGGGCCACATAGCCGCCCAGGGACAGCCCCACCACGATTGCGGGCCCGGCGTCTTCGGCAGCGATCAGCTCGGCCACGTGCGCGGCAAACCCGGCGATCGTCGGGGCGAGGTCGGCAGGCGCGCTCCCGAAACCGGGGAACTCGGGCGTCAGCAGCGTCACGTCGGCCGCGAGCTCGCGCCACATCGGGCCCCAGAAGCTCGCGTCCATCGGAAACGGGTGTAGCAACACCAGAAGTGGTCGTTTGGCCCCCACGTGGCAAGCTTACGGGCGATGGCGACGACAGCTCCTCCCGCTCGGGACCACGTACGCGATGCCCTGGGGTTCGGCGGGCTCGTGCCCACCGGCGCGGTGGCCCGCGGTGGCGAGACGCTGGTCGGGGCGCTCGGAGTGGAGCACCACACCGAAGGAACCGTGGTGCCGCTCCTGATCTTGAGCGACGCGCCCGGGCTGGTCGAGTGGGAGCCGTCCATGGGGCTCTCGATCCGCGACGACCGCGGCGACCGCTACGACGCGCACACGTTGACGTCCGCATCGAGCCTCGGTCAGCTGTGCGTCACCTTGTGGGTCGCGCCTGCGTTGCCTGCGGACGCGCGCCGACTGGAGCTGGTCGTCGACGGCTTGGCGCGGATCAACCCCACCCGGGGCGGCGGTCGCGGTGTCGCCCGCCCGCTCACCGGGGGCCCGTGGAGCTTGGTCGTCGACCTGCTTCCGCAACGCACCGTGGCCGACGTGCCGCCCGAGCCCGCCGATGGGCCGGTGCCAGGTCACGCCGCATCGGTGCCGGTCCGCGCGCATGGCATGTTCGTCGACGTGGTGCCGGCCGGGCAAGCGCGGCTTGGTGACGGGATCGCCGTATGCGTTCAGGCGATCGAGCGGTACTGGGATCGCTCCGTCGCGACCCTCGTGGCGCTGGGCCCCCCGGATGACGAGGCCAACGCCCCCGCGATCGGCCGCGCGGCCATCGGGGTATGGGACGACCGGGGTCACCGGTACGCCGTCACGCCGATCCAGGGCGTCGCGCGCGGGGTGTGGAGCGAGGTCGCGGTCGAGATCGTCCCCGCCATCCCACCGGACGCCGGTGTCCTCGCCATCCAGGTGTCCGACGTTCCACGCGGCCCTGATTCGATTCGGTCGAACCTCGTGCCGGGACCGTTTACGTTCGGCATCAAGCTGCCCGTCGAGTGACCGACCGGTGGCCGCCCGGCGCGGTGTGGGTGGTGCTTCCGACCTATCAGGAAGCCGAGAACATCACAGCGATCCTGGACGCACTGCTCGACGTGTTCGACGAGACGGCGCTCGACGGCAGGGTGCTGGTGGTCGACGACGGGTCGCCCGACGGCACCGCGGACCTGGCCGACCGGATTGCCGTCCGCGACCCGCGCGTGTCCGTGCTGCGGCGCACGCGCAAGGAAGGGATCGGACCGGCGTACCGTGCGGGATTCCGTCATGCGTTGGCGGCCGGTGCCGAACTGGTGCTCGAGATGGATGCCGACTTCTCGCACAACCCCAAAGACGTCCCGCGTCTGATCGCCGCCGCGCGCGACGCGGATCTGGTGTTGGGCTCGCGGTATGTCCGCGGTGGAGGGGTCGCGCGGTGGGGAATGATCCGCCGCGCGATCAGCCGCAGTGGCTGCTGGTACGCACGGCGCGTGCTGGGGGTCGCGGTGCGCGACCTGACCGGGGGCTTCAAGTGCTTCCGACGGGTGGTCCTTGAGACCCTGCCACTCGACCAGGTCACCGCCGCGGGCTACGTCTTCCAGGTCGAGGTCACCTACCGCGCGCTCATCGCGGGCTTTCGCGTCGCCGAGGTCCCGATCACGTTCACCGATCGGATCCTGGGCCAATCAAAGATGAAGGGCTCGATCGTCGTCGAAGCCGCGACACGCGTCCCGCGACTGCGGCGCCTGGGTCGACCTCCGCGCTGACACCCTCGGCCCGAGCGAACCCGCACGTCGCCGCCCGCGCCCACACTCCTTCGCGATCCTCCACGCCGTCACTAGCTAGTGCCCGATCGCGTGGACCCATATCGCGGACGTTCGCTTCCGGCGGTCGCCAGACCGAGGAGGGTCGGTCGCCGCAAAATAGCCATTTGGCAGGGGCCGCGACGGCCAATCGTGACATGACTCGAGTGGATCCTGTGACGTTTCGACACACATCGGCGTGGTGCAGCCCGACCTCGATCGGTCCTTCAGGCGCGGGTCAGACTGGGCGAAGCGCGAACGGCAAAGGGCGAAAGGGTGGAACGCGCTACCAGTGCGGCTGGCAGGCAGGAGCGATCGTGGCGACCCGCTCGGGGTCGAGTTCGGACCAGCGGTCCAGGGCCTCTGCGCGTTGGACGTCTGCGGAGACTGCGGCCAGGCACTCCCACGCAAACGGGTTGTCGGGCTGACGGTCGGTCGCGCGGCGGGCCGCCGTGATCGCGCCGAGCCGGTCTCCCAGCTCGGTCAGCGCACGCGCCTCGACCAGGAGCGGCCCGATCGCGAGCGGGGCGTCGTCGGCGGCCGAGCGCGCGAGCGCCACGCCCCGCGCTGGGTCGACGAACGCCGTCAGGTATGCGTCGGTGGCACGTCGCTGACCGTTCCACAGCCACACCGCGCTGATGATCGCCCCGATCGTGACCGCGGCGACCACGCCGATACGCGCCGCCGCGACGCGGCGACCTGCACTGCGGCCGCGGGCACCCATCGCCAGGATGACCCCGGCCGCGGCCATGGCGGGGATTGTCGCCGCGGGCGAGGTCCAAGGGATGTCGAGCTGTGCCTGCACCAGGAACGCCGCGACGATGCCGAGTGTCGGACCCGCTGCGCGTCCCGTCCGCCGCGCGCCCCACGCCACCGCGACCACCGCCGCCAGGCCCAGCATGAGCCCGACGAGCCCGAGTTCGGTCACAATCTCCAACCCCAGTTGGTGCGGTTGGCGGACCTGCAGGTTCTCGACCGCAACAGAGCGCTCTGCGATGTGCGTCAACGGAAAGCTGCCTGCGCCGCCTCCCGCGACCGGCGCGTCCAGAAACCCCCGCCAAGCCTGGCCCCACCACGCCGTGCGGTTGTTGCTGCTCAGGCTGAGCGGGCGTAGCGCGCCGGGCTCGGCGTCGCGGCCGATCATCGCCGCCAGCACGATCCCGCCGACGATGGCTCCCCCGGTTGACACCAGGATCAGCCGGCCGGCGCCCGGTCGTGCGATCCATCGCGCCACGCGCCGAGTGGCCGGAGCGAGCGCGTCCCCCATCGTCCCCGCGATCGCCGCACCGACGAGGATGAGCGCCCCCAACACCAACCCGGCCCCGCGGCGACCGACGGGATCACCGAGCACGTTCCCGGAGGTGAAGGCGCCCGCGGTGAGTGCGTAGACGGCTGCGGGCGCCGCACCTGCCGCCGCCGCGCCCAACGCCCCCAGCATGGCCGGCCGATCGGCCTGGAGCCACAGCGCCAACGCGACGCTCGTCGCGAGCGCCAGGATGCCGCTGCGCGACCCGCTCATGACGACCACGAGCAGCGCGCCCATCAGCATGATCGCCCCTGCCGAGCGCCACCGCCGGTCCGCGGCCAGGCACAGCGTGCCCGGCACCGCGAACACCGCGATCAACGCCAGCGTGTTGGCGTGGCCGATCGGCGCCGCCAGGCGGGGCGTGTCACCGGCCGGTGACAGGAGCTCGGGCAACACGCGGCTCGCAAGCGCCCACGCCAGCACCGGCATCCCCGCGACGGCCACGCCGACGGCCAGCCGGCGCGCGGGATCGCGCGTGGCGATGCCAAGCGCGACTCCGACAATCAGCGCGGCCAACCCGATCGCGACCCTGTTGGTGGCAAGCCACGCCAGGTCGGGCGCCGACGCCCACGTGACCGACAGCGCCGACCACGCGACCAGCGCCGCGATCGCGCCGACACCGAGCCCGGCGGGCCCGCCCCACGAGCTGCCGCGCGACACGACGACGGCTCCCAGCGCGAGCAGCGCGGCCCCGATCAACCCCCACGCCAGGGCGGTTGCGCCCGCCCCGGCCGGCAGGCGCCCCAGATCGATCGCGCCATCCGTCATACTGAGCACCGTCCAGCCGGCGAGCGCGACCACCGACAGCCAGGTCACAACCCCGGCGTCTTGAGCGCGTGGCGCGATACCGGTACGATCCCCGCCGCGCCCGCGCACGCGGCCCGCCTCATCCCCCACCCGGTGGTCCACTTGCCCCGTCGCTTCGCTGCCCTCCTCGTCGCGCTCATCGCGACCGTGTCCATTTGCGGCACGGCGCTCGGGAGCCCCAGGGACGTTATCAACGACTTCTCCGACAACGGGGTCGTCGACGTCTGCCACAGCAAGGCCGACTACGACGCGGCGCGCACGTTGCCCGTTGACGCCCAGTACGGTGACCCGCAGGGTGCGATCGACACCGCGGTCGCCACGCCGGCGCTGGTCGGCACCGCTGCTGCGCCGTGCCCCGAGGTCCCCTCGGACGGCGACGGCGTTGGAATCGGTGGCATCGCGCTGGTCGCCATCCCCATCGGGCTGTCCATCGTGGCGCTCGCGCTGGTGTTCGGGGGGCGCCGACGCCGGGCCGCCGAGGGCGACGCGCCGGATCCGCCCGAGTGATCCTGCGCCGATTCATGAAGGACGTGGTGCTCCCGGTCGCGGTCGCGATCGCGCTTGCGTTCCTGATCCAGGCGGCGGTGGCCAAGCCGTACGAGATTCCGACCCCATCCATGGAGCCGACGATCCTGGCCGGCGATCGCGTCATCGCCAACCGGCTCATCTACGAGTTCCGGGACATCGAGCGCGGCGACATCATCGTGTTCCACCCGACGATCGCGGCCCGTACGACCTGCTCGGGCCCCGAAGGTGCCGCCGACGAGACGCCGTTTGTCAAACGCGTCATCGGGCTCCCGGGCGACCGGATCGAGATCGAGGCGAGCAAGCGCGAGGTCATGGTCAATGGTGCGGCATTCGACGTTCCCGCTGCGGGAACCAACCCGCTTCAGGGGCCGTCGGGCTCGCAGCCCCGCGCGACGTTCGAGGTGCCCGAGAACAGGATCTTCGTGTTGGGCGACAATCGCCCGAACTCCTGCGACTCCCACCAGTGGAGCGACCCGTACGTGCCGATCGACGCGGTGATCGGTCAGGCCGAGGTCACGTACTGGCCGATCAAACACGTAACGTTCCTGCGCTAGACGCATCGTGGACGGGGTCGGTGCGTGGCAGCGCCTCTGGCTCGCTCACCCCAGCGAGCGCCGAACGAAGGCGTCGAACATCGGCACGGTGAACGCGATCTCACCCCAGCGGGGTGAGTAGCACAACCCGCGTTTGATCAGGCCGTCGCGCGTTGGTCCGACCTGGCTCGTGCGCGCCTTCCCGAGTGCGGTCGCGACATCGCCCGACTGATAGGGACCCGGTCCCCCGAGCGAGGCCATCGCTTTGAGATACGCGCGCTCCGCAGGAGTCGCCCTGTCGATCCGGACGCGGAAGAAGCCAGTGTCGAGTTCGTCGAGGGCGATGGGAAACGCGGTCTCCACATCGTCGGCGTCGATCACGCCGGGGCCGTCGGCGACATCCCACGCTTGCTTGCCGAACTCCTGAAGAAAGTACGGGTACCCATGGGTCACGTCGAACACCCGCTCGATCGCTTTGGGGGTCCACTGGACGTGGAGTTCGTCCGCAGGCACTGTGAGTGCGGCTGCTGCGTCGTCGGTGGAGAGTGAGCCGATGGACGGAAAGTCGAACAACCGTTCCGCGTATGACTTCGCCTCGCCGGCAAGGCCGGGCAGCGATGGCAGACCGGCTCCGGCGACGAGGAACGGAAGCTGCTCCTGTGCGACGCGATGCAACCCGACAATGAGCGCGGCGAGGTGTTCGCTCGACAGGTACTGGACCTCGTCGATCGTGAACAGGACGCCCGTCCCGCTTGCTCGTGCCGTCTCACCCAACTCGAGGAACAGTCCGGCGAGATCGTCATCGAGCATCCCTGAGTCGGCGGGCCCCGGGATCGGGTCGATTTCGATGTCGATGCCCTCGGGCAACTTCCATCTGATGCGAAACGCCCGGAGAACACCGGATGCTCGTCGTACTCGGTCCGCGACGCGGCGCGAGGCGCTCAGATCAAGAAGGGCTTTGCGGGTCAATGTGGCGATCGCCTCGACGAAGCGCAGATCCTCGGTTGCTTCGAGATGTTCGTGGACCCAGCCCTCGGTGCGCGCGGTGCGAGCGAAGTCCTGCAGGAGGACCGTCTTTCCGACGCCGCGAAGGCCGGTCAGCATCTGGCTTCGTGCCTGCCTGCCCTGAGCCAACCGCTTGACCGCGACCTCGAAGGCGCGGCGTTCTCGCTCGCGTCCGACGAGTGCATGAGGTCTGGAACCGGCTCCGGGCGTGTATGGGTTCGCGATGGGATCGATGCGGAAAGAGTATCCCGATGCGAGATGATTAGCAAAAACCTCTACACATTGTGTTGTGACGACACGTTTGATTGCCGGTCAGAGCGGGACAAACGGCGTCGCCGCGGGCTTGCATCCGGCGCGACGACGAGGGAGGATGCACCCCCCACGCGCTGAATGTAGCGTGTAGTTCCTTCGTCCGACCCCAGGGATAGCGTTCCGCGACCATGATCTGTCCGTTCTGTGAGCACCCCGACCACCGTGTGGTGGAGTCCCGCGTCGCCGACGCCAAGGACGCGATCCGCCGTCGGCGGGAGTGCAGCGCCTGTGAGCGCAGGTTCACGACGTACGAGCACATCGAAGAGGCGTCGATCGTCGTCATCAAATCGTCCGGCGAGCGGGAGCCGTTTGACCGGCAGAAGCTCCTGTCGGGCCTGCAGCGTGCCTGCCACAAGCGCCAGGTCTCGACGCAGCTGCTCGAGATGGCCGTGCGCGACATCGAATCCGAGCTTCGCAACCGGCTGCGCCAGGAGGCGTCCAGCCAGTTGATCGGTGAACTCACCCTGCGCCGACTCAAGGAGATCGACCAAGTCGCCTACGTGCGGTTCGCCTCGGTCTACCGGGCGTTCTCCGACGTCGAGGAGTTCGAGGGAGAGCTCGCGCGACTCGAACGTGAGCCGCCGTTGCCGCGCGGCCAGAGTTCGCTCGACGAACACATGTTCGATACGATGACCGGTCCAACGGTCACCACACAGGGCCGCCGTGGCCGCCTCCGGGCACTGTCGGGCGGACTCGCCACACCAACCACCGCATCACCCGATCAGGAGGGTACTGACTGATGGCCACCCAGCTCGCCGCCTCACAGGCTACCGGCGACGCCCGTGCGCGCCTTGCGCTTCGCAGGCACTTCACCACCCCCGGCGTGCATCCGTATGACGAGGTCGCCTGGGAACGCCGGTCTGCGGGCATCCAGGCCGAGGGCGGCCAGGCCGTGTTCGAGCAGGACGACATCGAGGTCCCCAAGGACTGGTCGCAGCTTGCCACCAACGTCGTGGCGTCCAAGTACTTCCGCGGGCAGCTCGGCTCGCCGCGGCGTGAGTCCAGCATCCGTCAGCTCATCAACCGGATCGTGTTGACGCTGCGCACGTGGGGCGAGGAGGAGGGGTACTTCGCCGACGTCGTCGAGGCCGACACGTTCGAGGCCGAACTGACCCACCTGCTCGTCCAGCAGAAGATGGCGTTCAACTCCCCCGTGTGGTTCAACATGGGCACCCGCGAGAGCCCCCAGTCGAGTGCATGTCAGCCCTACGGCGCACTCATTTCGACGCCGCGTGGCATGGTCCCGATCGGTGAGATCGTCGAGGGCGATCAGGTCGGCCTTGAGGTGTATGACCCCGATGGCCTCACCCGCGTGGTCGCTGTCAAGGCCAACGGCCAAAAACCCGTCGTCCGTGTGCGACTTCGTAACGGCAGCTTCGTCGAGGCGACCGCGGACCACGTCGTCAAGGCCGTCCACGAGCGACGCACCACGCCGGAGTGGATGCGCATCGACGAGCTGCGGCCGGGAATGCGGATGCACCTGCACCCCCACCGGGCGAAGGTCGTGGACCGGCCGCTGGTGGCGGCCGGCGTTCGGTCGGACATCGTCTCCGACACGCCTGACTTCACCCTCGACGCGATCGACGAACTCTTGATCTCCGAGGCAGCGCTCGCGGGTTGGCTTCAGGCCGACGGGTTCGTCGGGCAGTACGAGCACGGCACCAATCGCTCTCTGACGGTCGAGTTCATGACCGTCAACGACGCCGAGCACGACTGGATCATGTCCCACCTCGATGTGGCGTTCCCGGAGGCCCACCGCAAGGTCCGTGAGGTTCCCTCGAAGGACGGCGATCTGCACATCCGGCGCATCCGCATCTACGGAGAGGTGCTCAGGGAGTTCGTCGAGTCGTGGGACCTCATGGCCCGCGGCACCGAAATCCGCGTCCCGAAGCGGCTTTGGACTGCGTCCCACGACGAGATCTCGGCGTACCTTCGCAGCATCTTCCAGGCCGACGGGTACGTCAGCGTCCGCCGGCAAAACGGTCAGGAGAACGGCCGCGTCGCGTTCGCGGTGATCTCCGAGCAGTGGGCCGAGGACGTGCAGGTGCTGCTCGGTGTGCTCGGGATCTACTCGCGTCGCTTTCGCAAGGAGGAGAAGCGTGAGGATCGTCACGACCTCCACGAGGTTGTCATCGCGATCGGATCCGAGCGTGCGCGCTTTGCGGAGCAGGTCGGGTTCGTCGCAGGAGACAAGCAGCGCAAGCTGCTCGAGTCGCTCGGGCTTCGCGGGCTCAAGCGCTGCCCGGACCTGCGCGAGGAGGAGATCGTCGCGATCGAGCCGGTCGGCGTCCATGAGGTGTACGACATCCAGACCGAGTCGGGTGAGTACCTGACCAACCACGTCGCGGTCCATAACTGCTTCATCCTGTCGGTCGACGACACGATGGACTCCATTCTGAGCTGGATCAGCAAGGAAGGCGTCATCTTCAAGGGCGGTTCGGGGTCGGGCATCAACCTCTCCAAGATCCGCTCGTCGCGCGAGCACCTGTCGGGTGGCGGCACCGCGTCGGGGCCGGTCAGCTTCATGCGCGGGGCCGATTCGTGTGCCGGGGCGATCAAGTCCGGCGGCACCACCCGTCGCGCGGCCAAGATGGTCATCCTCAACTGCGACCACCCCGACATCACCGATTTTGTCGAGTGCAAGGCGACCGAGGAGAAGAAGGCCTGGGCGCTCGGCGAGATGGGCTACGACATGGGGATGAACGGCGAGGTCTGGAACTCGATCCAGTTCCAGAACGCCAACAACTCGGTACGCGTCACCGACGAGTTCATGCTCGCCGTCGAGGCCGGAAAGGACTGGCACACCAAGTCCGTCACCACCGGCGAAGTCATGGACACGTTCCCGGCGCGCGACCTTATGCGCAAGGTCGCCGAGGCCGCATGGATCTGCGGTGACCCGGGCATGCAGTACGACTCCACGATCAACCAATGGCACACCTGCCCCAACAGCGGCCGCATCAACGGCTCTAACCCGTGCAGTGAATATATGAGCTTGGATGATTCGGCTTGCAACCTCGCGTCGCTCAACCTGATGAAGTTCGTCGACGACGAGGACGGGTTCCTGGTCGAGGACTTCCAGCAGGCGGTCGACGTGACGATTACCGCGATGGACATCATCGTGACGCGGTCGGGCTACCCGACCGAGGCGATCGGCGCCAACGCGCGCGCGTTCCGCCAGTTGGGGCTCGGGTACGCCAACCTGGGCGCACTGCTCATGTCCAACGGCATGGCGTACGATTCGGACGGCGGGCGGGCGTACGCCGGCGCGGTCACGTCGCTGATGACCGGTCGGGCGTATGAGATGTCGACGCGGCTGTCGGAGCGCATGGGACCGTTCGACGGATACTCGGTCAACGCGCAGCCGATGCAGGGCGTCATGCGGATGCACTTGCGGGCGGTCGAGGAGATCAACGAGCAGCTCGTCCCCGACGGCGGCCTGCTGGACGCTGCGCGTGAGGCGTGGCGCAACGTGGCGGACCGCGGCCCGGTTCACGGCATCCGCAACTCCCAGGCGACCGTGCTCGCGCCGACCGGGACCATCGGCTTCATGATGGACTGCGACACCACCGGCGTCGAGCCCGACATCGCCCTGGTCAAGTACAAGAAGCTCGTCGGCGGCGGCGTCATCAAACTGGTCAACAACACGGTGCCGCGCGCGCTTCGCAAGCTCGGGTACTCGCAGGAGCAGGTCGAGGCCATCGTCCAGTTCGTCGACGAGCACGAGACGATCGAGGGCGCCCCGGATCTGCGTGACGAGCACCTGTCGGTGTTCGACTGCGCGTTCACGCCGCTCAAGGGCAGTCGCTCGATCAGCTCCAGCGGGCACATCAAGATGATGGGCGCGGTGCAACCGTTCATCTCGGGCGCGATCTCAAAGACCGTCAACATGCCGACCGAGGCGTCGCCCGAGGAGATCGCCGGCGCCTACCAGCTGGCGTGGAAGGAAGGCGTCAAGGCCCTCGCCATCTACCGTGACGGGTCCAAGCGCACGCAGCCGCTGTCGACCGGCAAGGCATTGCCCGAGCCGACCCAGGCGGCGCGTCCGGTGCGTCGGCGCATGCCCGACGAGCGCGAGGCGATCACCCACCACTTCTCGATCGCCGACCACGACGGATACGTCACCGTCGGCAAGTACGAGGACGGTAGCCCGGGCGAGGTCTTCATGAAGATGGCCAAGCAGGGCTCGACCGTCGCCGGCCTCATGGACTCGCTCGCGATCTGCATGTCGCTCGCGCTGCAACATGGCGTGCCCCTGCAGGTGATGGTCGACAAGCTCAGCCACATGCGGTTCGAGCCGTCCGGCTTTACCGGCAACCCGCAGATCCCGATGGCGAAATCCATCGTCGACTACCTGGTGCGCTGGCTGTCGGCCAAGTTCCTGTCCGAGAATGAGCAGCGTCAGGTCGGCATCATCACCGAGCAACTGCGCGCCGAGGCGAAGGCCATCGCCGACGCCGAGGCCAACGCTCGCATCGGTGACGGTGACACCGGGACACCCGCCGGCAAGGTCATCGAGCTGCCGAAAGTAGACCCGTCTGCCGGGTCGACGAACACCCCGGGGCAGACGGAGATCCCGCTTTCGCCCGCCCAGGGCGGTGCGTACACGTTCCGCATGCAGACCGATGGCGCGATCTGTTCGAGCTGCGGCTGGACGATGATCCGCTCAGGCAGTTGCTACAAATGCGAGAACTGCGGCTCGACCTCGGGCTGCTCGTAGTCGCGTCGGCGTAATCCTCCCACCGGCCGGCGCAGAAGCACGACGCGCCGGTCGGTGCATCTCGGTGGTTTTCCCGGGCTGCTGCGTGCGATCATGAGTGGGGTCGAGCGACGCCGCCACTCGATCAGAGCGCGACGACACGCCCGCCCGTTGGCCAGAACCGACCTCTCAATCGACGGCGCACTCCGTCATCGCGGTCGCCTTGTGTGGTCCAAATAGCCATTTGGCGTCGCCGGCGACGGCCATTTGTTACATGGACGAAACACTTCGTGACGGTTCTGGCACAGGTCGGTGTCCCGCTGTCCCACGTTGTCGGGAGGCCAATGGTCGTCGGCAAGCCGTGTTCGGAGTGACCGGGTCCGGGGATCCGATGAGCGGACGGCACCCGGCGGCGCTCGGGCGGCAGTGCCCGCAAATGTCACCAGCCGACCGTCACGACGGCTTTGACCTGATTCGAGGGCGGCGCTCGGGACGGCAGTGTCCGCAACTGCAACCGCCTAGGATCTGCTCGTGACCAACCCCTCCCGCGTCACGCCGATCGGCGGTCCACGTGAACCGCATGGCGAGTCGATGGGCAAGCGGCTCAACTGGTTGCGTGCTGGGGTGCTCGGCGCCAACGACGGGATCGTGTCGACCGCCAGCCTGGTTGTCGGGGTCGCCGGTGCGACGAGCGACCGCGGCGCACTCGTCACAGCCGGTATCGCGGGGCTCTTCGCCGGGGCGCTGTCGATGGCGGTTGGCGAGTACGTCTCCGTGAGCACGCAACGCGACTCCGAACGTGCGCTCGTCGCGACCGAACGCCGGGAGCTGGCCGATGACCCCGAGGGCGAGCTTCGCGAGCTGGCGCAGATCTACGAGACCAAGGGTTTGTCTGCCGAGGTCGCCGAGCGCGTCGCCCAGGAGTTGACCGATCAGGACGCACTCGCGGCACATGCCGATGTCGAACTCCACCTGGACCCCGATGAGCTGACGAGCCCCTGGCAGGCAGGGACCGCGTCGTTCGTCGCGTTCACCGTCGGTGCGCTCTTGCCGCTCCTCGCGATTGCGCTCGCGCCCGCAGACATTCGTGTGGCGATCACCTTCGTGGCGGTCCTCGCGGGTCTCGCGCTGACCGGGGCCCTGAGCGCCCGACTCGGTGGCGCTCCGCGACGCCCCGCAGTCCTGCGCGTCATGGCCGGCGGCGCTTTGGCGATGGCGATCACCTATGCGATCGGTGTCCTCGTCGGCGCGACCGGTCTGACGTAGCACTCGCGCCCCCGGCCCGGCTCGGCATGGCCCCCGCTCGGTTCGTCGGTGGGCAATCCTCCGGCACGCGGGTTGCCGGTCCGCAGTTCACCCACGGGCGGAGTCACTGAAAGTGGGCGTGGCCACCCGCCCGCGGCATAAGGGAAGTCGGACTCATTTGCGGCGATGTCTCGCGCTGCGAGCCCCCTTTGCCTGTCAGGTCGGGCCGCTCCCGAGTCCGTGAGAGCATGCGGCACAGCAAGAACATTTGGTGCGATGAACCGTTCTCCCTCCGATTGCGACAGTATGAGTGTGGACACAGAACCGTCGCCGACGTCGACTGACCAGGAACTGCTCGCAGCGGTCGCCTGCGGCGACGCTCAGGCCCTGCGGACGCTGTACGAGCGCCACGCGCCCTGGCTCAGCCTTCGGCTCTCGCGCCGCTGCGCCGACCGGGACCTGACCGACAGCGCCCTGCAGGACACCTTCGTCGCGGTCTGGCGTCGCGCTTCGCACTACGAGGGGCGCGGCGAGGTGGCGGCCTGGATCTGGGGCATCGCCATCCGCCGGCTGATCGACGGTGTCCGCCGCCGCCCGGCGGGGACCGCGCGCCTTTCGGAGACCGACGCCGCCCCCTCGGCCGAGGAGCAGGTCCTGCTGGGGGTCGAGCACGGCGATCTGGGCTCGGCGCTCAATCGCCTCTCCCCGGAGCTTCGAGCCGTCGTGCAGGCCACCATTCTCGACGGTCTCACCAGTCGGGAAGCGGGTCAGCTGCTGGGGATCCCCGCGGGAACCGTCAAGACCCGCATGATGCGGGCCCGCCACCAACTGAGGGAGGCTCTCGCATGAGCTGGCACGCGACTCACGACCTGCTTCGCGCCTACGCCCGAGGCGAGGCCGATCACCCCAGCGCATCTTCGCTTGAGGCGCATGTGATCAACTGCGCCACCTGCCGGCAGGCGCTCGTGGCCCTGGCCGACGGCAAGCGCCTCGAGCGGGTGTGGGGAGAGATCCGCAACACGGTCGACGCTCCCCGGCGCGGACCGCTCGAGACGCTGATCGTCCGCCTCGGCGTGTCGGACCACCGCGCCCGCCTTCTGGCGGCGACGCCGTCGCTCAGCGCCTCGTGGCTGATCGCGGTCGCGCTGTCGCTCGGGTTCGCCGCCCTCGCCGCCCAGCAGGGCGCACGCGGCCTGCTCACGTTCCTTGTCTTGGCGGCGCTCCTCCCCCTCGCTGGGGTGGCCGCGGCCTATGGCCCGGGCATCGACCCGACCTACGAGATCGGCGCGGCCGCGCCCATGAGTGGCTTCCACCTGGTTCTGACGAGGGCCGCGTCGGTGCTCGCGGGCACCGCCGCCCTGGCCGGGCTCGCCGCCATCACGCTTCCGCACGTGGGCTGGATGGCCGCGGCCTGGCTCGTGCCCTCGCTCGCCCTGACCGTGCTGAGCCTGGCGTTCGCGACTGTCGTTCCGCCGCTCGTGGCCGCCGGCTCGGTGGGCCTCGTCTGGACGGCGATCGTCGCCGTCAGCGCCCTGGTCGCCGACGATCGCCTCGTCGCGTTCGGCCCGAGGGCGCAGATCGGTCTCCTCATCCTCGCGGCCGCGTCCGGGCTCGTACTGGCGTGCCGCCGTGACTCATTCGACCTTGGGAGCCACGTATGAGCACCACCACGATCGAGATCGTCGGCGTCGAGAAGCGTTTTCTGCGCACGCGCGCACTGGCGGGGGTGTCCCTCGAGTTCGGGCCGGGCATCACCGGGCTCCTCGGCCCCAACGGCGCCGGCAAGACCACGCTGCTGCGCATCTTGTCGACGGTGCTCGCGCCGGACGCCGGGCAGCTTCGGGTGCTCGGGCACGACCCCGCGCGAGCCGAGGGCCGGCTCGCCATCCGCCGCCAGCTGGGCTACATGCCGCAGGAGCCGGGCTTCCACGCTCACTTCACCGCTTTCGAGTTCGTCGACTACGTCGCGATCCTCAAGGAGCTGACCGATCGCCGGGCCCGCCACGACGAAGTGCGCCGGGTGCTCTGCCTGGTCGGCCTCGAGGACGTGACGGGGCGCAAGATCAAGGCGCTCTCGGGTGGCATGCGCAGGCGGGTCGCCCTGGCCCAGGCGCTCCTCGGCGAGCCCGAGCTGGTCGTTCTGGACGAGCCGACGGCGGGTCTCGACCCCGAGCAGCGGCTGCGCTTTCGCGAGATCGTCTCCGAGCTGGCCGAGCGACGCACGGTCGTCCTGTCGACCCATCAGACCGAGGACGTGGCTGCGCTCTGCGGGCACGTGGTGGTGATGAATGCGGGCGGGACTCCGTTCGCAGGCACGCCTCCCGAGCTCGCCGCTGTGGCCCGGGGAGCGGTCTGGCTGGCCGATGAGCGCGGCCCCGCCGCCCATCTGTCGTGGCGCACCGGCGAGGGACGCCACCGCCACATCGGCTCCGCGCCCGATCTGGCCGAACTCGTCGAGCCGACCCTCGAGGATGGCTACCTGATGCTGCTCGGTGCTCGGCCAGGGGACGAGGTGGACCGGTGAGCGGGCGCACCGGCGTGAGCGCGGCGCCGCCCCCCGGCGGACCGCGTGCGACCGTCGTTGCGCTCGCCCGTGTCGAGGGCCGCCGGCTGCTGCGCCACCCGTTCATCCTCGCCGGCGCGGCGCTTCCTGTTGCAGTGTCCTTCCTGTCCATCCTGTTCCTCGACGAGGCCGACGCCGATGGCTACGCCTGGTCGCTCCTCGTTCCCATGATGCCGTTCGCGGCGGCCGTGCTGGTGGCGGTCAACCTGGCCGCGCTGCGTGGCCGGCGCGACGCCGCCGATGAGCTGTACCGGTCGTTACCGGCCTCCGCCCGGGCTCGGACGGCTGCCCATCTCGTCTCGCTGACCTGGGCGCTCGCCGCGACGGCGCTCATCGCGGCGATCGGTGTGCTCGTGTTCATGAGCAAGGGTGGTCCCCCGCCGAGCGTCCTCCAAGCCGTTATCGCGCCGGCGATTGTCGCCCTCTGTGGCGCCCTCGGGCTGGCGCTTGCGCGCTGGATGCCGCACCCGGGTGCCGCCACGATCGGCGTCGTCGGGATGTTCATCCTGGTCAACCTCGTGGGCCCCGCGGAATCCCGTTGGGGGCTTCTGGTTCCGGGTATCGTTGGGCTGGCGATCCTGTTCGGGGCGCTCGCCTTGCTCCGAGACCGCCCGCGACTCGCGTGAGGGGACTCCGGCAGGCCGCGTTGCTCGTGCGGCCCACCGTCCACTCGCTCTCATGGGCGCCGCTCGCGGGCGGGAGCGCCGTCGCGCTCGCCTTCCTCGCGCTGACCGATCAGGGCGTCACGGAGTTTCGCCTCGCAGCGATTGGCATCTGCGTAGGCGCCGCGTTCATCCTTGACGATGCGGCAGCCACCACGGTCGCGAGCGCCCCGACATCGCTGCTTGTCCGCCGCGCCCTGCGGGTCGCGCTGGCGGTCGTGCCGCTCGCCGCCGTCTGGGCGCTCCTCTCCTCGTTTGCGGACGGGGTCGCTTGGTGGGCCGTCAGCCTTGAGCTGGCGGCGATGCTCGCCCTCACGCTGGCGGCGGCGGCCCTGGCAGGCCGGATCCGGGGAGACGGCCGTGGCGGGGTCGCGGCCGGACCGGCGCTCCTCGCGTTCCTCGCCGCCGCGTATCTGCTGCTCCCGTCACGTTGGGGGCTCTTCCCCGCGAGTCCCGACGATCCGTTCTGGATGGCGGCGCATCAGCGCTGGGCCCTGATCCTGCTCGCCGGCGTGCTCGGCGTGCTCTGGGTCGGCCGCGACCCCGGAGGACCCCCCTTGCTCCCTGCCGGCGCTCGCCGCGGCCTGCCTCCCGACACGACATCACCAACGGGGGGACACAGTGAGCACACTCGCCCGAATCTCGCCAGCGGATCGGGGTCTGGTTTATGGGCCCGCATCATGACTCCCTCACCGTTCGGCGGCTGCAAACCGTCGCCCTGCGGCACAAACCGTCGCCCTGCGGCACTGGGCGAGGTCGCCGTTACCACCGGTAGCGGCGAAGCCCGCCAGTACCGTGCTGCTCTGTTTTCGCTCGCCGTCCGGCAAGCGCTCGCCCTCCCGGCGAGAACCTGTATGAGTGAGACCGTCGGGGTGTCAGATGGTCGTCTGGCACACCGGGCGAGTGCCAATTGGCCAGAACCGGTCGTGCGCGTCCACCCCGGACCGGACGACGGGGTTGGTTAAGTCGCGCTCGGAATGCGCCGATTAAAAAGGGGATGTTCTCTCCCGAACGGATACTTGACCGTGGTCGCCTGCTGATTGGGATGATGATCGTCGCGCCGCTCGGCGCGCTTGCGCCCGCAATCGGTCGTCCCGCACCCGAGGCACCCGCATGGTCGGTCACCGCGACGACGCCCAACCCGATCACCGTGGATGTGCCGAGCCCCCGAGACGTCCTCGCGAACTTGACCAACCCCACCGTCTCCGGCACCACCGCGCCGCGGGCCCCCACTGCGATCACGACTCCAACCTCACCGTCGAGTACACAGTCAGGTGTTACGGACGCGCTGCCTGCGGATGCCACGAGCGAGGTCGGCAGCGAGAGCGCGGAGCCGGTGCAGCAGTCGCGTCAGATTCCCGGCAGCTCACCCGATTCCGCACTCGCCGCCCAGCTTCGTCAATCGCAGTCGCGGTTCGCGCCCCCGGCAAGCGCGAACCCTGCGGCCTCGCCGTCCGAGGGGCCGATGCCCGTCGCAACACCGCTCACCGCGTACTATCCCATGCCACAGGGCGCAACCCACATATTCCCAATCGTCGGTGGCGGCTCGTTTTCAAATGACTGGGGCGGCCCGCGCCCCGGTGGCCGCAGCCATCAGGGCATCGACCTGTTCGCGACCAACGGCACGCCCGTCGTCGCGATCAGTGATGGCACGTTGTTCCGGGTCGGGTGGAACCGCGTCGGCGGGTGGCGCTACTGGCTGCGCGACCGGTGGGGCAACGAGTTCTACCACGCCCACCTCTCCGGCTTTGCGCCCGCCGCCAGGGAGGGCGCCGTCGTCAAAGCCGGGACGGTGCTCGGCTACGTCGGCACCAGCGGCGACGCGCGCGGAACTCCGCCGCACGTCCACTTCGAGATTCACCCCGGCGGCGGCGGACCCATCGCGCCGTTCTCATACGTCTCCGCCTGGCCTCGGGTGTGATCCTCGCCGAATAAGGGTTCGCGCAAAAGTAACTGCTGGGCCGGATGGCGAGCGAAACGGCCCGGAGCGGGGCTCGCCCCCGGCGGCTGGAAATACGAACCGCAGGACGGCTATTTCCGAAGCAAAACCGAGTGAGACGGTGTCGCCGAGCCTC
>JANMDV010000190.1:0-4080 GCA_031376485.1 Actinomycetota bacterium
GTCCCACACGATCAGCGTCACGCCGTCAGGCAACCCGCCCGCGACCCGCGCAAGACGGTCCGCGACACCCTGTCTCAGGATGTTGGCGGCACGCGCGCCCGGCAGACCCATCACGTGGTAGCGCGGGTCGTCGCGCACCGCACCTCCGATGTCCGCGACCTGGACGAGCGACTCGTCCACCGGTTCGATCGCAACGGCGCGCCATGCCCCGGGATCACGCAGTACGGGGAGCGGCCTGGCCTGCGCGAGCCAGCTTTCTGCCCCTGCCGTCAATGCACCGCGTTCCACCCCGAGAGCGTAGACCACTTAGGGCCCGTGTCATGACTCCCTCACCGTTCGGCGGCTGCAAACCGTCGCACTACGGCGCTGGCGAGATCGCCGTTACCACCAGTAGCGACGAGGCTCGCCAGCACCGTAGTGCTCGGATTTGCTTCGGAAAGAGCCGCCCTGCGGTTCGTATTGCCAGCCGCCGGGGGCGAGCCCCGCTCCGGGCCGTTTCGCTCGCCGTCCGGCAAGGGAGTTTTCATGACACGGGCCCTCAGGATGTGGGTGTTCGCTGCCGATAGAGATCCAGATGTCAGGAGCCGACCTCCCACCCCCGCCTGCGCGGATGTTGGTGAATGCCGACGAATTCGTGCTGCGCGGATCCCGCAAGGCCGGTCCGTCGGGCCGATGGCAGATCCAACTCCGCAACAACGGTGAGGACGAGCACGACCTCGCGGTCCGCCGTTCAGACGGCCGCGTCATCGCCCGGACCCCCATCGTCGACCCGGACGGGCTCAGCACGATCAGGATCCGATTGCGGCCCGGCAAGTACCGGCTGTTCTGCGGAGTCTCGGATCATGAGGCCCTTGGCATGTCCTGGCCGCTCGTCATTCGTGCGCCCAGGCTCCCGACGACGGCACCGTGACAAAAGCGGCTGCGCGACGCCCCACCCGCGTGGCCCGAGCAAAGGTCGAGCGCCTGTACTGGCGGGCGGGGTTCGGCGCGCTCCCAGGTGACGTCGATCGCTTGGCCCGCGCCGGCATGGACGTGGCGGTCCACGAGCTGTTGTTCCCGCGGGGACCACAGCTTCGAAAGGCGCCGGAGCCGACCGTCGACGGACACCCCATCGACCCGGTCAATGTCTATGGCCATGATGTGTTGTGGTGGCTCGATCGCATGGTCCGCGGACGCCACCAACTTGTCGAACGCATGGCCCTCAACTGGCACGACCATTTCGCCACGAGCAACGAGAAAGTCAGCGATTCCAGACTGATGCTGCAGCAGTACTTCACGATCCGCTCGCGATCGCTCGGCAGCTTCCGCAAGCTCGCGCAGGCCCTCCTGAACGATCAGGCGATGCAACGCTTTCTGGACCTTGACAACTCCGACAAGGACGACCCCAACGAGAACTTCGCCCGCGAGTTCTTCGAGTTGTTCACCCTCGGCGTCAACAACGGCTACACCGAGCAGGATGTTCGCGAGGCCGCCCGCGCCCTGACGGGATTCACCTACAACTACGACACCAAGGCCTTCGGGTATGACCCTGAGCGGCATGACGATGGCGTCAAGAAGATCCTGGGCAAGACCGGCCGGTTCACGCCGAACGATGTCGTCAACTTGGCGATCAACCACCCCAAACACGCGCCCTACCTGTGCAAGAAGCTCTGGGGGTACTTCACGGCGCGTCCCTGCCCACCCGGGACGCTCACGCAGTTGGTGGCCACCTACAGGACATCGGGCACCCAAATCCGTCCGGTACTCCAGATCATCCTGACGCATCCCGCGCTGTTGGCGGATCTCGGCGAGCCGGACCAGGTCAAGCCGCCGGTCGTCTACGTGGCGGGCATGTTGCGCAAGACCAACCAGGTCGTCACCACCGACAGCTGGACCTGGATGCTCGACAACATGAGCCAACGCCCGTTCTACCCGCCCAACGTGAGTGGCTGGGAGCAGGACGAGGCCTGGTTGACCACCGCTTCGGTCCGGGCCCGGTACGAAGCAGCGTCTCAGACGGTGCGGGCGATGCAGATCAAGGACGGCACGATCGCCAAGACACAAACACCCGCCCAGGCGCTGTCCGCGGCCCAACGCATGACGGGACGACCGTGGGCGAGCGCCCAGTCGCGTGCTGCGCTCGCCCGGTACGCCCGGTCCAGCGTGGCCGACAAGACCGCAGATTGGCAGGAAGAGCACTACTGGCCGGAGCGCCTGCGTGTCCTCTGCCACATGATGTTGGCCGGCCCCGACGCACAGGTGTGTTGATGAACGAACATCGAAACTGCGGGTGTGACGACTGGCGTGTCTCGCGACGGGCGCTCTTGGGCGCTGCCGCGGACAACATCGTCGGGATCCCCGAGGACTTGCTCGCCGGCGGCCCAGGCGCGGCACTGACCAGCTCACGGGGGATCACACGCAAGCGAATGCTCGTGGGCGCGGGTGGCCTGGCGTTCGCGGTCGCCGCGATGCCCCGGCTCGGTGCCAAGGGACTCTTCGAGGCAGCGGCGGCGCAGGCCGCGGACGATCCCAATGCCCGCATCCTCGTCTCGATCTACCTGGACGGCGGCAACGATGGTCTCAACACCCTCGTTCCGGTTGGTGATCCGCGTTACCCGCAGCTGCGCGCACGGATCGGCATCGATCCTGCGACGACGCTCGCCGTGTCCGGCCACCCGGAGTTCGGCTGGCATCCATCGCTGACCGGCCTCAAGACGCTCTCTGACGCCGGCAAGGTCGCCGTGCTGCCCGCCGTCGACTACGCCAACCCCGACCAGTCGCATTTCAACTCGCAGATATTCTGGCGCACCGGCGTCGTCGGGCAGTCGTTCGACCGCACCGGGTGGCTCGGCAGGACGATCGACCTGCTGGGCGGAACCGACAACCCGCTGCAGGCGATCAGCATGGGGTGGAACCTCGACCCGATCCTGCAGAGCCGCCAGGCACCGGTCGCAACCGTGTTCGATCCCGGCGGGTTCGGGTTCTCCATCCCCGATGTGTGGAGCGACGAGGCGGCGCTCGGCCCGTACCGCGGCGCGACCTCAGGCGCTCGCAGTAAGGCCCGCAAGGCGGCTCAGCAGGCATACCGCGGGGCGATCGGCGTGTTCGACCAGCTCGCGCCACTGCGCGCCCAGGGCGACCAGGTTCCTCCGACCCCGATCGCATACCCGGACGAGCATCTGGGCAACGGGTTGCGCAACCTTGCGCGGATGTTGGGCGCAGGCTTCGGCACGCGCCTCGCCACCATCAGCCACGGCGGTTTTGACACCCATGACCAGCAACCCGTCGAACACGCCCAGCTGCTCAAGACGCTCGGCGATTCGCTGCTTGCATGGCAGGCGGACCTCGATGTACGGGGCCTGTCCGATCGCGTGATGACGCTCGTGTGGAGCGAGTTCGGCCGTAGGGCGGAGGACAACGACTCGAACGGCACCGATCACGGCGCCGGCGGGTGCGTGCTCTTGGTTGGCAACCACGCCAACGGTGGCGTCCAGAGCGAGTTCCCCGGCCTGACCAACTTGGATCCCGACGGCAACCTGCTGGTCACCACCGAATTCCGCAATCTGTACGCGACGCTGCTCGAATCCTGGATGGGCGTCGAGGCCGGCCGCGTGTTGCCGGGCGTGGACGGGCGGCGCCTGGCGCTCGTCAAGTAGGGCCGCCCGGGGCGCGTCCGCCTGGTGTGCCCTCGTGCGGCTCATCATGGAGAAGCCTCACCCGAAGAGCGGCGGGAGCTGCGGGGACGCCGCCGATCGCGTCGTGGCGACCTCGCTTGTCTCGGTCGAGGCCCACGCCACGCCGGCTCAGGCGAAACGACTCGGCCGGATCACGAGCACACGCCACCCCTGAAGATGACCCCACGCCTGGCCAGGACGCGGGGACGCCCTACTTGATCTCCTCCGCGGGCCGCGCGGGGCTCAGGTCGTCCCCGGTGCCGGCAACCGCGGCGACATACGCTGCGACGTCGTCTGCGTCTTTGCCCGTGACGATGTCGGCGGGCATGATCGGCTGCGTATTCTGCTCGGGCTTGTCGATCCAGTACCGCACGACACCCTCGAACGTGCTGCCCTCGAACCCGTCCCGACGGGCGCCGCGGAACGC
>JANMDV010000213.1:0-1652 GCA_031376485.1 Actinomycetota bacterium
CAGGGAAGAAATGGGTACGAAACCCCTACGAGTTGTGTCCTGTTTCGCGTCGCTGGCGGTCGCCGTGGTCGGCCTCGCCCTGACCGCCCAGGTCGCTGTCGCAAGCCCCACGCCCGACCCCGCGCCTGTAGTCATCACACCGTCACCGGACCCGGTGGGCAAGCCCGCGACGCCACCTCTGGCGCAGCCTTCGAGCACGGGCCGACGGTCCCACGCGACGACGACGGCAGGATTGTCAAGTTCCTCGACCGCGACCGGCTCGTCGCAGGCGCACGGCTCGGCCCGCGCCGCCAAGACCGCTTCCGCCCCGAACCCCCCGCCGCAGAAGCCGGTTGCCGCGAAACCCAGGAAACCGATTAACGCGACGCCGGCCGTCGTCCCGATCGCGACGCCAGCCGGGGAAGGCAGTGACGGAGGCCTCGCCCTCGGCGCGGCGATCGCCCTGGGCGCACTCGTCCTCGCGAGCCTGTCCCTCGTCGCGCTGACGCGACGGATACAGTCAGGGGCCTCGGTGTGAGACTCCTGAGGCTTGGACCGTCGATCGTTGTCCTCGCCGCGCTCGCTGTGGCCCTAGTCGCCGCGGAAGCGGCTCGTGCGGACAGCATCACCGCCACGTGCACGCCCGGCCCCTGCGGCACCTGGCAAGCGACGAACGTCAGGCTGACGTGGGACGTCCAGGTGCCGGGCGCGGACGAGCATGTCGACTGCGGCCTCGTCACGATCGCCCAGGAGGGCACAACGACAAGAACGTGCAAAGCGGTGAGTCTGTCGATGCCCGATCCCCCGATCCTCTCGGCAACGGTCACGATTTCGATCGACAGGACGGCGCCGATGATCTCGGTAGCTGTTCCGGACGTGAGTGCGAATCTGTTCGGATGGCACACAAGCCCGTTCGGGATCGTGTTCCAAGGAGCCGATTCCAGCGCGGCGAACGCCAGATCCGGAATCGCGGCCTGTACGCAGGCGAGCTACAGCGGCCCAGACACCCCTGACGCGTCCATTGCCGGCACATGCCGCGATCGAGCCGGGAACGTCAGCACACCGCTGATCTACTCGTTCAAGTACGACGCGACCTCGCCGGCGCTCGCTCCGGTGGGCGCAACGGCGGCCGACCGGTCCGTGACGCTGCGGTGGACGCGATCCGAGGCGTCCGTCGAGATCGCGCGCACGCCGGGCATCGCAAACGAGGCAGCGAGCGTCGTCTACCGCGGACCGGCCGAGTCATTCGTCGACAAGCGCGTCAAGAACGGCATCACCTACCAGTATCGCGCCACCGTGACCGATGTCGCAGGGCACGCCACCACCCAGGCGATCAGCGCGAGGCCGGTGCGAGGTTTGCTCACGCCGGCGGACGGCGCGCGGGTCGCCGGCGCGCCGAGCGTCGCCTGGACGCAGATCCTCAACGCCGACTACTACAACATCCAATTCTATCGCGGCTCGAAGAAGATCCTGAGCGTCTGGCCCAGGACGACCACCTACGCGCTCAAGTCCACCTGGAAGTTCCAGGGCAGGCGCTTCAAGCTGGCCCCGGGTGCCTACCGCGTCTACATCTGGCCCGGCTTCGGCGCGTTCGCCAAGCAACGCTACGGCCGCATCGTCGGAAGCCGCACCTTCGTCGTCCGACCTCGCTGACGCGCAGGAAACACCTGGCG
>JANMDV010000234.1:0-11704 GCA_031376485.1 Actinomycetota bacterium
AACCCGATGTCGAACCCGGCATCCGACAGGCGAACGTCGGCGCCCATGATGCGTGACATCAGGATGTTGCCGACGCGGTCATAGACGCTGTCGGGCCATTCGACCCAATGCTCCTGCACCAGAACGCAACCGAGCCCCAGATGCGCAGCAACCGCGGCAACCTGCCGTGTGTGGTTGGACTGCACCCCACCGATCGACACGAGCGTGTCGCAGCCCTTGGCGAGCACATCCGGAACGAGGTACTCGAGCTTTCTGACCTTGTTGCCGCCGAATGCCAGGCCCGAATTACAGTCCTCGCGTTTGGCCCAGATCTCGACCTGACCGCCCAGATGCGCGGAGAGCCTGGGCAGCGGATGAATCGGCGACGGACCGAACGTCAGCGGATGGCGTGGGAAGTCACTGAGCGGCATCGGCAAGAGACTACCCCGCAATCGACGTGACCCTTATGAGACGACAGAAGGGGCCGCCTTGCGGCGGGCCCCCTCCTCGGTTGTGGTTTGGTCGTTGTCGGTTAGTTGACTGTGATGGGTCCTGCGGTGGCGCCGACCGTGGATTCAATCCACAGGCTCGCAGGCCGCGAGGCCCCTGCGGCGGCGTTGCGCAACCGCAGGTTCCAGGCGCCCAAGGTCACCGTCGCCGTCCCGATGACCGGGCCGGCGAGCGATCCGGTGTGAACCGTGATGAGAGCGCCGTTGGCGGTGCCGGTCCCCGCCATCCGGAAGTCACCGGTCTTCCACAGGGCCTGCGTGACCGAGACGACGTCACCGGCGACGGGCGTAACGGTCATCTCGTCGGTCCTGACGGTACCGTCACCGCCGGTGACGGTGAGCCGGAACGTCCGTGCGCCATTGGTCGCCGGGAAGCGGTACAGCGGCAACGAGAACGTCGGGTTGAGGGTGTTGGCACCCGTCACCGTCGCGGTGTCCGCCACACTCGCACCGATCTGCTCCCACAGGTAGGTGGCCCCCGAAGTCGAGCCCGATCCGTTGAGCGTCACTATTGTGGCGGCCAGGCCACGGGTGACCCGCTGATCGGGTCCGGCGTTGGCGACGAGCGCTCCAAGCGGGCGGAGCGGCCCGACCCGCGATGACGCCGGACCCGCCCCGTTGGCGTTGCCGGCCGTCACTGTGGCGTAGTACGCAGTGCCCTCGGTCAGTCCCGTGATCGTGAGCTGCTTGTCGGCCGTCACGATCGGGTTGATCGCGACGTCGGCAGACGGCGTGCCGCCTGCATCCGTGACGAGGACGCTGTAGTCGGTCACGACGAACGCCGGGTCGATGCTCCAGGCGAGCGTGATCGACCCCACGCCGACGCTCGAAGAATCGACCTTCGGGGCGCCAGGCACGACAGCATTGCCATCGATGGTGTACGTCTCCGACAGCAGCGTGGAGGCGTTGCTCGCGGGGTCGAACGCCACCGCCGTGAGGGTCGCAGTCGCCGCGATCACGATCGGTCCGGTGTACTTCACGGCGCCGGCGGCCAACTGATCGACCTCGGACAGCGGGCTGGAGCCGTCGAGCGTGTAGAAGATCTGCGAGTTCGCCTCGTTGGCGGTCAAGCTCACGTTGCGGGCGGTTGCAAACGTCCCCCCGACCGGGTTCGCGGCGAGGGACGGGGCCGTGGTGTCGGTGACCGCGAGCGCATGGATCGCCGGGAACGTCTCACCGACACTGCTGACCGAGATCACGTACACATCGTAGGTCTCGCCGCTCTGCAAGCCGGTGATCGTCGTGCCGGCCGTCGCCTGACCGGAGATACGCCGGCCGATCTCGACCTGCTGCCCACCCGACACCGTCTGCGCCACGGCGCTGACACGGTAGCCGGTAATTGCCGGCGTGCCCGCGATCGCCACTGCGGGCGTCCAGTCGACCTTGATCGCGGCACCTCCGCCGGACGTGACGTTGACCGCGGTCACACCCGACGGGCCACGGGGACCGCTGCCAAGCGGACCATTCGGGCAGCCACCCATCCCGGGACCGCCAAGCTCGCCGAACTCGGCGATCGTCAATGCCTGCCGATTGGCGGCTGCGTCGGTGACCTGCCACGACATGAACCGCTCCCCGCCGCCGGTCGCCGCGATCCGCGCGACCGCCGGGTCCAAGAACACGTACGTGGCGGTGAACGTCTCGCCGGCGAACACGAGGCCCGACTGGTACTGCCCACTGCGACTGGCCGTCAGGGGACCGGGTGCGACGCTGACATCGCGCCGCGCGACGGCCGTGGCGGTGAGGGCCGGGTTGACGATGCGCTGCTCGACGTTGGCGGGGTCGACGCCCGCTCCGATGTGACCCACGACGGTGAAGGTGTCGGAGCCGTCGACGTAGTTCACTCCGGTCACGTAGGCGTCTTGCGTCGTCACATCCGACGTGACGGTCGTGTCTGCGAAACTCATGGACACGACGTCGCCGGGCACGATGTCCGGTGTCACGTTCAAGCCGGTGCCAGCGCCCCAGCAGACGCCACCCGGGTGGTTGATCTCGAAGGGAAGGTCACCGGCCTGGATGACAACCCGAGCCGAACCGACGACACCCGTGCCCGGGCGCGTCACCTCGACCAGCGCGGTCTGACCCACACGGTCCTGGAAACCCTCAGCCGAGATGAAGTCTCGGTTGGGGAACACGACGATGTTGTCGGGGAACACCGGGGTGGCCGCCGTTGCCGAGGCTGCCAGAATCCCAAGCGCAACAGCAACCACGACGAACGCGGAGAGGATTCCCCAGCGCCCAACCAGCCGGCGCATCCGGCCATCGACGAGTGTTCGGCGGGATTTGTCATCGGTGCGACGTGCAGGTCGCCGTGACCCGAACGGGGGCGACAAGTGATTGGTACGGACGGTATCCATGGTCTCGTGGATCTCCTCTGGCGGCTTCGCCGGTTGCACAGGCGTGCAGGGTCAAGTGCGTCGATCGTGCCGTCTCCCGGGTCACGGCGACAACGGGACAAATGGGAGGCCAGAAGCGGCACCCCGGTACCCGATCGGCCGGGCGCTCGCCAGACGGTGCACGCGCTTTCGTCGCCGAAGTACCCGGATACCGGACCGGTGAGATCGTCCGCCGACCACGGAAAGGGGCGCATACCCGCAGGAGAAAGGGCCCACAATAACGCTCAACTTTATATTGAGCTACCCGTGAGACCATCGCTGGCCGTGCAACGCGAAATCGCGATGAACACCCGGCGGCGGCGCCCTCCCGCGCAAGTCAACCTAAACCTTCGTAGTGGTAGTTAACTATCCAAAAGTACCGCACGTAAGTAAAATACGCTGCGAGAATCTCCTCAATGGTCGTTGTGCCAAGACCCCGCGGAGACCGGGAATCAAGATGAACCACGCTCAGCGCAAGCACGCGGTCCCCGCGGGCCGAGGGCGTCACACGGGTGGATGGCGCGGCGTTCCCTCCACCGCACGCGCGGTTGGCGGATTCATGGCGACGAGCCTCATCGCGGTCGGCCTGTTCGCCGCGGTCGGCCTCTATCTGCAGCAGCGACTTGGCGAAAACGAGGCGATCCGCCTGACGAGGGAGTCCGCGCGTCTCATCGGGCATGGGATCATCGGTCCGCTCATCACCGCCGACGTCCTGTCGGGCGACCCAGCTGCCATCGACAGGATCGACCAGGTCGCACGGGACCGGGTCCTCGACGACGAGGTCGTGCGACTCAAGGTGTGGACCGCGGACGGTCGCATCGTGTACTCCGACCAGCGCGAACTCATCGGTCAGCCGTACCAGCTCGCCGCAGACGACCTCGCGGACTTCAAATCGGACGCGGCCGGCGGCGGGATCAGCGACCTTAGGCCGCCGGAGAACCGCTATGAACGCCGGTTCGGCAAGCTCCTCGAGTTCTACGTCGGCGTGCCGACGCCGAGCGGCGAGCGGGTGCTCGTCGAGGTATATCAGCGTTTCGGGGGGGTCTCTGCAGGAGGCCGGCAACTGTGGTTGGCCTTCGCGCCAGTGATGCTGGGTGCCATCGCGCTGCTGTGGCTGAGTCAGGGGCCACTGGCCTGGTCGCTCGTGCGCCGACTGCGGCGGGGGCAGGAGGAGCGTGAGCGCCTGCTCGTGCGTGCTGTCGAGGCGTCCGATGTCGAGCGGCGGAGGATTGCCTCCGATCTGCACGATGGCGTGGTCCAACGGCTTGCCGGGACCGCTTTCTCGCTGGCGGCGGCGACCGAGCGGCTGCCTGGCGCAACCTTTGATCAGACCAAGGAGTCGCTCGAGGAGTCCACGGTCAGCGTCCGTCGCGCGATGCAGGAGCTTCGGTCATTGATCGTCGACATCCATCCGCCGATTCTCGCTGACGAGGGTCTTGCGGCGGCGCTCTCGGACCTGGTCTCACCCCTGGGCGCGCGCAGCATCGTCACCTCCGTCGTCGTCGCGGACGGAATCCAACCGGACCCCGAAAGCGAGAAACTGCTGTTTCGTGGGGCTCAGGAGGCCATCCGCAACGTCGTCAGGCATTCGGGCGCGCAGGCAGTCGCCATCGCCTTGACCCAAGCCGACGGCGTGTACCGCCTGACCGTTGACGACGACGGACGCGGCATCGACCCCACGATACGGGCCGAGCGGCAGCAGAACGGCCATCTGGGACTTGCGCTGCTGGGGAGTTTGGCCTCGGACCTGGGCGGTTCGCTCGAGGTGACGTCCGGCAATGCGGAAGGAACCCGCCTGAAATTGGAGATTCCAGCGAGATGATCAGAATCCTCATCGTCGACGACCATGGCATTGTCCGGGACGGCCTTCAACGGCTCCTCGACACGTTCGAGGACATCACCGTCGCGGGAAGCGCCTCAAGCGGGGACGACGCGGTCAAGACGGCGCCCATCCTGCGTCCAGACCTGATCCTGATGGATCTCGACATGCCGGGAGAACGGGACGGTGTCGAGGCGACCCGCGCGATCCTGACAGGGGATGCCGACGCGAAGGTGTTGATCCTGACGTCGTTCTCCGACCGCGACCGGATCGTGCGCGCCGTCGATGCCGGAGCGGTCGGATATGTCCTCAAGGACAGCCCCGCCGAGGACTTGGTCCGTTCGGTTCGCGCTGCGGCCCGGGGCGAGTTTCCGATCGATCCCAAGGTGGCCCGAGCGTTGGTCAACGGGAAGGCGGCGCGAAACCCGCTCGACGGCATGTCCGCCCGGGAGTTAGAGGTCCTCGGCCTTGTCGGCGCCGGAATGCCCAACAAGGAGATCGCGCGCCGGCTGGAGATCACCGAGCGCACCGTCAAGGGTCACTTGACCAGCGTCTTCCGGCATATCGGCGTGACCGACCGAACCCAGGCCGCACTCTGGGCGGAGCGCCAGGGGGTCCGCGTTCTCGCGGAACGTTAGGAAGCGTCAATGAATCACCACTACGGCGAAGGGCGAGCGAAAACCGAGTCAGGCGGTGTCCGCGAGCCTCGCCGCTAGTGGTGGTAACGGCGATCTCGCCAGTGCTGTAGTGCTCGGTTTTCGCTCGCCGTCCGGCAAGGGAGTTTTCATGACACAGGCCCTGAGGCCGTAGGGGAGGAAATTGCAGCGACCCGGCGGCTGCGACCAGCCGATGGTGCGTGCTTCAGTCTCAGCTCCCGGGTGCTCGCGGGATCGGTATCCCCGTGTCATGCACGGCGTTGCGGATCGCGCCCAGGATCATGTTTGCGGAGTCGTCCTTGGCGAGGCAAGCGACGACGCCCGCCTCGATCGCACGCTCGGTGGTCCGTATGCTCGGGAACGAAGTGAGCAGCACGACCCCCACCGAGGGTCGCTCGGCCAGGAGGCGCCGGGCCGTCTCGATACCATCGATACCGGGAAGTCGCAGGTCCATGAGAACCACGTCCGGAGCCGTCTGCCGGCAGATGGCGAGAGCCGTCTCGCCATCGACTGCGAAGCCCACCAGCTCAAGGTCGGCGATCTCCGCGAACAGCTTCGCAAGTCCCTTGCGGATGAGAGGATGGTCGTCGACGAGCACGACCCGCGTCGTCCGTGAGATCTCGGTGGCGCGCTGCGACGTCATATCGCTGCCTCGTCCTTTGGTAGGTAATCGGGGAGGCATACCCTCTCCACACATCAGCCGTAGCGTGCCGGTCGAGACGTCCCGTCCGCAACGGCACTTTGGTCGTACGGCGCCGCTCACGGCGGCGCCTGAGACACGACGTACGACGGAGGTACGCACGGCCACGGTACCTTCGTCCGGTCTGTGAGGCGCGAGACGGGCGACGAGGCCGTATCCGAAGGTCCCGTTGCCGTTCACACCAGCCTGCGCCAAGATTGACGCAAAGACGATCCAGATCGACGACCAGGACACCTTCGCCTCGCCGATCACTCAGACGGTGACCCCGTCGATGTTCGCCACCAACTCCCTTCCGACCACGCGTGTGTGGTGGCGGGTCCGTGCCGGCACCGCGTCGGCCACCACGGGAGCCTGGGTCGGCCGCAGGCAGGTTCGAGGTGCGGTAGGGCGAGCGACTACTTGGCGGGGCGACGTTCGAGCCGGCCTGTGCGGCGACCGAACTCGTACACCCATATCCCACCCAGGACGATCAGTCCGACCAGGATGATGCTGCCACCAAGCAGGATTCCCGTGGGCGCCGCGATCACAAAGATCGCAGTTGAACCCCAACGTCCGCTCCAAAGATCAGGTGTGGGTCGTCCGCTCACAGCCGGAGCGTAACCGGTTCGTCCTGCACGGCAAGCGTCGCTACCCAGCCGTGAACGCGGGTCCGTCCAGACGGTCGATCGTGGTGAAGTCCTCGACGGGACGTCGACGAAGCTTGGTGAGTTGCTTGACGGGGCGGCCGAGCGGGACCAGGGCGCCGATCGCCATGTGACGCGGGAGGCCCAGGAGTTGCTGGGCCTCCGGCTCGCGGTTGGCGAGCGAGGTCGTGATGACGCCGCCGTAGCCCGCGTTGCGGGCGGCCAACAGGATGTTGTGGACGAAGGGGTAGACGGATGCGCCGGACACCACGCCCACCCGATCGAGGTCACGGTCAAAGCTTGCGACCACGGACAGATCCACGCAGACGACGAGGAGCACAGGCACGTCGACCAGACTGTCGAGAAACGGCGACGAGAACGTCGCGCGATCAACGGCGTCGGCCTCGACACGGCTCGGGACGATCGTGTTCCACGGCGCCTCGCCCATCTGAACCTGTGCCATGTACGTCGCCATCGGCGGCTTGCACAGCTCGGCAAGTTGGCGACGCAGCCCCCGATCGCGCACCACGATGACCCGCTGCCCCTGCCGGTTGCCGCCGCTCGGCGAGAACCGCGCCACCTCCAGGATCCCGTAGAGCGCATCGTCGGGCATCGCCTCGTCGGTGAACTCCCGGCACGCAAACGTCGTACGCATCACCTGGTCGAGTTCCATGGGCAGATCCTCGCAGACATCCTGTGGTCAGAGCCCACCCGGGACACTCGCGCGAACCGTCATGACGAATTACGGTAACGGTCATTGGAAATATTGTCCGAGGTCGCTACCATCTGGAAGTCAGCGCGTTAGGGGCCCCGAACGATCGACCGCACCGCCAACATCAATGAGTTGAACCCGACGGGCGCTGAGCCGATGGTCGGCCTCGTCGGCGTCGCCAAACGCTTCGGCCAAACCCAGGCGGTGGCTGGCGCCAACCTCAGCGTCTGCCGCGGGGAGTTCGTGGCGATCCTGGGACCGAGCGGATGTGGCAAGACGACATTGCTGCGCGCCATCGCAGGCTTCGAGCAACCCGAAGCGGGGACCGTCATCGTCGCCGGCCGCGTGGTCTCGTCACCCGGCACATGGGTGGCGCCCGAGCGGCGCACGATCGGCATGGTGTTCCAGGACTACGCACTGTTTCCCCACCTGACGGTCGAGAAGAACGTGGGGTTCGGTGTGCCGCGCCTCGGGCGCGCAGAGCGGGTCAACGATGTGCTCGCGCTCGTCGGATTGCACGGGCTGGCGAAACGTCACCCGGGAGAGCTGTCCGGCGGCCAGCAGCAGCGCGTCGCCCTGGCACGCGCGCTGGCGCCGAAGCCCGGCCTCGTCTTATTGGACGAACCGTGGTCGAGCGTCGACCCGATGTTGCGCGAATCGGTCCGCGACGAAATCGTCGCCATCCTGCGCGCAGCCAACGTCACCGTCCTGCTGGTGACGCACGACCGTGAGGAGGCGTTCTCACTCGCCGACCGGGTCGCCTTGATGGCCGAGGGCCGGATCGTCCAGGTCGCCCCGCCGGAGGAGCTCTACTTGGCGCCCGCAACCCGTTGGGCGGCTGAGTTCGTCGGCCCCGTCAACGTGTTGCCGGGTGTGGTCGACGGCACCGCCGTCGGGACGGCGCTCGGCACGTTCCCCGTCAGCGGAGCGCCCCGGGCCCGATGCCCCGTCGAGGCGCTGATCCGGCCCGAGCTGCTCGTCCTGAAACCATGCACCGACGCGGCCAATGAGGTCATCGGCCGCGATTTTCGCGGTCATGACGTCTTCTACCGGGTGCGCCTGGCCGACGGCACCGTCGTCTGCGCACAACGCCCGTCAACCGAGACGATCCATCTCGGGACCCGAGTGGAGGTACTCCCCCACCCGAGCCCGATCCCGGTGTTCGCTCGCTAAGCCGAACTCGTTCGTCGCGACCGGCCAAGCGAGATCATTCCAGGCCCAAGGAGGGTACATGAGACGCTTCATGCAGTTGATTGCCGTCATTTCATCACTCGCAGCCATACTGGTCATCGCCGGCTGCGGAGACGACTCGTCAAGCACGCCAAGCAAAACGAGTGCGTCGAGCGCCGAGACGCTGACGATCTACTCCGGACGTGAGGAGGATGTTGTCGGCCCGCTCTACACGGCGTTCGAAAAGGCCAGCGGCATCAAGCTCGACGTGCGTTACGGCGGCAGCGCCGAGCTCGCCGCGCAGATCGCCGAGGAAGGCGGCAACTCACCGGCGGATGTGTTCTTCTCGCAGGATGCCGGCACGCTCGGGGCGATCACCGACCAACTCGCCCCCCTCGCTCAATCGCAGCGTGACCGGATTCCCGCGACCTTCCAGCCGCCCGACGGTCACTGGACCGGAACGTCAGGCCGCGTGCGGGTCGTCGCGTACAACACCACCGCGCTAAAGCCGGCCGACCTGCCCGCGACGATCCTTGGCTACACGGACAAACGGTTCCGTGGGCGCCTCGGAATCGCCCCGACCAACGGCTCGTTCCAGGCGTTCGTGACGGTCATGCGGCTCAAGTTCGGTGACGCGAAGACAAAGGCGTTCCTGACCGCTCTCAAGGACAACGACGTCAAGACCTACGAGAAGAACAGCGCCATCGTCGAAGCCATCGCCAACGGTGAGATCGACCTGGGCCTGGTGAACCACTACTACCTGGCGTTGCTCAAAAAGGAGCAGCCGGACGCGCCAGTCGCCAACCACTTCTTGACCCCCGGCGACCCCGGAGCATTCGTCAACGTCGCCGGTGTCGGCGTGCTCACCTCGTCGACGAAGAAGGATGCGGCAGCGACGTTCGTGGACTACCTGCTCTCTGACGCCGGTCAGCGGTATTACGCCACGACATCGGAGGAGGCAGAGTATCCGCTGGTGGCCGGAATTCCCGGTCCTCAGGGGCTTCCCGCGTTGAAAGATCTGCTGGGCAATGAGGTCAGCGTCGTAAATCTGGGCGCAGAGGCGCGCTCGACCCTCGACCTTTTGAACGAGGTTGGTCTTACCTCCTAGCGACGCAGACATCGCGGGCGTCGGGAGCCAAGCGGCATCCCGGCGCCCACCGATCCTGCTGGTCGCGATCGCGTCGCTGTCGGTCGGGGCGTTGCTCCTGCCCCCTGTCTATCTGGTGATCCGCGCGGGTTTCGGCGATGCTTGGCAAGTCGTTGCGCGGACAGCCACGGTGGAAGTGGTCGGCAGGACGCTGCTGTTGGCATTGCTCGTTGGCGTCGGGGCCATCCTCGTCGGCGTCCCGATGGCATGGCTGATCGTGCGGACCAAGATGCCCGGGAGTCGCTGGTGGGCCGCTGCATGCAGCCTGCCGCTCGCCATGCCGAGCTTCGTTGCGGCGCTCTCGTTGCTCGGCGCGTTCGGCCCGAAGGGGTTCTTGCAACAGATCCTCGCTCCGCTCGGGGTGGATCGCCTCCCTGATATCCGCGGCTTGCCGGGAGCGACGATCGCGCTTGTGATGGCGACCTTCCCGTATGTGTTCTTGTTGACGGTGGCTGCTCTGCGGGGCATCGACCCGTCCATCGAGGAGGCCGCGCGGAGTCTCGGCCGCGGTCCCGCCGGTGTGCTCTTTGCCGTGACGTTCCCGCAGATCCGACGCGCCGTCGCCGGTGGTGCGCTCATAGCCGGCCTCTATGTGATCTCCGATTATGGAGCAGTGTCGCTGATGCGATACGACACGCTGACACGAGCCATTTTCGTCCGCAACCAAACCTCGTTCGACCGGGCGCCGGCCGCCGTGCTCGGCCTGCTGCTGGTCGTGCTCACCGTGCTCTTCCTCGTCTTGGAACAGCAGGCGCGCGGTAAACGAACCTCGTACCGCCTCGGCCCGGGGACCGGACGCGTACCCCGCCTGCTGTCGCTGGGCCGCTGGACGCCTGCAGTCATAGGGTTCTCGAGCATGGTCATCGGATTGTTCGTCATCGTTCCCGTGGCGGTGCTCATCTACTGGTTCGGGCGTGCGGCAACGAACGATCAACGGTTCGAAGTGCCGTGGGGGGCCGCGACCAACACGCTGCTGGTGGCCTTGGCCGTCGCGGTACTGGTCACCCTCGCCGCAGTCCCCGTGTCAGTGCTCGCGCGGCGTTACCGTCGCCCGTGGACAGTCGGCCTGGAACGCGCCGCATACTCGTCCAACGCCCTTCCCGGCGTCGTCGTCGGACTCGCGTTGGTCTTCTTCGCCGCGCGGTACGTGCCGCAGCTCTATCAGACGATCCCGCTGTTGCTCCTCGCATATCTGATCCGGTATTTCGCGCAGGCGCTCACGGGAGTCGACACGGCGCTGGCCGCGGTCAACCCCCGCGCGGAAGAGGCCGCGCGGGGCCTCGGCCGGTCATCGCTGCAAGTGCTCGTGTCGGTGACCGTTCCGATGATGCGGGCCGGCCTCGTCTCGGGAGGGACGCTCGTATTCCTGTCGGTCCTGAAAGAGCTGCCGGCAACCCTGCTGCTGCGCCCAACAGGCTTCGACACACTCGCGACCGAGGTGTGGAGCAAGACCAACATCGGGGCATACGGCGCGGCCGCGGTACCCGCGCTGATGCTCCTGGTCGTCGCCCTTCCATTCCTCTATCTGGCCGCACGGGATGGGACCGTCCGCGGTGCCGAAGACTCCCTCCCGGCGGTCGCGGCGACGTAATGGACCACGCAGAAACGACTGCACCGTTTGGCAGCTGCAAACCGTCGCCAGACGGCGTCGCCGCGATCACCGTTACCACCACTGGCAGCGAGGCCCGGCGACACCGCCGTGCCTTTGAGTGTTCGCCCGCCATCCGGCACATCAGTTACTTCTGCGCGGACCCGAAAAACCGGGGACGGATCGACCCACGACACCGGCAGGCGGATATATTCGATCGTAATGAGCGTCCACGGCCATTCGATCGACGACTACCTGGAGACAATCTACTTCTTGGCGTTCCCCGTCGGGGAGTACGGGCCGGTCGTCCGAGATCAGCCTGCGCTTTCGGCGCGCGTCGCGGAGATGTTGGGGATCTCCCGCGCCTCGGTCAGCGAGATGATGAAACGCCTCGAGAACGAGGGTCTCGTGGAACGCGGCGAGCGCAAA
>JANMDV010000258.1:0-11149 GCA_031376485.1 Actinomycetota bacterium
AACCGTCGCCCGACGGCAGCGGCGAGAACGCCGTTAGGAAGTGTCAATGAATAACCACTACGGCGGAGGGCGAGCGAAAACCGAGCCAGACGGTGTCTGCGAGCCTCGCCGCTATCGGGCATAACGGCGATCTCGCGGACGCCGTATGGCGACGGTTTGCAGCCGCCAAACGTCGTAGTAGTTCATTGACGCTGACTTACCACCAGTAGCAGCGAGGCTCGCCGGCACCGTCCTGCTCGGTTTTGCTTCGGAAATAGCCGTCCTGCGGTTCGCATTGCCGGCCGCCGGGGGCGAGCCCTGCACCGGGCCGTTTCGCTCGCCACCCTTCGCAGGAGTTATTCCGTGACGGGCCCTGACAGTTCGCTGGGCTCCACGCGCAGGAGCTTGGCGGGGCCCTTCGGCAACCACCAGTTCCAGCGACCGAGCAGTCGCATGAACGCCGGCACGAGGAGCGCACGGATGACCGTCGCGTCGAAGATGATGCCGGCTGCCAAGCCGATGCCGAACTGTTTGATGTCGGTCCCGGGGCCCAAGGAGAGCACGAAGAACGCGAACATCAGGACGAGAGCCGCGCTCGTGACGAGCTTGCCGGTGCGCGCTAACCCGATCCCCACCGCCGCCTGCGTATCCCCCGTCTCGTCGTACGCCTCTCGCATACGGGTCAACATGAAGACCTCGTAGTCCATCGACAGGCCGTACAGGAACGCGAAGATCATCAAGGGGATCCACGAAATGATCGAGTCGGTCGACGCGACGTTCCAGATCTCCTCGCTGCCGTTTCCCTTCTGGAAGATGAACACGATGATCCCGTAGGCCGCGCCCAGCGACGCCAGGTTGAGGATGACCGCCTTGAGCGGCAGCAGGATCGACCGGAACGCCCGGGCGAGCAGGATGTACGTCAGCACGACCACGAATAGGAGCACCCACGGGAACGTGCCGTACACCGCGCTGACGAACTCACGGTCCTGCGGCGGGAACCCGGCCAGCGTCACGGTCGTGCCGGGCCCCAGATCCGCCTGGACGGCAGGGATCGTCTCGTTCTTGAGTCGCGTGATCGTCTGACGCGTCGGTTTGGCGGCGCCATCGGTGGTTGCGAACGCTTCGACCAGGGCGAAGTCTCCTTTGGGCACCTGCGACGGGACGCTCGCGCCACTGATGCCCTCGGTCGCCTCCACGCGGCGCGCAATCGCCTTCAACGCCTCGGGAGTCACCGGACCCTCGACGACCACCTGGAACGGCTTGATCACACCCGCCGTGATCTTGGCGTCTGTCAGCACTTGAAGACCCGTGTGTGCGTCGCCCGCACCGGGCAGATCTTTGGCTTGGGCGTCGCTCGGGTTGATCTGCAGGCCGAAGTACAGAAGCACCCCGACGATCGCAGTGCCGAGCACGGCGACCGGCACGGGGCGGCGCATCACTGTGCGACCCCACCGATTCCACAACCCGCGGTCAGGGTCGTCACTCCCTTCGACGATCCTCCTCGGCAACACACGCAGGCTGTTGATACGCGGCCCCAGCGAGTAGAGCAGCGCAGGAAGCAGCGTGATCGCCGCCAGCACCGATACCGCCGGGATCAGCATGCCCCCGATGCCGATCGAGCGGATGAACGGCAGCGGGATGATGATCATGCTGATCAGGCCGACGGCAACGGTCGACCCCGAGATGATCACCGACCGCCCCGCGTGGCGCATCGTCTGTTGGATCGCGGCATCTCGGTCCGAGCCGTGGCGAAGCTCCTCGCGAAAGCGGAAGATCATGATCAGCGCATAATCGATCGCGATGCCGAGCCCCACGAGGGCCACAAGGAATTGGACCACGATCGAGACGTCCGTGATGTACGTCATCAGCCAGATCAGCGTGAACGTGTTGAAGATCGAGGCGATCGCAATGAGCAGCGGAATCGCGACCGCGGGCAACGTCCCGAACGTGAAGAACAGGATCACGAGCGCGCCAAGTCCCCCGATGAGGGCCTCGACGAGAATACTGGGACCGCCGGTCTCGCCCTCGCTTGCGTCGGTGAAGAGCGGCAGGATTCCTGTCAGGTTGGTCGTGACTCCGGTCGGGGCGGCGGCTGCGAGCGCTTGCCTGGTTGGAGCGTCCGGGACACCCTCGAACGTGGCTTTGCCTCCGGGGTAGATCGTCGCGAACGTCACGTGTCGATCGGGCGAAACGTATGCGTCGTCCCCAGTCGTGAAGAACGAGTTGACCCGGGAGCCTGGGGTCGCGGCAGCGGCCCGATCGATTGCCTGCCGGACGCCGGGCATCTTCGTGACGTCGCCCTCGGAGCGCAACACGGCGATGAACGGCTCGATTTCACCATTGCCGAGCGCAGCGACCGTCCGCTGGTTGGCCTCGTACGCCGAGTACCCGGGGATCGAGAAATCCTCGAGCCACCGATCGGCGACCTTTGCCGAGGCGAAGACCCCGAGCAGTGTGAGCGCGATCCACGCACCGATGACGATCCGCCGGTGATGGGTCACGTAGCACGTCAACCGATCCATCATTTCGTCGCCTCCAACACTCGTGGACGCGCGCGACGATAGTTCACCGACCGGTATTCCCGCCCAGGCGTTCGGGAGTCAATGTGGTGACCGCACGCTGGCGTCGGGCCTCGGCCAGCAAGATGGCGCCGGCGGCTGCCACGTTCAGCGATTCGGTCGCCGATTGCTGCGGGATGGTGACGCGAACGACTTCGTGTTCGTCGGTGAACGGCCCCATCGAGACGTCCAGTCCCGCCCGCTCGGCGCCCAGGGCGATGATCGAAGGTGCGACCAGATCGGCTTCCCACGGGGGGACGCCGCCGGAGACGACGGCGGCGATCATCCGCACACCGGGCCGTGTCGCCAGATCCTCGGCGCGGACGCCCTCGAGAAGTGGCACGCCGAACGTGGCGCCCATGGCCGCGCGCACCGCCTTGGGATTGAACGGGTCGGCCGATCCCGGACCGAGCCCCACCCAGTCACATCCCATCGCGGCGGCCGTGCGCACCAGCGTGCCCACGTTGCCCGGATCGCCCACCCCGGCCAGCCACAGCGCCAGGCTGGGAGGCATCGGGACGTCGCGGAACGCAGGCACGTCCGGTTGCGCAAACACCCCGATCATGCGTGGTGTCGACCCGAGCGTGCTGACCTCGGCCAGCAAATCGGCCGGGACGACGTAGCGTTCGTCCACGTGTGAGGTCGCCAGCAACCGCGCATCGTCCTGGTCCACGCGGTCCTCGTCGACGAGCAGCAGGATCGGAGCGACGCCGGCCGCGAGGGCCGCGTCGATCAGATCCTCGCCCTCCAATACAACCATCCGTCGCTCACGGCGAGTGCGCTTCGCCTCAAGCGAGCGCACCAACAGGAGCGCCGGATTGCGGGAGGAGCTAAGCCGCCTGAGCGGTTTGACGCGCGTCACGTGCGCGGGCACAGAGCTGGGCGAATGCCTGGGGCTCATGCGTCGCCAGGTCGGCAAGCATCTTACGGTTGAGTTGGATCCCGGCGAGCGAGATGCCGTGCATAAAGTCCGAGTACGTCAGGCCCTGTTCGCGGGCAGCGGCATTGATGCGCGCGATCCAGAGTCGGCGGAAATCGCGCTTGCGCACGCGCCGGTCGCGGTAGGCATAGCGCAGCGACCGCTGCACCTGCTCCTTCGCGCGACGATACGAACTCTTCTTGGTGCCGAAGTAGCCCTTTGCCTGCGCGAGCATCTTGCGACGCTTCTTGCGTGCACCGACGGACCGTTTGACCCTGGCCACTAGCGCTTCCCCAACAGTCGGAGCACGTGCTTCGTATTGACCTCGGCGAGCTGGTCCGTCCCGGAGGCGTGGCGCTTCCGTTTGGGAGACATGTTCTCGAGGTTGTGGCGCTTGCCCGAGTGGACGTACAAGACTTTGCCCGTCGGCGTCACTCTGAACCGCTTGGACGCCGAGCGGTTGGTTTTCATTTTCGGCATGGTTATTCGCTCTTCAGTGAGTCGGTCTCGACGGCGGCTTCGGTCACCACGGCCTGTGGTGCCTCTGCCGACTCGAGGGGCTCGGAGGACTGTGCCCCGTCACCCTTCGTGACCGCTTGCTTGATCGGAGCAAGCATCATAATCATGTTTCGCCCGTCGAGGTTGGGTTTGCTCTCGACGATCGAAAGTTCTTTCAATTCATCAGCGAGCCGATCCAAGATCCGCTCGCCCCGTTCGGCGTGCATGACCTCGCGTCCACGGAACATGATCGTGACCTTGACTTTGTCGCGCTGCTTCAGGAATCGCTCGACGTGCCCCTTCTTGGTGGCGTAGTCGTGCGGGTCGATCTTGGGCCGGAACTTGATCTCCTTGATGGTGATCGTGCTCTGGTGCTTGCGCGCCTGCTTGGCCTTCTGCTCCTGGTCATAGCGCCACTTGCCGTAATCCATGATCCGACAGACCGGCGGTGCCGCGTCTGGAGCGATCTCGACGAGGTCGAGGTCCTGCTCGGCCGACATGTCCAGGGCGGCGCGCAGCGAAACCACGCCGACGTTGGTGCCGTCGGCACCGATCAGTCGAACGCTGTCCCCGCGAATCGCCTCGTTGATCCGGGTGGAGGGCCCCGGCGGCGGCCGGGTATCCGGGCCGCGCCTAGGAGGCACGAAGAACCTGGTGCGTGATCAGCCCCGCACTCCGAGGTGCAGAACGGGCGCGCTCACAGAGGCGTCGGAAAGCGGTGATGGGTGAAGATGTGGGCAGGTCACGTTCAGTGTTGGCGAGGATAGCAGCACTCGCCGGGGGCGGGTAGTGCGCAGTCGATCAAGGACTGCTCGCAGGTCGGTCATCGGCGAAACGATCGCAGATCTGAAGACGGCTCGTGGCCCAATGCGAACTCGGCGACGGCGGGGGCCAGCACCGGGGCGAACTTGAATCCGTGGCCGGAAAAGCCGGCGCACACGATCCGCCCGTCGGCGAGCCGGTCGATCACGGGGTCCTCGGTCGGGGTCATCGCGTAAAAGCACACGTCGGCCCGGACGATCTGCGCCGCCGGTCCCGTCACACCGAACCGCCGCGCCGCGTAGGCACGGATCGGTTCGAGGTCCGCGTCGGTTGCGACACGGGCCGTCGGATCGTCGGGATCTGCTTGCGGGCCCGTCACATGGGACCCGATCTTCATGCCGAGACCGTCGTGCGCGGGCATCCCGTACATCGCAAACGGCGCCCCGTCGCCGAACACCGGCACGTCAGCGGGGCCGCCCGCCAAGTATGCGGTCACCTGCCGTGCGGGGCTGATCGCGATGTCGGGAACCAATGTCTGTGACCACGCGCCGGCCGTCAGCACCACGACGTCGGCGTGCATTCGGTCTCCGCCCGCCAGTTCGACGCCGCCGCCATCCGACCCGACGACGCGCTCCCCCACGTAGCGGGCGCCGGCCGCCTGCGCGAGCCGGGCGACGGTCAACGTGGCGCGATGGGCCCACACAAAACCGCCGATCGGATTGGCGACGCCCCACGAAATGCCCTCGGGACGGATCGACGGCCACATGCGGACGATCGCGCCGCAGTCGAGTTGCTTGCCTGCAACGCCCAGACCATCGAGCGCTGCCAGGCTCGCGCGCTCCCACGAGCCGTCGTCGCCGTCGGGAACGAGGAACAGCACCCCGACCTCGCGATACAGGTCCTCCCCCGTCATATCTTCGATCTCACGCCACCGCGCGCGTGCCCGAACGGTCAGCTCGGAGTACATCGCCGCCGTGCCGTATTCGAGGCGCAGCACCCGGGTGATGCCCCCGGACGCGCGTTCTGGGTCGTTGACGTCCCGAGGGTCGACGACCGTGACCGACGCCCCGAGCTGCGCCAAGCGCAGCGCGCAGCTCCACCCGTAGATCCCGCCGCCGACGACGATTGCCCTGGGCGTGCTCACACCAGCAGTCTGCACGCCGCGCCGGTCGGGCATCGACAGACGGCTACGATCGTGCGGTGCGACGGATGATCGGTTTCATGGTGACGGGCCTTCTGGCGCTGATCGCCGTGCCCGCAGGAGCGATGATGATCGTGTTCGGCAGATTCCCCGGCGAGCCAGTCGTCACCGCCGCGCAACGTCAGGAGCGCATCTTTCTCATCGGCGGCGGCATCGTGTTTCTGGTCGCAGGCATCCTGCTGACCCTGGTCGCCATCCGCCTGCGCCCCCGTCCGGGCGACTTCGAGCCGCCACCGGACCTGGACTGAGCGAACGTCGGCGCCGTCGGCCGGTCGGCCGGAGATGAGCAAGCGGCTACGCTTGCGGTATGACCTTTCCTCGCACGACATCGAGCGTCGCACTGCACCTGGCCGTCGTACTCGCCGTCGCCGCCGTGGCGATGTTTGCGGCACTTGGCTTGGTGATCATTGCGGGGTTGTGGCTCGTGTCCGCCGCACTCGTCGGGTGGGCCACGTGGGCACTGCGCGGCACACCGCGGACGCTTCGCGTCGTCCTGTCCATGGCGCTGATACCACTCTTCGTGATCCTGACTTGGGAGGGCGGGCTGTTCTTCATCCCCTCGGCGATGGCGTTGATCGTCGCGCACGGATGGGAGCCGGCGCCCCACCAATCCGATGTCCACCTCGACCGGAGCACCAACAGGGCTGACGGTGGGTTCCGGCGCATGGCGGACTGAGGGGCGAGTTCTGGTTGTCTCCAGAACCCGCCTGGGGAGTGGACCCGGCCGGTACTGCCCCGGCGTCCGAAAGTGCTGGTGAAACGACTTCTCCGAGCGCAGCCGTCGATGATTTTCTCGCGGAGGGCGTCACCGTCGGCCAACCATCCCTCCACCAGGCTTTCCTGGAATCTCGCCCCTCTACCGAAAGCCGTTGTTTCGGGGCCAGAGTCGCTATCGACACCGGGGATCCCCCTCGCGACTCACAGGGGGCCCGATGGCTTACGTCCGGTGTTTAGGCGGCGTAAGCGAGCTGGCGGTTGTCCGCAGCTACATTGGTCCCGGTTGTTAACGCGGTCCACCGGGTCCGCGGCTCGCTGATCGTTCCCGTCCCACCTCGTCGAAACTGTTTCGGGCCCTTACCTTTTCAATGGTAGCACCGGGCCCGACAGTCTCCCGCCGATCAGACGGCTCCAGTGCCGAGCACCTCACGCACCCGGTCGGGTGTCGCGCCCAGCCCGGTCAGAATTTCGGCGGCGTCTCCCTCGTCGGCCAACAGGCCGAGCAAGATGTGATCCGTCGTGAGTTCGCGGTCCCGCGACCGGCCAGCCTCGTTGAGCGCCAAGCCGAGCGCCCGCTTCGCGGCCGGTGTGAAGGGCCTGCGACCGCTCGATCCCGCCGGGCCCGTGCCGAGACGTTCGGTGACGGCTGCCACCACCGCTTCACGCGACGCGCCGAGACCAGTGAGCGCCGTGGCAGATCGGGAGTCCGCTCCGCCGGCCGTGATGCTGATCAGCAGATGCTCCGTGCCCACCCGCCGGTGGCCCAGCGCGGCCGACTCTTCGATCGCGTTCGTCACCACGTCGCGCGCCTCTTGGGCGAAGCGCTCGAATGGGACGAACCCGCGCAGTCGGCGGTGCATCCTGTGGGCCGGCCCCCGATCCGACGGTGCGGCCCCGTCGACGGGCTCGACGATCTGGTGGACCCGTTGGTGGCTCAAGCCGAGAGCTTCGGCGATCTCACGGAGGGAGCCGCCCGCCGCGTGGAGCTTGCGGATCGTGTGGTGGTAGTCGACGCGAGCGACCTCGGCCGAATGTTGCAGCTCAAGCAGGCGATTGCGGGCCTGTTCGGCTGTCGTGAGTGTGTCCTTGTCCAGCGTCATCACTGAATGTTCCTTTCGTTTCTGTACGCGGCTAGCGTACTAGACACCCTCTCGATCGTCAAGCGACCTAGACGCCTCGCTCGTGGGGCTGAACGGCGTGACTAGACTGGCCCCGTGCGCGCGATGCTCATGCGAACCTGCCTGGCCGACCACGTCGCGCCGGTCATCGCGGCGGCCTCGGCGCGCGTGCTGCAGCGGCTCGGCGTGACCGTCACGGTCCCGAAGGCCCAAACGTGTTGCGGTCAGCCGGGCTGGAGTGCGGGGCATCCCGACCAGGCCCGCACGGTCGCCCGTCAGGCGTTGCGGGCGTTCGCGGGGACCGATCCCGTCGTCGTCCCATCGGGATCGTGCGCGGCGATGGTGACTCATGGATACGCCGACATGTTCGCGGGGCATCCCGAAGAGGATGCCGCCAAGGACCTTGCGGGCCGTACGTTCGAGCTGACGCAGTTCATCCACCGCAACGGGTTGGCACCGGCCAAGGCCGGTGATGCACCGGTGACGGTGACCTATCACGACTCGTGCCACATGCTGCGGCTGCTGCGCGAACGTGCGAGCCCCCGGGCACTCATCGCCACTGCGGGAGTGGACCTGGTCGAGATGGCCGACTCCGATGTCTGCTGTGGCTTTGGCGGTGCGTTCTCGGTGACGTTCCCCGAGGTGTCCGGTGCGCTCGGCGAGCAGAAGGCCCGCAGTGCCGCCGACACGGGTGCCGAGGAACTCGTGGCGTGTGACCTGTCGTGCCTGATGCACATCGTCGGTCGCGGCCGGCGCGTCGGCGTCCCGATCCGCGGTCGGCACATCGTCGAACTGCTGGACGGATGACAACCGGCGTCAGCTACGACGAGGGCCCGCCGCTTCGCGAACGCACCGCCGCGGCGGTGACCGACGAACAACTACGCGCCAACCTGAAGGCGACGGCCGCAAGTTGGGCGGCGGGGCGCGAGAAGATGGTCGCCGAGTTCGGATACGACCAGATGCGCGAACGCGCGCGCGAGATCCGCCGCGGCAACATCCGGCAGCTGCCCGAGCTGCTCGATCGACTCGAGGAACGCGTCACGGCAAACGGCGGCATCGTGTATCGCGCCGCCGATCGTGACGCGGCCGCGCGGTACGTGGTCGACCTGGCCCGGGCACGTGGCGCCAAGCTCGTCGCGAAGTCCAAATCGATGGCCACCGAGGAGATCAAGCTCAACGAGGCGCTCGAAGCGGCCGGCGTGCGAGTGGTCGAGACGGACTTGGGCGAATGGATCTTGCAACTGCTCGGCCAGCGCCCCTCCCACATCATCGCGCCGGCGGTACACCTGAACCGAACCGAGATCGCCGAACTCTTCCGCGCCGAGAGCGGCGAGGACATCCCTGATGAGCGAGAGGCGCTGGTGGCGTACGCTCGTCGCAGATTGCGACAGGACTTCGCGGCGGCCGAGATCGGCGTGAGTGGCGTCAACCTGGGCGTCGCCGACACCGGGACGCTCTGCGTGATGGAGAACGAGGGCAACGCCCGGCTGGTGACCGCGCTGCCCCCCGTCCATGTCGCGGTGATGGGCGCAGAACGCGTCGTCGCCGACTGGGACGAGGCCGCGCACATCCTGCAGGTCCTACCGATGGCGGCGATCGGCGACGATGCCAGCACGTACGTCAACCTGATCACCGGACCACGCCGTGCGGGCGAGACCGACGGACCACAGGAGCTGCACCTGATCATCCTTGACGGTGGACGCACCGCGCTTCGGGGAACCGAGTTCGAAGAAGCGTTATCGTGCATCCGCTGCGGGGCATGCCTGTACTCATGCCCGATGTGGCGCACGGTCGGCGGCCAGGCGTATGGCTCGCCCTATTCGGGGCCCATCGGCGCCGTCATCACGCCACTCCTGGAGGGCACGAGCTCACCACGGGGCAGCGAGCTGCCGTTCCTTTCGTCGCTCTGCGGCGCGTGCCACGACGCCTGCCCGGTCGGGATCCCGCTGCACGACCTGCTGGTGCGTCTTCGGGGCGCGGTCAGCACCCCGGCCCACCGGCGTGCCCGCGTCGGTGCGCGCCTCTGGGCCGCAGTGTGGCGGCGTCCGTGGGCGTATCGGGTCGGGGTTGGACTGACCCGGGCGGGGCTCCGCTTGGTCAGCCACGGCGGGTGGATCCGCCGCCTCCCCGGTCCGGCCGGTCGGTGGACGTCCCAGCGGGACCTTCCCGCACGTTGGCCACCGCCCCGATGATCGACGCGTTCATCGGCGCGCTTGCGCGCCGACGGGCGACCGGACAGGTGGTCTTCAGCGACGATTGCGCCGCTGCGTGTCTCGCACAGATGACGACGTGGGGCGCCCGCCGGGCACTTGTGCCCGACGACCCGTGGTTCGCGCAGCTCGGGCTCCTCGAGGCCCTGCGCGATGCGGGGATCGAGATCGTCACGTGGCCGTCGGACCGCGGATGGCGCGAACTCTTGGGCCTCGACGACGCACCACCCACGTGCGCGGTAACCGTCCCGATCGGCGCCGTCGCCGAGCGCGGGACGCTGCTCGTGGGGAGTTCCCCCACCCACGGGCGCTCGCTCGACGCGGTCGGATGGTGGCACCTGGCCCTCCTTCGCGACGACCTGATCTCGATGACCCTCGCCGATGCTCTCGGTACCGCCTACGGCCCCGGTACAGCGCCCCCGTCGGCCATCTCGCTCGTGTCAGGCCCCAGCCGCACCTCGGACGTCGAGAAGATCACCACCTACGGGGCTCACGGAGCGCTGGAGGAGCACGTCGTCGTCGTCAAATCTTGCCCGTCCGGGTAAGGAACTGACCGGCGGCGATGGCACCCGCACCGATCAGGGCGACGAAGATTCCCCACTTGAGTGACAGGCCGTCCGGCTGGATGACGAGACGAAACAGCACCGCGATCGCGGCAGCGACGCCGATGGTCTCGACGAACCGGTGGAGTGACGCATCGACCTTGCCGAGTGCGACCAGGACGATCAGCACGCCTGCGCCGATTGCCAGAAGCAGCAGGACGATGTCGAGAATGCCGAATGCCTCGAAGGCGTTGGCCGAGATGTTGCCGGCGAGTTGACGGAAGGCGTCTTCGGTCGGCCCGCCGCCCAGCAGATCGCTTTCGACCCCGTACCACGGCAAGAAGAGCGCGATCAACAGCACCACCGCGCCCACAAGCGAGATGCGATCACCTTTTTCGAGGCGGTCCCACATCAGACGGTCCTTTCGTCGGTTACCAGAGAGCACGTTCGACACGCGGCCGCTGTCGCCTGTCAACGCCGTCGATGCTCGCCCACGGCCGTTCGAAGGACGCCGCGCCCGCGAGCCGAGCAGTTATCTCACCACCGCAAAGGGAGCAGATCCAGCCGTCCAGGCAAGTGTACGGAAGGTCGTTTACGCCACCCGCGATCCCGCACCAGCAAAGGGTTCTCGGCACATTCGTGTCT
>JANMDV010000265.1:0-14560 GCA_031376485.1 Actinomycetota bacterium
AAGTCGGCGTCGCGCGACCAGAGTAAGGCGCCCGCGGTGACGGCGGCGACTGCGATCTCGATGTCGGTCAGGGCGACGGACGTCCCGGAGCTTCGCAGCGACGCGGCCAGGTCACCCACGCGGCGCCACTCCGCGCGCCCCAGATCGGCCCAGGGGAGTCCGCTCAGGAGTTGCCAGAGTTCGTCGCGGCGCCCGGAGGCGACTCCGGCGAGCAACTCCGCGACAACCGGCCCGCAGACCACGACCTCGCCTGAGGCGAGCAGCCCGTCGAGTCCCCCACCGGGACCCGTGACGCCATCCCTGAGGTAGTCGACCCAGACCGATGTGTCGGCGAGAACCGTCACGAACGACGGTCGCTGCGGCGCACATCTTGTGAGATGTCCTCGATTTCGAGCACTCCGGCGAGCGCCCGGAGTCGCGCAGCCGCATCGTCGGCAAGAAATGCCCGAAGGGCGCGCTCGATCGCCTCGGTCTTCGTCACGCCCGGTACGCGAGAAAGCAGCGCTTCCATCAATGTGTCATCGATATCCAGCGTCGTTCGCATTGATTGGAGTATGCCAGATCATCTGCCAGCTAATTCACTCCAGACGCCGGGACCCGGCAACATCAGCGCTTTCCCGCCCCACAGGTGGTCAGCGCGACTGCCAACGGCCGGCTAGGCGCTACTCTCGTTCCATGACCACGGCCGGAATCATCCTGGCCGGAGGGCGCTCCACCAGGATGGGAACCTCGAAGGCCCTCCTGGAATGGCACGGGTCCACGCTTCTGGGCCACACGGCTGCAATCGTCGCCCGATCCGTCGATGGCCCCGTGATCGTCGTGCGGTCCCAGGGCCAGCAACTGTCGGCCCTGCCGGACGCGATAGTGGTCGTCGACGACGCCCACCCCGGGGCCGGGCCGCTCGCTGCGTTGACCACCGGCCTCGAGCATCTCGGCAGCCGAGCCGATCGCGCCCTGGTGTGCGGAGTGGACACGCCGTTTCTGACGCCCGCGTTCGTGGCCGTGCTCATCGCGGCGCTGACAGATGACCTCGACATGGTGCTGCCGACCGCCCAGGGCCGCCGTCACCCGCTCCCTGCGATCGTCCGCGTCGCCGTCCTGCCGATGGCGCACATGCTGGTCGGCGACGGACAGCGCGCCCTGTTCGCGCTGGTGGACCGGTGTCGCACGCGCGACGTCGCCGAGAGCGCACTCCGTGCGGCAGACCCGCTACTCGGGTCGCTTCGCAACCTCAACGAACGCGAGGCCTACGAGGCGGCGCGCGCCGAGCCGCAGCCAACCATCGGGAGCAATGGGCGGAGCGCGTGACAAGATCCTGACATGAAGATCCGCTGGACCGACGAGAGCGTGCGACTGCGTATCACCCCGACCGAACTCACCGAGCTCAGCGAGGGTCGCTCGCTCGAAGCGACGTTGCGTGTGCCGGGTGGGACGTGGCACGTCCGAGTCGTTGTCACCGGCGACGTCTTGTCGATCCACGCGCAGGACGACGTCGTCGTCGTGGAACTCCCGGCCGACGATGTCACGCTCCTGACCGATCCGGCTCGGGAAGGTGTGTACGCACACACACCCGAGCTTCGGCTGTTGGTCGAGAAGGACTTCCCGTGCGCGCACCCACACGCTGCCGAGGCCGCCGAGCCACCCACCGAACGGTTCGCGCCGACGCCGGAGTTCGTGGCACGCAAGATGCATACGGGTGGGCGGGCGTGACCACCGACGCCGTGCGCACGCGCGTCACCAGTGCACACGTCATCGCGCTGCGCGACGGACATGTGCGACACCGCACCGACGCCCTGGCCGGCGAGGAGCCGCTCGAAATCCGTGCCGCAGGGCCCGGCCAGGAGCCTGTTCGGGTCGCGGTCACGATGCGCACGCCCGGTGATGACTTCGAACTCGCCGCAGGGTTTTTGATCACCGAGGGTCTGGTCGCGCACGATGCCATCGAGGCTGTCGCCTATTGCGAGGATCCGGACGCGCAGCGCTACAACGTGGTGACCGTCCGGACGCGCACGCCGTTCGATCTGGGCACCGCGGAGCGCAACTTCTTCGCGACGTCGAGCTGCGGCATCTGCGGCAAGGCGGCTCTGGAGGCCATCACGGTTCGCTGTGCCTCGCTCGGCCCGGGCCCAACCGTCCGCGCCGACGTGCTGCTGGCGATGCCCGACGCGTTACGACAACGCCAACGCGTGTTCGATCGCACGGGTGGTCTGCACGCGGCCGGGCTGTTCGGCACGGGTGGCGACCTTCGCCTGCTGCGCGAAGACGTCGGCCGCCACAACGCCGTCGACAAGCTGGTCGGCGCAGTCGCACTGGCGACGGGCTCGGTCGGTGACGTGCTCCTCGTGTCGGGGCGCCTGTCGTTCGAGATCGTCCAGAAGGCGGCGGTCGCTCGGATCCCGATCCTCTGCGCCATCTCCGCGCCGTCCAGCCTGGCCGTCGAGGCCGCCTGGGAGTTGGGCGTCACCGCGGTCGGGTTCTTGCGGCCGGGGGGCCTCAACATCTACACGCACCCCGAGCGTGTCGACACAGAATCGGCCGAACGCTGATGGCACGCTCCCGGCCGCGCCGTCGCGACCTGTGGGTCGGCTTTCGTCCCAACGGCATCGGGCTGACCAAGCCCAACCATTACCTCGAGATGCTCCGCACGGTGTGGGAGAACCGTCGTGCGCTTCCGCACGCCGCGCGCATCGTCCGCGAGGGCGTCTGCGACGGGTGCGCCCTGGGCGTGGCGGGCCTGCACGACTGGACGATCGACGGCGTCCATCTGTGTACCACGCGACTCGCGCTGCTTCACACCAATACGATGGGCGCCGCCGACCACGATCTGCTGGCGGACGCCGCAGCGCTTCGCCGCCGGCCGGGACGGGAGCTCCGCGAGCTGGGCCGCTTGGCGTATCCGATGGTGCGACACCACGGCGAGCCGGGATTCACCCGCGTCACATGGGATGAAGCTCTGGCGCTTGCGGGCGGGGCGATCCGCGACAGCACCCCCCGGCGCATCGCCTTCTTTTTGACCTCGCGCGGAATCACCAACGAGGTCTATTACGTCGCTCAGAAGGTCGCGCGGTTCCTGGGCACCAACAACATCGACAACGCCGCCAGGATCTGCCACGCGCCGTCCACCGGGGTGCTCAAACACGCCGTCGGTGCGATCGCCACGACGATCTCCTACACCGATCTGTTCGCCTCTGACCTGATCGTGCTGTGGGGGTCCAACGTCGCGAACGCGCAACCGGTGATGATGAAGTACCTGTACATGGCCCGAAAGACAGGCACCAAGGTCGTCGTCATCAACCCGCAGCGGGAGCTCGGGCTCGCGCGCTACTGGGTGCCCTCCAACGCCGAGAGCGCGCTCCTTGGCACCAAGATGACCGACCTGTTCGTGCAGGTTCACACGGGCGGAGACGAAGCGTTTGCCACCGCGGTCCTGAAGCTCTTGATCGACGAGGGCGGCATCGACGAAGCGTTCGTGCGCTCTCACACGTCCGGGTTCGACGCGGTCCGTGACGAATGCGCCCGCCATACGCTGGGCGAACTCGCCGCCAGAAGCGGCGTCGGTGAGAACGACATCCGCCGCTTCGTGACGATGTACCGTGAGTCGGCGTCCGCCGTGTTCATCTGGTCGATGGGCATCACCCAACATGCGAGCGGCAGCGACAACGTGCGCTCGATCGTCAACGTCGCCCTGGCACGCGGCAACATCGGACGTGAGGGCGCCGGGCTCATGCCGATCCGCGGCCACTCGGGCGTGCAGGGCGGCGCCGAGATGGGCGCCTACGCCACATCGCTGCCCGGCAACGTCCCCATCGGCCCCGAATCGGCGGCGGCCTTGTCCGAGCAGTACGGGTTCGCGGTCCCCGACTGGACGGGGCTGACGGCCGAGGAGATGATCGAGGCGGCCGGCCGTGGCGAGCTTGACGTGCTGTTTGCGAGCGGCGGCAACTTCCTGGACGTCCTGCCCGACCCGGCCCTGGTCGAGCACCGCCTCGGGCGCGTGCCCACGCGCATCCATCAGGACATCGTGATCTCAAGCCAGATGCTGGTCGACCCGCCGCCGGGTGGGGTCGTGGTGCTGCTCCCCGCGGCAACACGCTACGAGCAGGAGGGCGGCGGCACGCAGACGACGACGGAGCGGCGGGTGGCCTACAGCCCCGAGATCCGTGGCGGGCGACCCGGAGAGGTCCGCTCGGAGTGGCGCATCTACGAGGACCTGGCACGCCACATCGATCGAGACGGGGCGTCACTGGTGTCGTTCGCCGACGGACAGGCGATCCGCGAGGAGATCGCGCGGGTCGTGCCGTTCTATGACGGGATTCAACATCTGGCCACCACGGGCGACCAGTTCCAGTGGGGCGGCACGCGTCTGTGCGAAGGGTGGGTGTTCCCCACCTCCGACGGCAAAGCGCACTTCACCGCCGTTGTCCCACGCGACCCGCGCCCCCCAACCGGGCACTTCGTGCTGTCGTCGCGGCGCGGCAAGCAGTTCAACTCCATGGTCATGCGCGACCATGACCCCTTGACCGGTGCGTACCGCGACGCCCTGTTCATCTCATCCCACGACGCCGGTGCGCTCGGCGTCGCCGAAGGCGAACGGGTGACGGTCCGTTCCGAGACGGGCGAGGTCTCCGCACGAATCCACATCGCCCCGATGCGCCCGGGCAACCTGCAGATGTTCTTCCCGGAATGCAACCCGCTCATCCGCGCGGGAGTCCTGGATCCGGATTCCAAGGTCCCCGACTACAACGCCATCGTGCAGGTCATCCGCACCTCGGAGGACTCGACGCGGCCCCACGAATGAGTAGATCACGGTGATTCGCGGGGCATCAGCATCATCGCGATGCACAGAGGATGGTCGCGCCGTCGTTCCACGACCGGGTCACTGACCTGGCCGTGCCGGTGTCGCCGCATCCCAAGATCGAGCTGCATGTCCATCTTGAAGGGACGGTCGGCCCGGCGACGTTGCTGTCAATCGCGCGGCGAAACGACTACGCCCTGCCGGCAGACACGGTGGAGGGCCTGGCCGAGCTCTACCGGTTCAGAGATTTCGCGCACTTCATCGAGGTCTGGATCTTGACGACGAACGCCCTGCAGACGGCACAGGACTTCCGGCAGGTCGTCATCGACTACGCCGCGGAGGCCGCATCGCACGGGTGCGTCTATATCGAGGGGATCTTCTCGCCCGCGGAGCGCGTCGCGCGGGGCATCGCGTGGGACGAGATCCTGGAGGGATACTGCGACGGGGCCCAAGCCGCCCAGGAGCTGCACGGCGTGGAGGTTCGCCTGACCCCCGACATCTACCGGGGGTGCCCCGAAGAGCAGGCCATGGAGCTTGTGCGCCGTTGTTCGGGCTATCGCGACCGCGGCATCGTCGGTATCGGGCTGGGCGGCCTCGAAGCCAAGTACCCGCCTGAGCTCTACGAGCGACCGTTTACGCTCGCGCGTACCCTCGGCTTGGCGTCCGTGCCCCACGCCGGCGAGGTGGCGGGCCCGGCGTCAGTGCGGGGCGCCCTCGAGACGCTCGGCGCCCATCGCATCCGACATGGGGTGCGGGCGATCGAGGATGCAGGGCTGGTCCGCGAGCTGGCCGCCCGCGGAACCGTGCTCGACGTCTGTCCGATCTCGAACCTGCGCACCGGTGTCGTGGCCTCGCTCGCAGACCACCCCCTGCCCCGCCTGCTCGAAGCCGGCGTACGATGCTCGATCTCGACCGACGATCCCGCGATGTTCGACACCGACCTGGATCGTGAGTACGACGCCGCACGCGCGCTCGGCGTCGATCCGCGTCAGGCATTCGAAGCAGGCTTGTCAGGTGCCCTATGCGACGAGGCGACGCGCAGCCGCCTCCGCGCGATCGAGGAGGCGCATGACTGGGGCGACTACGCACCCTGACGTCGGCTTTGCGGGCGTGGCCCAACAGATGATCTCGCTGTACGGCGAGCACGTTCTGCCAAAGCTCCGCACCACCACGTGATCACGGTGACTCTGAGCTATGGGAGGAGCCCTAAAGCTCGGCACGCTTCGTCGAGCGCAGGGAGGTCCCGCGTCAACTCGACGACCTCGTCGGCGCGCAGGTCGCGCTGAGCCCGTTGGGCAAAAAGCGTCACGTTGATCCATGAGGCCTCGAGCGTCGACCACCAACGGAGACCGCAGACGCTCGGGCGGTTCGTGAAAAGCGACGTCGCAATCGGCTGTGTGACGCGACGCGCGCGCGTCGCTACTTGTGATGGACGAAGCGACGTGCCAACCAACACCCCCGGGTCGTCCAGATCGACGAGCTCACATCGATCGTCAAGGTCGTAGCGCACCAGCGCCAAGCGGTGGCGTCGGCGGATGAGCATCTCGGGTCGAAGTCGCCGGCCACGAAACCGGGCGAGTTGTTCAGCGATCGCCGAGACTGGCGACTCCGCGAGGTACAGCGCCCCGTAGTGGTCCGGCGCGTCATGACGCCCTTCGCCTTGATACTCGCGCGCGACCCACATCACACCGCCTTGGGCGTCATCAGCCGCGGTTGGATCGCGTGGGAAACAGCGCCACAGGTCAGGCGAAGCTCTCGCCCTCCTCCTGCTGAATCGCACGGAGCACCGATGTGAGATCTCCGGCACGGATGGCGTCAATCGGTCTACGATCGGCGAGCACAGGGTTGAGGCCAAAGAGCCAATCGCCGACTGTGCTCGGCTCATACAGGCGAGCCAAAGCGCTGACGACCAGCTCGAGCAAGTCAAGGCGGGCTGCGTTCTTCGCGTCGATTCCGCCCCCTTGTGCCCACCGGGTGACCTGCGCCGGATCGACCCCGAGGGCGTCAGCAACACGCCGAAGCGAGCCGAAATCCTGGGCAAGCGCAGACACCTTTTGAGCGACCGCTACAGGCATGTCGCTACCTTAGCGCAACACTAGACGTTGCGCCAGTTCGAAGCGCGTTCGCCTCAAGCGTCCCACCGAGACCTGCTACGCGAACAAAATCTCGTCGCCGGCCTCGCCTTCGTGCAGACGTTCGCGGATCTTCGCCACGGCGATGTCGTGAAGGATCGGCATCAGCGTGGCGACCGGTCCGTCGGGGGCGTTGGGGTCCTTGGTGTGGACGCGGACACGGCCGACGAAGCAGGTCTTGATGCCGATCAGCTCCCCGTCGCGCAGCACGTGTACTTGGAACCCCCACAAGGCTGCCGGGGAGTCAGAGAGGCTCGTCCGCAAGGGTTGAGGGACGAGTGTGTACTGCACGCCGTCGACATCCACGTCGAAGCGCGGCTCGTCGCTCACAGGTCAATCACCTGGCCCGCCGCAGTAACCCCGACAGCCGCCCCTCCGCGACGCGGATCACCGGCGCCGGTCAACCCGTGTGGCCCGAACCCGGCGGCCGCGACGCCACCAAAAAAGAGGTTGCGATCCCCCCACCGGTGGATCGCATGGCCGTCTGCCGAGAGGGCCGCCACCACCTCATCCGAGATCCCGCCTTCGACCTCGAGCTGCAAGCCTTCTGCGTGTACACGGGCACGGTTGATGGCCGCGGCGAGGTCCCAGCCGGCGTCCACTACGCTGACGACTGTCTGCAGGATCGCCGAGCGCAGTCGGTTGGAGCCGGCCGAACCCAGCGCGACGAGGGGTTCACCGCCGCGGGTGATCACGGTCGGCGCCATCATCGACGACATCCGAACACCTGGGGCCAGGCGTCCGAAGCCGCCCGGGTTGATGTCTTGTTCACCGAGCATGTTGTTGAGCAGGATACCGGTGCCGGGCACGACCACCCCGCTGCCCGAACCACATGACGACGACAGGCTGGCCATGCCGCCCTGCGCGTCCACCGCGCTTGCGTGGGTCGTCCCGGTCGGTTTGCGCGACGGCGCCGCTCGGGTCAGGAACTGCTCTGCGAAGCCGGGACCGTGCAGCCCAGCGGCAAAGCCCTCGTCGCGCAAGGCGTTGGCCGCCGCCCCGGCGCCTGCAACCTGGCAGTAGTAGCCCACGTCATCGGACACCAGTGCGCCGTTGACGGCTGCGAGGGCGGCTGCGATCAGGACACCGCCAGACGACGGCGGAGGATTGGTCAGAAGTGTCACCTGGCCGTGCGACACCTGGAGCGGGGTCCGCTCGATGACCGCGTAGCCCGTCAGGTCGTCTTTGGTGACGAGCCCGCCGGTGCGATCGAGGTGATCGATGAGCGCCTGCGCCAATGGTCCGTCACGCAGCGGCGACGCTCCGACCCGGGCGATTTCGGCAAACGTATCGGCAAGGCCCGGGATGCGCACCCGCTCCCCCGCCCGCAGGATGCGCCCGTGGGGAGCGTAGATCTCCGATGCCTCGGGTGTGTGCATCAGCATCGCCGTCAGAATCTCGTACAGGTAGGCGACCTCGGGCGTCACAACGACGCCATCGGTCGCAAGCGCCATCGCAGGCGCGACGATGTCGGCGAGGGGCAGGCTGCCAAGGCGTTCGATCGCCGTCACAAGGCCGGGGATCATGCCGGGCACGGCCACCGACGGTGATCCGATGTGGAAGATCTGTTCGGCATCACCGAACGGCACGGTGAACACATCGAGTTCTGCGGGATCCAGGCGGCGGCCACCGGGACCGAGTCCAGGGACGGCCACGAAGAAGTCGAGCAGCGTCGCGGCTCCCTGCGGCGATCGGGCCAGCAGGAACCCGCCGGCGCCCGGCCCGGTCAGCGGGCTTTCGGCGACCGCTGCGGCACAGGCTGCGGCGCACACGGCATCCACGGCGTTGCCGCCACGGGCCAGGATCGCGGCGCCCGCACGCGCGCTCTCACGGTGACCTGCCGCAATCACCGCGACGGGGCGCGCGGCGACGGCTACCTTTGTTCCTCCGGCTCACCGGGAGCGGGAGCGCTCGGGTACGGTGACTGGAAGAGCCGAGTCTTGGCGCCATCGTCGTCACGCGACTCATCCGGTCCGAGTGCCGACAGATCAGGTGGCTCCGGCGGATCGGTAAGCCCCTCGTGTCCACCGCCACGCGGGAGCGAAGACGACGGGGGGGGCGGCGGCGTAGCGAGAGCCGACGCCGGCCGCGCGAACGACGAACTTTGCGGCGGAGCCGGTGGACGTGCTGCGGTGGCGCGACGTCCGGTGAAGCCTGCCGCGACGACCGTGACCCACACCTTGCCTTCGAGTTCGGGATCGACCGTCGCGCCGAAGATGATGTTGGCCTCGGGGTCGGAGGCATCGGCGACCACCCGGGCAGCGCGGCTGATCTCGCTGAGCGACAGGTCGGGACCACCGGTGATACCCAGAAGGATCCCGCGGGCGCCGTCGATCGGGGTCTCAAGGAGCGGCGAGCTGATGGCCGCGAGCGCGGCTTCCTCGGCGCGGTTGGCCCCGCTGGCGTAGCCGATGCCGAGCAGCGCCGAACCCGCGCCACGGATGACCGTGCGCACATCAGCGAAGTCGAGGTTGATCAGACCCGGCAGCGTGATCATGTCGGTGATGCCCTGCACACCCTGGCGCAGCAGGTCGTCACACACGCGGAATGCGTCGACCATGCTGACGCCGCGGTCGAGCACCGCCATCAGACGATCGTTCTGTATGACGATAATCGTGTCGGCGTGGTCGCGAAGCGCCGCGATACCGGTGTCGGCCATGCTCTGGCGACGCGAACCCTCGAACGCAAAGGGCTTGGTCACGACGGCGATCGTCAGCGCACCCATCTCGCGCGCGAGCTTCGCCACTACGGGCGCCCCGCCCGTGCCGGTACCGCCGCCCTCACCCGTCGCGATGAACACCAGGTCGGCGCCACGAAGCGCCCGACGGATGTGCTCTTCGCTCTCCCTCATGGCCTGCTCGCCGAGCGCCGGGTTGCCACCGGTGCCGCGGCCGCGAGTCAATTCGAGTCCGATCGGGATCCGCACGTCCGCCTCGGTCGCGTCGAGCGACTGTCGGTCGGTGTTGATCGCGATGAACTCCACGCCGCGGATACCGGCCTCGATCATGCGGTTGACGGCATTGACGCCTGCGCCGCCGATACCCACGCACTTGATGACGGCCATGTAGCTGGAGCGCTCGCCCCCGTATGCAGGGGTCTCACGGCCCCAGGCAGGCGGCGATTCGCGCTTCACCGCAGGGTTGCTCGCAGGGGTGTCGCCGGTGCTGCGAAACAGGTCGCTCAGCGGGCCTTCGCGCATGCTGGAGCGCTCACCGCTCATGCGGCGACTTTCGCGCCCGCAGCGGCCGCATCGCGCTCGAGGACCTCGTCGGCAAGGCGGCGGTACCAGCGGGCCGCCTGCCCCCCGCTGTCATAGGTCAACACGCTCTGGCCTCTGACCGGCGCCTCAGCGAACTTGATGGTCTTGCCAATTCGCGTGTTGAACACGACGTCGCTGAAGCTCTCCTCAATCATGGCAACGGCCTCACGGCCGTGGACCGTACGCCCGTCATACATCGTGGGAATGATCCCGCAGATGTCGACGCGCGGGTTGAGATGCTCGCGCACTTGGGCCAACGTCTGGCGAAGCTGTGCCAAGCCGCGAAGCGACAGATACTCGCATTGCACCGGGACGATGACTCCGTCGGCGGCGACCATCGCGTTGATCGTCAGCAGGCCGAGTGACGGTGGCGTGTCGATCAGGATGTAGTCGTACAGATCGCGGTAAGGCTTGATCGTGCGATCCAACGCCCGCTCACGCCCGATCATCCCCGAGAGGGCAAGCTCTGCGCCGGCGAGTTCGATGCCGGCGGCGGCGATGTCGATCTCTCTCGCGTGGATCACTTCGGACAGCGGTCGCGCAGTCACGAGCACGTCGTACATCGTCGTGGTGAGCGACTCGATGTCAATGCCTTGACTCATCGAGAGGTTGCTTTGCGGATCGAGGTCGATCGCAAGGACACGGCACCCGCGCTCCTTGAGCGCGGCACCGAGGTTGAGCGTGGTCGTCGTTTTGGCGACGCCACCTTTTTGGTTCGCGAGTGCCAGCACTCGTGCCGGTCGTGACATTAACGCACCTCTGGCGAGGGGGAATGAGCGTCAGGCGGATTCTACGGCAGGGCGCCGATTCCTTCCTCATCATGCGTATTCGTGCGACCTCGCAGTGTCGTGTACCGACTGCCAGTAGCTCCATCAGGAGCGACTGCGATGCCGTGTGCCGTGCCCGATGCTCAGCGTGTCGAGATTCCGAGCGGGGCGCGACGTCGATGCGCAGAGACGTACCGGACCCCACCCGCGGTCGCCGTGATCGCGCGAGCCGCGCCTTTCGGAACGACGACGGCGTGTGGCGCCGTCAGCGTGTGCGCGGTCCCGTCGATGCAAACAGACATCGCTCCGAGCACGACGACGATCAACACATCGACCTCGGCGTTGACATGCTCGCCCACGCCGTCACCCTCGGACCAACTGACCAGGTTGACGTTGAGATCACCCGACTCCACCCCCCACAGCACCGCTCTGCCGTCGCCGCCCGTCAGATCGACCGGCTCACCGGTCACGGCGCGCCCGCACCGCCCTGGTCGGCGACCCGTCGCGCCTGCGCAAGTGCTTGACGAAAGGCCTGAAGGCGTCTGGCGGCCTCTTCGTCTTTGCCCTCGCCGAACGCCTTGCGATAGGCCTCGAACTCGTCGGACGCGCGACGCACGAGTTCCGCGATGGTCGGCCCGGGCGCGGGTGTGCTGCCGGGAGCCGGGGTCGGCCCCGACACGGGATCGGGCTCAAGGCCGAGCGCCTCGGACAGCGCCTCCTGGAAACTCGTGCCCGAGTACACCTTGCCGTCACCGAAGCTGACGATCACCTGCCAGAGCGTGGGGAGCGAGTCGCCGGGTGCATCCAGATACAGCGGCTGCACGTACAGGAGCCCTTGCCCGATCGGCGTGACGATCGTGTTGCCGCGCACCACCTGGTCGCGCCGCGTGGTGATCTCCTGCGAGAGCTCAGGGTCGCGCGCGACGTTGGACGTGAAGGTATCCAACGAATCGAGCGCTTGATCGCCGGTGGCGGGAAATCGCAGGATCGTGAGCTTGCCGAAATCCGCCGGTTCATTCGACGCGGCGAGCCATCCGGAGAACCCGATGCCGCGACCACGTGCAGCCGGCTTGTATGCGCGCACCGCCACGAACCGTTCATCGGTCTCACCGGGCAGGACGGCGTAGGTGTAGCGGGCAGGCGATTCGATGCGCTCGCCCTCGACGCCGGCGCCGTAGGCCTCTTCTGTGATCGCCCATGCGTCGTCACCATTGAAGAACACGTCGGTGTCGGTCACGTGGAAGCGCCCGATCGCCGCCGACTGGAAGTCGAACAAATCTTCGCCGTAGCGCAGATGCTCCTGGAGGCCTTGGGGCATCTGGCTTGCGGGCGTGAAGAGTTCGGGGTACACCGCCCGCCACGTGCGGGTGATGGGCTCCTTGTCGTCCATCAGGTAGAGCTTGGTCTCACCGGTGTAGGCGTCCATCACAGCGGTCACGGTGTGGCGCAGGTAGTTGACCCCGCGGTTGGGCACGGAATAGGGGTAGCGCGAGGTCGCCGCGTAGGCGTTGGCGACCACGAACACGCGCCCGTTGGCCGTGGTGAAGTACGGATCCGAATCGAGCGCCAGGAACGGCGCAATCTCGCGGACCCGGCTGCCGATATCGCGGTAGAGGAGCGCCGACGAATCCGCGTTGGCCGGACGCCCTCCGGTCGCATTCCAGACGCGTCGTCCGCCCCCGACGTACGGAAGCCCGCCCAGAAACTCGGTCAGGGCAAGTCGCCGCCAGCCGGAGCCCACCTTGACGCCGGTCCTGCCGGCCCAATCGATCTTCGCGTTGGTCGTGCGGTCGAACTCGGGCTGCGTGGTGTCGACCATCGCCCAGGGCATGTCCGGTTGCGCGCCGAAGTAGATGGACGGCTGCGCCACGGGCGGCTGGATGAAGTCACCGGTAACCGTCTGCGGAATGCCTCCGACGACGAACTTGGGACGACCGGAGTTGGGGTCGATCTCGTCGACCGGCGCCATGATGAGCCCGTACCCGTGCGTGTACGTGAAGTGCCGCCGCTGGAAGTCGGCGTCCGTGAACTTGGAGTAGTCGATCTCACGGCCGATCGTAAACAGCGTGCGCTTGCGGTCCGCGATCGTGTAGCGGTCGACATCGACGTCGGCACACGTGTAGAACTGGTTGATTGTCTGCAGGCGCAAACAGGCCTCACGCGTCGGCGGGATGTCGAGGAACCGCAGCGATGCGACCGACGCCGGTGCCTGGCCGATGGCGGCCCGCGTGACGCCCCTCTGGCGGTAATCCGCCTGAACAACTTCGGCGTTGCTTATCCCGGTCGCTTCGCGCGTCGCGGTCAGCGTAGCCTCGATGTTCTGCCGCTCGACCTGCAGCTGCGAGCCGCGCAGCACGATCGCATCGTTGAGTGCTGCGCCGATCGGGCCCAGGAGCGCCACGACGAACGTGCTGGCCGCGGCGGCGATCGGCCACAGCACAGAGGGCGTCGGTTGCTTGGCCAGCGGGTTCGTCGCGCCCTGGTTGCGTGACCACACGACCGCCCCGATCGCAGGGACCAGCAGGATCAGCCACCACGGGCTCGCAAGGACCGTCAGTGCAAACGCAACCCCCGCCCAGGCGATCGCGATGACGAGCACGGCGCGCGACAGCGGTATCCGGGAGACACGGGCACGGAGGGCCGGCACCGCGAGCAAGATGAGCCCGAGCGCCATCGCCGCCACGAACCCGGCGCCCACCGTGCGCGTCGGGATGTCGACGTTTCGCACAGCCGCTCCAGCGCCGCCCAACACGTCGCCGTCGCCGGCGCGTGTCAATGCGTATCGCGACAGCCAGATAAGCGATCCGATCGCCAGAAGAAAGAGTCCGCCGAGCGCGAATCCGAAGGTCGTGGTACGTCGCACGATACCCGCCGCGGCGGCGGGGCCCAAGCGCTGGCGCTCGACCAGGCTCAGCCCGAGACCCACCAGCACGACTGCGATCGCGGCGAGCGCCAGGCCGACCGCGGCGATGCGCGCGAGCGACATCAACGCCGGCTCCGAGAACACGAAGAAGCCGATGTCGCTTCCGAACACCGGATCGACCACACCGAAATCGGTGCGGTGGCGCCACGCGAGAAGCTGGTCGCGTGCCCCGGCGAGCGTCGGCGCGATCGCCAGCGTCAGGATCACGAACGCCGCGAGCCACGCGAGACGGAGCGCGCCCCGCACCATCTTGCCGCCCGGGTCACGTGCGAGCGTCTGCGCGCCACGGCCCAGTCCCGGGAATCTGCGTGCAAAGGCGTCGCCGCGTGGATCGGTGGGATCGCCCACGGGCAGGTCCGGGTCGAGCACGATGGGCTGGGCCTTGCCGCGCAGAAACAGCAGGGGAAGCGAGAGCAGAAGCGCAAAGCCGACACCGATGCCGAGCAACGCAATCGTCCAGTGCCAGCGCGTCGCGTATGCCCCGCCGATGCCGAGCGCGTCGTAGAAGGCGCCCTTGACCGTCAGTTCCGCCCCGTAGTTCAGCGCGATGCGCGCAAGCACAAGGATCACGATGATCGCCGGGATCACGATCTGGGGACGCAACACACGCATGGTTCGACGACTCACTGGCGCGCAGCCTACTCGCTCACCCCGCCGGTCCGCCCCACTCTCCTATGCGCCCGG
>JANMDV010000266.1:0-4171 GCA_031376485.1 Actinomycetota bacterium
ACAGGACGGTGCCGAGCAGCCGCCAACCGCGCAGCGTCAATGCCGCCTCGCGCAGCGCCAGGCACTCGGCGTGCGCGGTGGGATCACCGCGAAGCTCGCGCTCGTTTCCGGCAGCGCCGATGACCTCGCCCTCGCGGACGACCACCGCACCAACGGGTACGTCGTCGTGCTCACCGGCGGCCACGGCGTGATCCAGCGCGATGCGCATGAAGTGTTCGTCGCGTGGAAACACACGTGCCACGCTCACGAGTCTACGTCTGGCCACATGCACGCACGTATGTCTCCGACCGGGCAGTCGCGGAAGAGGTCGTCCAGGAGACGTGGCTCGGCGTGATCCGCGGCATCGACCGCTTCGAGGGCAGGTCGTCGCTCAAGACCTGGATCTACCGGATCCTGACCAACACCGCCAAGAAGCGCGGCGTGCACGAGCGGCGCACGGTGCCGTTCTCGGCACTCGTGTCAGGCGGAGACGACGGCGTCGTCGACGCCGACCGCTTCCTGCCGGCCGGCAACTTGTGGGCAGGCACTGGGCATCCCCGCCTCCATCCTGGGGCTCGGCACCCGAGGGAGCGACTGCTCGCAGGCGAGGCACGCGAACTCATCGAGGTCACGATCTCGACGCTCCGCGAAACGCAACGCGAAATTATCACACTCCGCGACGTCGATGGTTGGAGCCCGGAGGAGGTCTGTAACGTTCTGGACCTCATTGAGGTCAATCAACCGTGTCCTCCTTCACCGCGCCCGCGCGAAGGTTCGACAGTCGTTGGAGGACTACTTCTACGAAACGGGAGCGGGGTGACGTGACCGACTTGGCCTGCCGTGAGCTCTTGCGGCTCGTGACCGACTACCTCGATCACCACCTGACCGAGGTCGACCGCGGGCGGTCCCAGAGGCGCACATCGCCGAATATCCCGACTGCGTCACCATCGTCGAGCAGTTCCGGGTGACGATCTATGAGACGGGCGCGTTCCGCCGGCACGACGCGATCCCGGCAGCCACACGTGCCGCGCTGCTTGGCGCCTCCGACGCTGGACCAAGCCGGGCTCAGCAACCTGACGTCGATGCCACGCGACGCCGACGCTGGGCGCAGCCGTACTTCGTCCCACAACCGCCAGCACATCACACTTGTCCTGTCAGGGCCCCTAGTTCACAATGGGTCGGAATCTCTTTCCGGGTGCCAAGAAGACGTGGAAGATCATCATTGGCGGCGAACCGCAGCCGTCAGAAGACGGTTCGTGCTGCCGTAGTAAGTCCAGAGCCCCATTGGCTCTCCAACCGTAAACGTCACCTCGCCCGTGAGGACGCAACTCGCTTGCCCTCGATTGATCTGCTCTTTCAATACGAGCCTCCCATAGGTGCGGCCGACATAGCTCACAGGCCCTCCGCACGACAGTTCCGGATAGTCGTTCGCTCCGACGATCTGTCCTGCGACCGCGTGGCCGGAGGTCAACTGCATCTGTACTGTGTAGGCACTCGAATCGCCCTCAACTGCTCCACGCCAGGTACCTGCTTCTCCCGGATCCACACGATCGGTGAGGTCAGGCATCACTGCTTCGCGAGAAACGGATGCCCGAATACCACGACGCCCGTCATCCGGAGCGTACTCGACAAGGGCCTGCCCTTCGGTCGACCCTCGAACAAGGGTAACCTTGACGGTCGGAATACATCGGTTTGCACCATAAATAATCCGTTCCTCCATTACGGTGCGGGCACCATCGCGGGAGACTAAATAAAGCGTTCCGCCGCATCTAAGCTCAGGATAGTCGGTGGAGCCGACCCGTTGGCCGGGAGCAGCTAATTCACCGCTGAGCGCCATCACCACGCTGTAGTCGGTGTTGTCGCCAACAACCGCTCCGCGCCATACGCCCTGCTCAGGGGTGCCTGAATGCCGAGTCAGATACGCCTGGACCGCGCTCGCGATCGCCCGCTGACCTAGGCGAGTCGGGTGTGCCTGCCGCTGATCCTTCGGAATGCTGGCGAGGTCGCCGGACCCCAGGGAACTGATCGGGAATACCCAGGCCTTTGGGGTGCAGAGTTCATGGCCGTCGAGCACGTTCCGGACTGAGACGAACTCGACGCCAGCCTTCCGAGCAGCATTCGCAATCGTCGAATCGAGGACGTCCGCAAACCGAGTCACGCGGCGTTTCTCCCCATCGTTCATCCAATTACACCGCGTCCAAGCCTCTCTGGGCGAGGGGAAGATATCGGGGTATCCAACAACAACCACTCGGGCTCCGCCGGAGGCGCTTCTCACATCCTCATACGCATGAGTAAGTCGTGACTCGAGCGCCTCGATCTTTGGTACTTCCACCTGTTCCATCCGTTGCAAACAGCCGCCGCGACGAGGTACACGGCATTTCCCAAGTACTTCAGCGAATCCAGCGTCGTTGCCGCCAAGCGTCACGAAGGCGAGGCTAACCGGGTTGCTCCGGGTCGACTCGGCGAGTCGATCTTTCTGGCCGCCGATTGAATCGGGTCCCGTCTCCTCCTGTGCGTCATAGAGGTCATCAATAATGGCGCCCGAGCAGGCGAAATGGCGGTCCTGGATCACGCCGATTTGTCGTGGCCATGCGCGACCGCTTCTATGACAGCCGTTGCGCCTCTTACCGAAGCGAAACTGGTTCGTGCCTTTGTCCCAGGGCGGGTTCGCCTCGCCCGAAGAGAATGAGTCTCCCAGCGACACCCAGCCCGGGGCGGGCGCCGAAAAGGCAGCACTTGGCACAACCGTAGCCATCAACCAAGCGAAGAGTGACAGTCCAAGTAGAAAAAGTAACCGGCGGAATGGTTGCTGAGACTCAACTTCGCGTGCTTCTTGTTGACTCGGACATTCAGGCCACCAAGCTGAGTAGCTTGTGCTTTCCATTCGCGTCTCCTTCGCGGCATCCGGTTCGGCTACCACAAACTGGCTCGCCAGCTTGCTCGCTCGGGCCGAAAACATACGGACATCTAGAATAGGAGTCAATGTTCGTCAACTGATCTGAACCGCCCCGGGATTTTTGGGCGTGCATCGACCGGTGCTCGAAGCCGAGGAAGTCGAAGCTCCCGCCTCCGGCCCGTAGATGCACGACCTGCGTCTTTGCGTCGTTCGACTTGAGGCCGATCTCAGCCAGGATCTCCCGCAGGGTGGCGAGGCCGTTTCGGGCCTGCCACTGACTCAGGCACATGACCACTAGATCATCCGCGTATCTGCACAATACCCCTTGCCCAGGTGTCTGCCATTCCCGGTCGAGCCGGTGCAGGTAGACGTTCGCGAGCACAGGCGACAGCGGCCCACCTTGTGGTGTGCCCGTCACAGACCTGCGGATGGTCCCGTGTCTCGCGCCAAGGATGTTGGCAGGGTCGTAAAGTCGGGCTCCTGAGAAGGGAGCACATGATGGGAAGACCGTCTGCGATACCGACCGAGGAGAAGCTTCGCCTCGTGTTGTTGGTGATCTCGGGTGAGATGACGATTGCTAGGCCGCCCGCCACGGGAAGGTCTCTGAGCAGTCTGTGAGTCGTTGGAAGCAGCAGTTCCTGTCGGGGGCGAAGGATGGCCTCGCCGAGGGCGGCCGAATCGGTATCAACGATCCGCGTGAGCGCGAACTGCTCTCGGAGATCGAGGAGCTGAAGGCCGCCCTCGGCGAGGTACCTCGGATGGCTGCTGCTCGACCAGCTGCGCTGTGTCTACCTCGCCCGCGACCACGACGAAGCCCCGCGGTTGCTCGACGAATAGTCTTCGCCGCGTGCGTGAGCGAACACGAGCCGTTCGTGCGGATCACGATCACCTTCGACACGCAGGCCGAGGCCGTCGCCGACGCCATCATCCTCGGATCACGAATGCCCGCCTCGAAGGCATGAACTCGACCGTCCGGCTCCTCAGCCACCGCGCCCGAGGCTTCCATCGACTCGACTCACCCTCGCGATGATCACCCTCGTCTGCGACTGAATCCCCGTTCACCTACCCACTTGAATGCGCGAAGGGCAGCTTTTCGAGCGCCTACTTGGCTCCGGCGCTCTTTAGTCGTTTGACCATGGTCGCGTACCCTCGCGTGCGGGCATGACGAAGCGGAGTGACGCCATCCCGGTCGGCCAGGTTGACGTCGGCGCCCGCCTCGATCAGCAAGCCGACGACCTGGATGTGCTCCGGACCTCCATCACCCAGGATGACCGCCTCGAGGAGCGCGGTCCACCC
>JANMDV010000282.1:0-2765 GCA_031376485.1 Actinomycetota bacterium
ATGCGCGGCCGCACGCTCAACGACAGCTTCATCATTCTGGACGAGGCGCAGAACACGACGGCCGAGCAGATGAAGATGTTCCTGACGCGGCTCGGCTACGGGTCGCGAATGGTCGTGACCGGGGACGTCACCCAGGTGGACTTGCCGCGCGACCGTCCATCGGCGCTGCACGCGATCGGGGCCATCCTGGAGTCGATCTCCGACATTGCGTTCGTGCAGTTCGGTCGCGAGGATGTCGTTCGCCACAAACTCGTTCAGGAGATCGTCGAGGCCTACCGCATCGCCGACGAAGCTCGCCAGTGATCGATGTCGAGGCCCGCTCGGCGGTCGACGTCGACGTCGCCCCGCTCGTCGCGCTGATCGATCGTGTCTGCCGGCATCTGGGTCTCGTCCGCGCCAGCGTCGGGCTCATGTTCGTTGGGCCTGACGAGATGACGAGGATCAACGGCGACCACCGGTCTGTGCCCGAGCCCACCGACGTGCTTGCGTTTCCGATCGACGGCCCAGAGGCGATGGACGGCTGGCCCGCCGACGGCCCCGCCCCGGAGCTCGGTGACATCGTCATCTGTCCCGAAGCCGCGCAGGATCCGCTCGGCACATTGGCGGTGCATGGGTTGCTCCACCTACTGGGCTATGACCACGAGACCGACAGCGGCGAGATGCTCGCGCTGCAGGACGAGATCGTGACGATGGTCGCACCGTGAGCACGCCTTCGTCACCGTTGCGCGACGGGCTGCTTCGCATCTTCCGCCGCCAGCCCAAGGAGGCGTTGCCCCGTCAAGGGTCGTTGCGCTGGTCGTTCACGTGGGCGTTCGAGGGGATTGTCTACGTGCTGCGCACACAGCGCAACATGCGCATCCACACGGGGGCGGGTTTGCTTGCGCTGGTGCTCGCGCTGCTTCTGGGCGTGACACGCCTGGAGTTCATCGCTGTGCTGGGTGCCGTCAGCCTCGTTCTGATTGCCGAGATGTTCAACACGGCCATAGAGGCGGCCATCGACGCGCTCGTCACCCACTACCACCCGCTGGTCAAGATCGCGAAGGACGTATCGGCGGGTGCCGTGCTCGTCGCGACGGCCAACGCGTTGGCCGTCGCCTACCTGGTCTTCTACAGCCGCATCACCGATCCCACGGGCGACCTGGTCGGGCAACTCAAGGGCAAGCCCTCACAGATCGTGGTCGGGTCGCTCATCATCACCATCATCCTGGCGATCGCGATCAAGGCGGCGGTTGGTCGTGGCACGCCGCTTCGGGGTGGCTTGCCGTCCGGCCACGCATCGGCGGCGTTCGCCGGCTGGGCGGCCATCACCGTCATCGCGAGCGACGTGGCGCATGCGGCGCTCATCTCGACGCTCGCGTTCATGATGGCGCTCCTGGTCGCCCAATCGCGCGTCGAGGCGGGCATCCACTCGGGAATCGAGGTCATCGCAGGGGCCGTACTCGGCACCGCGGTGACGCTCCTGATGTTCCAGTTGCTCGCATGACCTCGCAGGAGCTCTACGCCGAGGCCCTCGCCGCAACGGCACGCGCGTACCCGCCGTACAGCGACCTTCACGTCGGGGCTGTGCTCGAAACCCAGGACGGCACAATGATCTCGGGCGCCAACGTCGAGTTCGGAAGCTACGGGTTGACGATCTGTGCCGAGCGCACTGCGTTGGTCACGGCGGTCAGCCAGGGCCACCGGACGTTCCGCCGAATCGGGGTCGCGCGGTCCGACGGGCTCCCGATCTCGCCGTGTGGCATGTGCCGTCAGTCGCTGGCCGAGTTCGGGGTGGACATCCTGGTCGTCTACCGCGGTCCGGATGGCATCGTCGAGCGACCGCTTTGCGATCTGCTCCCCGATGCATTCGTGTTCGGTGACTGACGTGTGTCCGGCGGCTCACCGCGACGCTCCGAAGCGGCCAATTGGCCGTTTCGCGGACGGCCAATTCGGCCGAACCGGCGCGTCCGCATGAGCTTCCGTTCGGGATTCGTGGCGCTTGCCGGGCGGCCCAACGTCGGAAAGTCGACCCTTGCCAACGCCTTGTCGGGGGTTCACGTCGCGGCGGTTTCCCCGCGTCCCCAGACCACGCGGCGTCGTGTCACGGCCGTCGTCCACGACGCCCAGTGGCAGGCAGTGCTGCTGGACATGCCCGGCTTCCAGAAGCCTGCGGATGGTCTGACCAAACGGATGCAGGCTGCGGTAGACCAGGCCGTTGCCGATTGTGACGCTGCCCTGTTCGTCGTCAACGCAGCCGAGGCGGTCGGTGGGGGCGATCGGTTCATCGCCGAGCGGCTGCGCTCGGCGAAGATCCCGGTGATCGTGGTCGTCAACCAGGTCGACCGCGTGGACCAGAACACCGTCGTCCGCACGATCGGTGATGCCGCCGCTCTTGTGGAGTTCGTCGCCTTGCATCCGGTCAGCGCGGTCACCGGCGACGGTCTGGCGGCGCTCAGAGCCGAGGTCGGCGCCCTCCTCCCCGACGGGCCCGCGTACTTCCCACCCGGTGTGGCCACCGACCAGACCGACGAGGAACTGGCTGGCGAGATCATCCGCGAGGCGGCGCTCCAGCGCGTCCGCGACGAGGTGCCCCACGCGGTGGCGGTACAGGTCGAGGTCATCGAACCCGCGGCCAGCGGGCGGATCGTGCGGGCGGCGATCCTGGTCGAGACCGAGTCCCAGAAGGGCATCCTCGTCGGAAACGGCGGCCAGATGATCCGTGCGATCGGCCAGGCTTCGCGCGGGATCCTCGGACGCATGTGGGGCGAGCCGGTCCATACCGATCT
>JANMDV010000044.1:0-8400 GCA_031376485.1 Actinomycetota bacterium
GAGCGGCGACGGCTCGGCGCGCGTCCTCATACTCACGACCTTCGATCTGGACGAGTACGTCTACGAGGCCATGAAAGCCGGTGCGAGCGGATTCCTGCTCAAGGATGTTCGTCTCGAGCAGCTCGCCGAGGCGGTGCGCGTAGTCGCGGCCGGAGACTCCCTGCTCGCCCCGGCCATCACTCAGCGCCTGATCGCGGAGTTCGTCCGCCGTCCGCCGCCAGGCTCCGCCACGCCGGTCGAGCTCTCTGAACTCACCCAGCGCGAGCTCGAGGTGCTGATGCTGATCGCGCGCGGGCTTTCGAACGGCGAGATCGCTTCCGCGCTTTTCCTTGGCGAGGCGACGGTCAAGACGCACGTCACGCACGTCTTGACGAAACTCAAACTCCGCGATCGCGTGCAGGCGGTCGTGCTCGCCTATGAGTCCGGGCTCGTCCACCCGGGGGCTGGCTAGAGCTCCTCCGCGGGAACGCGTTTCGAGCGCGTGGACGCTGGAGCGGGTGCTTGAGGAGCCCGGTTGGGATGGGCCGCCAGAAGGTGCTGCTCGTGGCCAACGCGGTGCATGATGCGGCTCGGCGTGAGGTGATCGGCATCGTCGGACGGCACCCGAGGCCCTCGTCCCTTCAACTCGCTCGCCAACGTCCCGGGGACCGCGCCCACTGCACATGCGGCGAGTCGGGCTGGCGTGGACTCGTGCCGGTCGATGCCCACCCCGCAGGAGGACGTGGCATCGACAACCAACGAGTGCAAGCGAACCCTGATCGGTGCAACGGGGGCGTCAACTCCACCACAACACCCGGTCCGGCGCCAGGCGAGGAGGCGCGCAGGTTATTTCAGTAAAGTCAGTGGTGTTTATGTAGAATGGCTCCCATGAGCAGTCCTGTCACCGTTCACCCATTGCTCCCGCGCTTCGCCCAGGCGATCACCGGGGTCATCAGCCTCGAGGCGCTCGCGTTCCAGGATCGATGGTCGGTCGCGGTCGCGATTGCGCTCGTTGTGATCGCCTTGGTGGCGCCGCGATACTCGCCGGTCAACCGGTTGTTCGTGCTCCTCGCTCGTCCGGCCTCCCATGTGGAGCCGGTCGCGCCGGTCCGGTTTGCCCAGGGGATGGCCGTCGCCGGTCTTGGCGGGGCGCTCGTGCTGTTCGCTGTTGGTGCTACGACGGCCGGATGGATCGTCGCCGGCGTCATCGGCGTCGTCGCATTGTTCTCGGCGATCTCCGGCGTCTGCGTCGGCTGCGAGATCTATCGCTTGACGCTTGCACGTAGTGGGTCGGACGACGATGTGCGCAGCGGTCTGGGGCTCAAAGGCCCCGGGCCCTGGCTGGTCGTGTTGACGGCGCCGGGTTGCGCGCGCTGCGAGCCGGTTGCTCGGCAGCTCGAGGATCTCGCACACCCTCAGCCGGTCGTGCGTGTGGACCTCAGCCAGAACCCGCAGGCGGCAAAGCTCCCGGTGCGAAGCGTCCCGGCTGTCATCTCCGTCGGCGGTGACGGACGCGTACGACACGCACGCGCCGGGCGGCTCGACCGCGGCGTCCTCGAAGAGCTGGCCGCCACGGTCTAAATCTAAGTCAGCGTCAATGAACTACTACGACGTTTGGCGGCTGCAAACCGTCGCCGACGCCGTATGGCGACGGTTTGCAGCTGACAAACGGTTCGGGAGTTTCCGCACCGGCCCGAAACGGCCCGCGGTATGGCACGCGGCGCCTCCCCCGGATAGACTTGACTGCCCGACCGCCACGCGGTCCAGTTAATCCTGCAAATCAAACAAGGAAAACCCTCGAATGCAGTCCGAATCCGAAGCCGCCATCGGCACCCTCGACGGCCCCGAGTACATCGAAGTCGATGGGCAGATGGTTCCCAACTACGACCTCACGTTTCCCACCTTCGAAGAAGGTGACGTCGTCAGCGGCAAGGTGGTGCGGATCGACAAGGACGAGGTCCTGGTCGACATCGGCTACAAGAGCGAGGGAGTCATCCCCTCCAACGAGCTTTCGATCCGCAAGAGCGTCAACCCGGCGGACGAGGTCGAGTTGGGCGAGCTTGTGGACGCATTGGTTCTGCAGAAAGAGGACCAGGACGGGCGGCTCATCCTGTCCAAGAAGCGCGCGCGGTTCGAGCGCGCGTGGAAGCGCATCGAAGAGGCGGCCAACAACAGCGAGATGGTGACCGGTCGGGTCATCGAGGTCGTCAAGGGCGGACTCATCATCGACCTGGGCGTCCGCGGATTCCTGCCCGCGTCGCTCGTCGACATCCGGCGCGTCCAGGACCTGGACGAGTTCATGGGGCAGGACCTTGAGTGCAAGGTCATCGAGCTCAACCGCAGCCGCAACAACGTCGTGCTGTCCCGCCGGGCGGTCATCGAGGACGAGCGGCGCGAGGTGCGGCAGAAGATCCTGGACGACCTGCAGCCCGGTGCGATCGTCGAGGGCGTCATCTCCAACATCGTCGACTTCGGCGCGTTCGTCGACCTGGAGGGCATCGACGGGCTCATCCACATCTCCGAGCTCTCCTGGACCCACGTCAACCACCCCTCCGAGGTGCTCGCCATCGGCGATCACGTCGAGGTCAAGGTGCTCGACATCGACCGCGAGCGCCAGCGCATCTCGCTCGGGCTCAAGCAGACCCAGGCGGATCCCTGGCAGAGCGTCGTCGACGCCTACCAGGTGGGCGATGTCGTGGCCGGCAAGGTCACCAAAGTCGTCACGTTCGGCGCGTTCGTCGAGATCCACGCAGGGGTCGAAGGCCTGGTCCACATCTCGGAACTTGCCGAGCACCACGTCGAGAACCCGCGTGAGGTCGTCGCGCCCGACCAGGAAGTCGCCGTGCGCATCATCGAAATCGACGGCGAGCGTCGTCGCCTGTCGCTGAGTCTCAAGCGCGCCAGCGAAGTCTCGCTCGACGAAGGCGAGGAGGGGTCGGTCCAGACGTTCGGGGGTGACGAGTCCGAGGAACCCGTCGACTTGCTCACCGAGGTGGAAGCAGTCGCCGCCGATTCCGGTTCTGAGGCAGCCGTCGACGAGGCGCCCGTCGCCGAAGCGGAGCCCGCGCCCGCCGAGCCGGTCGCCGACACGGACCTCGAGCCGGTCGCCGGCACGGACCTTGAGTCGGTCGCCGATGTCGCGCCTGCAGACGACGACTCCGACGCGACGCCCGACGCAGCCGCGGGGAACGACGCCTAGCGCATTCGAGGATCGCGAGCCGGTCCCGCCGCGCAGCCTTGGGCTGACCGGCGGGATCGGCTCGGGCAAGTCTGCTGCGCTCGACGCGTTCCGCCGGCTGGGCGCGTCGGTGCTGTCCAGCGACGAGGTTGTCCATGCGATCTACGCGGAGCCGGCCGTCATCGACACGGTGCACGATCGCTTTGGACCACGTGCGTTGACGCCGGCTGGTCGCATCGATCGTGCCGCGCTCGCTGAGCTGGTGTTCACGGACCCCGAGGGGATCGCGTTCCTCGAGCAGCTCGTCCATCCTCGAGTCGGCGCTGCGCGTGAGTCGTGGCAGGAGGCCCAACGGCGCCGGACTCCTGCGCCACCGCTTCTGGTGTGTGAGGTGCCGCTGCTGTTCGAGGCAGACCTGGCCGGCGCGTTCGATGCCGTGCTCGTGGTGACGGCTTCCGAACCGATCCGTCGGGAACGGGTGGCAGCACGCGGACAGGATTTCTCTGCGCGCAGCGGCCGTCAGATGACCGAGGAGGAGAAGATCAGCCGTGCGACGCGCTACGTTGTCAACGACGGGTCGATGTCACAGCTTGAGGAGTGGGTCGCGGAGCGCTTTCACGAGTACCGCACATGACGACCGCCGTCGCCGGGCGGGTACGTCGCCTTCACACCAACGGTCCGACCCGTTGGATGGGAACAGTCGCCCTGACGTTGCTGATCGCCGCGGGCGCCCTCGTGGTACACATGTCGATGCCGTCGTGGTACGCCCGGATCTGGTATCCGATGGAGCACGCGCCGGTCATCGTCGCCGAATCAGAGGCGTCTGGCGTGCAGCCGGACCTCATCGCCGCGGTGATCTACCAGGAGAGCAAGTTCTCCGAGGTCGCGCGGTCGGATCGCGGCGCGGTCGGACTGATGCAGGTGCTGCCAGAGACCGCCCGCTGGATCCACCGCCAACCTGGCGCCCCTACCGCAGCTCCGGAGCGTCTGACCGACCCCGCCGTCAACATCGCGTATGGCGTGTGGTACCTGCACTACCTGATCGACAAGTACAAAAGCCAGGACCTCGCCCTTGCCGCCTACAACGGTGGCGAGACCAACTTGCGGCGATGGATTGCCGGGGCGCGGCGCGAGGGGCGCACGTTGACCGTTGCCGACGTCCCGTTCTCGGAGACCCGTGGTTTCGTCGTCGCCGTCCAGGACGCGCGATCCGTCTACCGCAGGGCATGGTCCGAGTCGCTCGGGCTGCCATAAGGGCCCGTGTCATGACTCCCTCACCGTATGGCGACGGGTTGCAGCCGCCAGATCGCCGCAGTACTTCTTCTCCGGGCCCTGAGGGCCTGTGCCAGCTGGGAGTAGGTGACGGCCCCGCGTCCCGGTCGCGGGGCCGCCGGTGCTCCCCAACGAACGAATCGATGGGGAGCGGGAGCGAGCGTATCCGATTCAGACTTCCTCACGAGCGTGCTGAAGAGAACCGGGGCTCGGCCGTGCTGCACTCACCGTCCGTACGGTAGACCGCAGCGATCGCTGCTCGTCGCTGGGGGGCGCCGTCGGTCTCGACGAATGAAAACCGCGCTACGATCGCCGCATGTCGACGTCGTTCGCGATCGCACCCACCTACCAGCCGACCGGGGACCAACCTCAGGCCATCGCAGGGTTGCTCGAAGGGCTGGCGGCCGGCGAGCGCTACCAGACCCTCCTTGGCGTGACCGGGTCCGGAAAGACGTTCACGATGGCGAACCTGATCGCCCGGACGGGCCGGCCGGCCCTCGTGATTGCGCACAACAAGACGCTGGCCGCGCAGCTCTGCAACGAGTTTCGCGAGTTCCTGCCCGAGAGCGCAGTCGAGTACTTCGTCAGCTACTACGACTACTACCAGCCCGAGGCGTACCTGCCGGCGAGCGACACCTACATCGAAAAAGACTCGTCCATCAACGACGAGATCGACCGGCTGCGCCACGCCGCGACCAGCGCGCTGCTTGCGCGGCGGGACGTGGTCATCGTCGCATCGGTCAGTTGCATTTACGGCATTGGGTCCCCGGAACTGTACCGGGACCGGATGCTGCTGCTTCGCGTGGGCGACGAGCATCGGCGCGACGACATCTTCAGGAAGCTGGTCGAAGTTCAGTACCAGCGGAACGACATGGTGCTGGAGCGTGGGCGGTTTCGCGTGCGCGGTGACGTGTTCGAGATCCAGCCCGCCAACATGGAGACGGCCTACCGGGTGTCGATGTTCGGTGACGAGATCGAGTCGATCGATCACTTCGACGTGCTGACCGGCGAGCTGTTCGAGAGCGTCGATCACGTCGGGATCTGGCCGGCGACCCACTACGTCACGCCGCAGCCGACCGTCCAGCGGGCGCTGCACGAGATCCGTGACGAACTCGAAGCGCGGGTGGCCGAGTTCGATCGCGAGGGCAAGCTCGTCGAAGCGCACCGCCTACGTCAGCGCACCCAGTACGACATGGAGATGATGCGCGAACTCGGCTTCTGCAACGGGATCGAGAACTACTCACGCATCCTGGACGGCCGGCCGCCGGGGACGGCCCCCAGCACGCTGATCGACTTCTTCCCCAAAGACTTTCTCTGCCTCATCGACGAGTCGCACAACACCGTTCCGCAGCTTCGCGGGATGTTCGAGGGCGATCATTCGCGGAAGGGCTCGCTGATCGATCACGGCTTCCGGCTGCCGTCGGCGTTCGACAACCGTCCGCTCAAGCTCAATGAGTTCTTGGAGCGGGTGGGGCAGATCGTGTTCGTATCGGCGACGCCCGGCGAGTTCGAGCGGCGTAACGCCAGCCGCATCGTGGAGCAGATCATCCGGCCGACCGGCCTGGTCGATCCGCAGGTCGACGTGCGGCCCACGCGCAACCAGATCGACGATCTGATGAACGAGATCCGAGACCGGGTCGAGCGCGACGAGCGGACGTTGGTGACGACGCTCACCAAGAAGATGGCCGAAGATTTGACCGAGTACCTGGTCGAAGGCGGCTTCAAAGTGCGGTACCTGCACTCGGAAATCGACACGATCGAGCGCATCCGCATCATCCGCGACCTTCGGTTGGGTGAGTTCGACGTGTTGGTCGGGGTCAACCTCTTGCGCGAAGGCCTCGACCTGCCCGAGGTCACGCTCGTGGCCATCCTGGATGCCGACAAGGAAGGCTTCCTTCGTGGTACGACCGCGCTGGTCCAGACGATCGGACGCGCTGCGCGGCACGTCGACGGGCGGGTGATCATGTACGCCGACCGCGAGACCGACGCGATGCGCACCGCCATCTCCGAGACCGATCGACGGCGCTCCATCCAGACGGCCTATAACGAGGCCAACGGGATCACACCGGAGTCCATCGTCAAGGGTGTCAGCGACATCGCCGAGTTCCTGGGGCTCAAGGGCGGTCCGGCCCAGTCGCGGCGAACGAAAGCCAAAGAGTTGGCCCAGAGCGCCGCGACCGACGAGGAGCTGGAGCGCGAGGTGGTCGTGATCGAAGAGGAGATGTTCGCGGCTGCTGAGGAGCTGCGGTTCGAACGCGCGGCCGAGCTGCGCGATGCGCTCAAGGAGCTGCGACGCGAGTTGAACGACCGGCAGGGCATGTCGAAGGCGCCCCGGACCGCGCCGACCCCTGCCAAGCGCGGTCGCCGATCGGGAGGCCGCACGCGGTGAGTCCCGACCGGCCCGCCCCGGACATGTACGGAGACGACGACGTCGTGTTCCGCACGCTGGCCGCGCCGGGTCTGGACGAGGACGACCTGTTCGCCGCGATGTTGGGACTGCCCAGCACCGAGGCGTTGTGGGGCGAAGGGCTGCCCTCGACCTTCCCCACGCCCGAGGCGGAATGGGATGCTGAGACCGAGCGTCACCAGCGACACGAGGCGCTTCTTCGCATATGGGAGCCTCGGGCAACCGGCTGATTCCGAGCGGTGGGAACGTCCGAGGAACCTGTGCGGGAGCCCGGGTCAGTCGTCGGACACGGGCCAGCCGATCAGCTCGGAGATCTGGCGGGTCAGGCTCCCGGTATTGAACGGCTTCTCGATGACGCCGGCGGCGCCGAGCCCTTCCAGGGTCGTCCGTGTCGCCGGGTCGGTCTTGGCGGTGATGAAGACGACGGGGATCCCGCGCGTGTCGCCCCGCAATCGAAGAGCGGCGAGGATTGCGGGTCCGTCGGTCCCGGGCATCATCACGTCGAGAAGCACTGCGTCGGGTCGTTCCCGCGCGGCAAGCTCAAGACCCTGCCCTGCGCCGGATGCCTCGATGGGCTCCCATCCAGCCAACTCGACGCAGATCGCGATCAGCTCCCGAATATCGGGCTCGTCCTCCATGATCACGATGCGCTTCACGCGGAACTCGTCTCCATCGCGTTCTCGGGCGAGGGAGCCCAAACCGGGCGGTCGGGCTCGATCCGGGGAAGCACGAACGTCACAATGGTTCCACCGATCGGATTCGGGGACGCGCGTATCTCGCCGCCGAGTCCCTCGACGATGGACCTGCAGATGGACAATCCGAGTCCCGTTCCGCCGCGTTCGCGACTGTCCGACGCATCGAGCTGTGCGAACGGCAGAAAGACCTGTTCGCACATCGCCGCGGGGATGCCGCGGCCGTGATCGGTGACCGTGACCGCAACCTGCTCGGGCGCGACTGCGGCTTCCACGACAATCCGGCTGCCGGGCGGTGAGAACGTGATGGCGTTGTCGAGCAGGTTGGTCAGGATCTGCGTGACACGTTGGCCATCTGTCCAGAGCCGACAGGGCGCGGACGACGACGTGACCGTGACGTCCCGGGCGGCCGCGCTCGACCTCACGAGATCTGTCGCCTCGTCGACGAGGACCTCGACGTCGCACCAGTTGCATTCGTTGGGGGTCCGTCCGACCTGGAGCCGCTCAAAGTCCAGGATGTCGTCGACCAAGCGTCGCAGGCGTCCGGCGTTGGTCTGCGCGATGTCGACAAGGCGTCGACCCCGCGGTGAGAGACCGTCCGAGGCATGTCGCGCAAGCAGCTCGAGCGATCCGTGAATGGCGGTGAGCGGCGTACGAAGCTCGTGGCTGACGACGGCCGTAAAGTCCTCCTTCATGCGGGCGACCTCGACGCGCTCGCCCATGACCGCGGCAAGCCGCAAGGCCCGTGCCCGTGATCTCGCCAGCGTGACCATCAGTCCGGCGACCAACGAGGTCAGGAGCAGGCCTCCGAGGACGATGCCGATCGGAAGCCACCGCTCGGCCGTCGACAGCACCGAGGCCAGCGGGCGATA
>JANMDV010000058.1:0-30925 GCA_031376485.1 Actinomycetota bacterium
GTCGACACCGCCAGAGCGCTGGAGGCACTGGGCTTCGCCTGGCTGGAGGAACCACGTCCGATCGACGCGATCGACGAGCTCGCCAATCTGCGCGCGACGGTGGGGATCCCCATCGCGGGAGGTGAGCGCGACGCATCCCCGGCGGCGTTCGATCGTCTGCTCGACGGGGCTGCTTACGACATCTTCCAGCCCGATGGCCTGGTCGTGGGCAGCGTCGGCTCGTTACGCGAGATCGCGGCGATGACCGCGGCAAGCGGGAAACAATGCGTGATGCACCATGGCGGCGGCGGCATCGGTGCATACGCCCATCTGCACCTGGCTGCCGCGATCTGCAACGCACCGTGGTTCGAGGTCCTGCGCGACCGCCCCGGAGAGATTCCCTGGCCTGCCCAACTCGCGCCAGATCAGCCCATCGCGATCGATGCCCAAGGCGACGTACTCGTACCGAGTGCGCCGGGGCTCGGTATCACCCCCGATGAGGAGTTTCTCGACGCGCACACCGCGACCCGCACGGTCTACGGCGCGTGAGCCCCGCGCCGCGCCCCGCCCGTAGACGCGATGCGGGGGGTCCCATTTGCCGGATGCCCACCGCGCCTCACGGCGATTGCCGCGCATGGTGCCCGGGAGCCCGACAGCTGCCTACGCTTCGAGCAGGCCCTCCGCCCGACTGACCAGCGACGCGGCCAGGTCGGGCGCTGCGCCTGGAACCTGTCCAGCCTGCCCGATCACCTTCGCGAGGGCCAGGATCTCGAACGTGCGCAGGGCCGAAGGGTCGAGACCGTCGCCGCACCCTTCGAGAAAGGCCGTGCGGGCCTCGGCGATGGCACCGGCCCACTCGGGATGCTCCGACGCGATTCCCGCCGCCGTGGCGAGGAATGTCGCCGCGTCGTACTCCGGTGGGCCCTGCCGGTACCCGTCCCAGTCGATCGGACCCACCGCGTCACCGCAATCGTGCAGATGCTCGAGCTTGAACGAGCCGTGCAGGAGCACGCGTCCTTCGGCGGCAGTCGACAGCCGCGGAGCCAGCAATGAGAGCATTCGACGAAGGCGATCGGCCAGGTCCCCGTCGTGGAATGAATCGGCCTGGCGCCCGTACTTGGCGATCGAATCGAGGGGGTCGATGGGGCGCCCGAGTTGAAGATCGGCACTCTGTGTCGCGGTGATCCAGGCTGCGGCGAGCGTCCCCGCCCGGGCCCCCTGACCCTGCGCCACCAGGTCTTCGAGCGTGGCCGGCGGGAACTCATCAGTGACCAGCACTTGGACGTCGGGATCGAACCCGAGGACCCGGGGCACCCGGACCCCGGCGAAGTCGGCGTCGGCGAGCGCGGTCAGGACGGTGTGCACCCGTTCGGCACGCCGCGCGAACACCTTGACGATGTACGTGCCCTCGTCGGTCACCAGACGAAGGGTGCACCGTCGCCCCGGGTGGTACCCGAGCGGGACCCTCGCGACCACCGTGCCGCGGATACCAAGGGTTCGCAGCCGGCCGATGTCGGCTCCGTCGTCGAAGAGGGAGAGTGCGGGGAGCGCAGCGTCGCGTGGCAGGGCACCCTCGGGCAAATTCTTTGACGTGTGGACATCCACGAGCGCATCGTTCCTGTGCCGAGGGGGACACGACAACGTTCAGGCAGTCACCCGGACGAACCCTACGTACCGGGCGCCGACGTGGTCGTCGCCGCGTCCGCGTTTGCGACGTACCGCGCAGAGGTCGCCGTGAGACGCTGATCGGGGCGAAGGACGCAGTCAACGGCGTAGGCAGTCCCATTGCCTGGTCGGTAGCCGGGCTCCGCGATGACCTCCTCGAACGTGCGACCGCTCATGGCGCCGAGGACAAACTGACTGACCCGGTAGTGGCCGATCATCACCAGCGTGACGCCGGGCACGAGCTCCTGCGACAGTCGAGTGCACACCTGGCCGGCGCGTCGGGCGACATCCGTAAGGCTTTCCCCGCCGGGGATCGGATCGACGACGTGGTCTTCCTTGATGTGGATCCGTCGGTCCGCCTTTCGTACCCCTTGCATGTGGCCGTAATCCATCTCGACGAGATCGTCGACGATCGTCACCCCGACCCCTCGTTGGGCGGCGAGCGGCCCGCTGGTCTGCCATGCACGCGCGAGCGGGCTCGACCAGATCGCGTCAATCTGCTCGCGGGCCAGGAGATCGACGAGGCGGGTGGCCTGGGCTCGGCCCGTGTCGTTGAGCGACACGTCTTCCCGGCCCATGTAGCGCTCGTCGCTCCAGTCGGTCTGGCCATGGCGTACCAAGATGATCCGTACCTCGTGCGCGGTCGTCACCTGCGGGCCTTCGTCCACGCGAACTCGCTCTCGAGCCCACGTTGCAGATCCACCTTCGGCACCCAGCCGAGCGTCTGCCGTGCCGGCGTCGTTTCCGCGCTCGTGCGGCGCACGTCACCCGTTTGGACGCCGTGGCGGTCGAGCGGGACGGAGCTCCCGGCGATTCCCTCCAGCATCGCGATCACCTCGGCGAGCGTGGCCTCCTGTCCGCCGCCGACGTTGTAGATCGGGTTCGCCGTCTCGGCGAGTCCGGCCAGGAACGTGGCCTCCACCGCATCGGCGACATGGGTGAAGTCGCGCGACTGCGAACCGTCGCCGTACAGGGGGAAGCTCGTGCCGTCGAGCAGCGCCTCGCACAGCCGTCGCATGGCCATGTCGGGTCGTTGGCGCGGCCCGTAGACCGTGAAGTAGCGAAGACCGACGGTACTGAGCCCCGCTCGCCGGTAGATATCGGCCAGATCCTCGCAGGCGCGCTTTGTCGCCCCGTACGGCGATCGGGGCTGCGTCGGGGTCACGCCCGCGATCGTGGGATAGGCCTCGGCATCGCCATAGACTGAGGACGAGGAGGCCCAGACCACCCGTCGCGCCGACGCCGTCGCGGCCGCTTCGAACACTCGCTGCGTCGCCAGGATGTTGTCGTGCACGTAGCGGGCGAAGCCCTCCCCGAAGCTGCCGCGCACGCCGGGCTGGGCGGCCAGATGAAAGACCAGCGGGGCATCGCGAAACAGCGGTGTCAGGTCGGCCTCCGCGAGGTCGAGCTCCTCCAGACGGAAGCGTGGCTCGTTGGCGAGCCCTGCGACGTTGGCGTCCTTGAGCGGCCGGTCGTAGTAGTCGGTGAACGCGTCCACGCCGAGCACGCTCCAGCCCTCCGCGACGAGCCGCTCGCTCAGGTGTGAGCCGATGAACCCGGCGCAGCCGGTCACGATCGCGTGTTTCATGCCATCTCCCCTGTGGTGATCGTTGCGGCGACCGCAGCCATCGACCGGAGGTGCACCTGGTCGTGATCGGTCAGGACCTGAAGGAGTTCGGCCACGCCGACGAGCTCTTCGTCGTCCATGACGGCGTGGTGGAGCATGACGCCCATGGGCGTCGGCCCCGACGCTCGGGCTGCGAGCAGCGCTCCGAGTTCGTGGCGATCGAGTCGCTGGCCCTTGCTGTGCGCGAACCAGTCAACCTGCACCGGCAACTCGGCGAGCCCCGGCACTCCGAGCGGTTCGGCGGTGACGTCGCGTGAAAGCACGCCGATCCCCAACTCCGCGAGCACGGTGCCGGTGTCGGCGGTGCAGCGATTCCACGGCGGCGTGAAGATCGGATCGAGCACGCCGCCCAGGAGGGCTTCGAGCAAACGGTGTCCCTCGGCGATGTCAGTGCGCTGAGCATCACGAGAACGCGCCGGGCCGAACTCGCATTTGCGCCCCTCAACCTCGTGGTTGGTGTGGCTGAAGCCGTGCTGGTGCAGGCCCAGGTGCTGCCCCGAGGATGCCGCGTGGCGACGAGCAAGTTCCGCGGCGAGGTTCGGTCCCAGCTCGACGGGGATCACCGCGAGGTCGATCGGCGCCTCATGGGCATCGAAGAGATCCAGCATCGCGAAGAGCCGCTCGTCGGCCCAGCCGGTGTCGTCGTCGCGCACGAACACGGTGACCGGGATCGGCGCCGCATCGAGCGCGGCGCGCAGCGGATCGAGCCAGGTGCTCACGTGAGCCCCCGCATCTCGGCCAGGATCGCCGCGGTCGTGCGAGCACCGTCGACATCGACGTTCACCGGCGCGGGGTGGAACGTCAGCACCTCCTGCACGGCCTTGGCAAACCGTGGCGCGGTCAAGCGCCGCGACTCCAACACCTGGAGTGCGCCCAGGCGTTCGAGCCGCGCGGCGCGACGGGTTTGCTCGTCCTCGCGTCCCTCCGCGAACGGAACGACGAGCGCCGGTACCCCGGCGCGCAGCACGTCGAGCACGGTGTTGTATCCGCATTGGCTCACGGACGCCGATGCCCGGGAGAGCTCTCCGCACAGGTCCTTGACCGATCGGAGGACGGTCAGGCCGGCGCGCCCGCGCGCAGCCGCCTGGAGCGCTTTGAACGACGCCTCGGGCAGGAAGGGCCCGGCCACGACGGTCATTGCGATGCCTTCCACGGACAAGCGGGGATGGGCGGCGACCGCAGTCGACAACAGGGGCTCGCCGTACAAACCGCCACCGGCGGACACGACCACGCGCGGGCTGGGTGGCGGATGATGTTCCCTGAACGTCGTTCCGGCGGCACCGGGCAGCACGAACCCGGTGTAGCGCACCGGCACCTCAAGCGGCGTGCGCGGGCGGAAGGACTCCTCGAGCGTCGCAAAGCTCGGATCGGCGTGCACCAGGATGAGGTCGAAGTACGCATTCGAAAGCGTCGATGCGCGCTCGTCGTGACCTGCTTGGTCACGACGCTTGCTCACGAGGATGTCACGCAGACTCGACACCACAAGGGGTGGCGATGCGCTCGCCCGCGCCGCATCCAGCATCGCGATCAGCTCGCCACCGAACTTCTTACGTCCAAACGGAAACAGTTCGATGAAGATGACGTCGGGCTGCAGCTGCACCAACGTGGACAAAATTGTGGCGCGACGAAGTTCCAGTGCCCGGGCCACGCTGCGGCGCCCGTCACGGCTGACGAGAATCCCGTCCGTGTCCATCCCCAGCGGGGCCAGCGAGACGATCTCGACGCCGGCCGGCCGGTCGATACCTCGCGGCATCGGGCCGCCGTTCAGAAGTACAACGCGAAAGCGTTCGGCCAAACCGGCGGCCAGCGCGAACGAGCGCACAAGATGTCCCAGGCCCAGTGAGTGCTGGCAGTAGAAGAGCACCGTCGGACGGCGCCTCATGCGGCCGCCCCGCGAATCTCGCGCTGGGCTTCGAGGAGCGTGGTCTCGAGGGCGGCGAGTCCTCCGGGCCGAAGGCGATTGATCGCCCGAATGGCGCGCTCGTTGAACAGGGCTGCCGCGGTGTACCAGCGAGTCTGAGTCGCGTCCGGAAGGCGGCGAACGCGCGCGTACCCTGCCATCAAAGCGGACTCCAGCCTGTGCGCTTCGGCGTGCGTCGCGTGGCCGGCGATCGCCAGCGACCGTATCGCTGCCTTCGCGCTGCCCAACTCGGCGGCCGCCGGCCCGGTCGAGATTTGGTCCAGGTCGATCAGGGCCACACGCCCGTCCTGCAGGATGCCGTTCTTCATATGAACGTCGCCGTGCAGGCAGACCGGCGTGTCATCGGGTGGGGTAAACGCGGCGCCGAGTTCGGCGGCCAATTCGGCTGCGAGATCGCGAACGTCCGGACGCGCCGCTCCGAGAAGCTCGGCAGCACCGGGAAGCCGCGCGGGATCCAGCCGGTTGAACTCCGAGACTCCTGCCGGCGGCTGCAGGCCATGCAGCCTGGCGGTCGCCGCGCCCAAGAGCCCGACGGCGTGCTCAAGCTCGGACCCCTGGATCTCGTTGATTCGCACCCCCCGTATCGCCTCCACCAGGAGCAGGTGAGACGCGGCCGAATACCCCAGCGCGCGCGGGAGCCGAAGCTCCGGCTCCTCGCGGCCCAGCTGGTCCGACACCGCTTCGTGGATCGCGTGCGAGGTCGCCGCCGCCAACGCGTCTGCGTAGACCTTGGCGTAGGCGGCGGGCTGCTCGTCGTCCGCCACGAAGCAGGCGGCGGTGGCCGACCCCTCGGGTGTGTAGGCCGCGAGATCGATGCGCGTGACCGGCCGGCCGAGCAGATCGGCGAGCTCCGGGGCGTCCGACCGCAGCGCTCCCAGCGACCGGATCTTCCGGTCGTTCGGAAAGGTCCAGAACACCGTCTCGCGCTCGGGGTCGTGGACGACACCCCGAATGCGCCCGCAGTCACGAGCGACGCTCGTGGCCGTTCGGTACACGCCGTCGCTCTCCCCGGGGCGGAACGTACGGCTGGCGACGGTGTGTACAACCCCGCTCGTCTCGAAGCGGTGTACGAGGCGCAGGCTCTCGCCGATTCGGTACTTGGCGTAGCTGCGCGTCCATCGATCGATCTGTATCGGCCCGTCCATGCCCAACAGCAGTTCCAGGCGACGTGCGGTCGCTTCCTGGTCCAGCAGCAGATCACGTGACGGCAGCGCCGGGTCGGGGCCAAGCGGCGGCGTCGCAGTCACAGCGTCGCCGCGTCGCCTGTGCGCTCACCGGTCTCGCGATCCCAAGCGGACCACGTGGCAGCGGTCGTGACGACAGACGCCGCGATCGGACCCGCTGCGTCGCTTCGCAGCCAGCGCGCACGACCCTGCGAAGGAGAAGGTCCACGCCCGAGTTCCCCCGACACCGCGCGCCAGACCACGTGGTCCGACACGTCGCCGCACGTGACGAGGAGCTCCCAGCGATCGCCGTCTCGCTCGAACCGGACCACCGGCAGCGGGCGAACGTCGGGCTGCGGGAGCAGCAGGGTGGCGAAGCTGACCGACGACGCTCCATCGCGAACCACCGATGCGACGGGAGCATCGAGCGGAATGCCGTACTCCGGAGCCACGAGCCCGTCCTCGATCGTCGGTTCCTGTTCGCCCAGCACCATCAGCGCAAGCCCCGGCGCGCGCACGGCCCAGGCATCCCCCGCGCGCTCGGCGTGCGTGTGTCCCCAGGCGCTCTGGTGGAGATGGAAGCGCAGGTCGTAGCGGTGCGGTCGGGCGCTCTCCATCTCGTCGAGGATCAGCCAGTACGCGTCGGCGACGAAGATCACCTGGCGCCGGTGGACCGCGTCGTAGCTGACGCTGCGAGCCTCTCCGTGGAGGATGTCGAGGCCGGGCGCCGAGAGTCGCTCCAAGAAACGCGCCTGGGAGTGGGTGTCCTTCTTCGGCTTTCCACGTCGATAGGGGATCTGCTCCAGACCGTCCACCATGACCGTGTTGTGTGCGGCGGTGCCCTTGAACCAATGCCTGAGGTTCGGCGGTTGCTCTGAGTACGTGCAGCGACCGGGATCCACGATCAGGGGGCGTCCGCCGGCCATGGCCTCGATGCTCAGCAAGTCGTAGTGACCGTGACCGCCGTCGCCGACCGGTCCACAGTCGAAGATCAGGAACCGGTCGTCGCGGTTCCAACCGCTTCGTTGCACCCAGTAACCGGCGGCGGGGAAGCTCGCCAGCCGGTGCGCGGGCAGCGCCCCCTTCAAGTCGGCGCGGTCGAGCACGCCGGAGCCCAGCGCGAGCACGTCGGGATAACTGCCGTTGTCGCTGTCGGACAGCGCAGGGATGACACCATCCGGCCGGTGGCAGTGGAGCGCGAAGTCGCACGCGAGGTTGAGGCGTGCGTCGTATTCCGGCGGGAAGGATCGGCCGATGCGGTGCAGGTTCTCGCTCGCTCCCAGAAACGAGCGCAGCGCGATCAGGTGGTAGTGAGTCGAATGCTCGCGATGCACTCCGTCCTCGCGGATATCCGTCAGAAGGTTCGCATGCAATTCGGTGACCGCCAGGTCGAGGAGCGCGCCATCGGGGTCGATCTGCGGCAACGCCAGCGCCGCGATCAGCAACGCATAGAGCTCCAGCGTGCGGTGGTTGCGCTCAGCGGTGAGGTTGTCGCGGATGTGGCGGATCTGGGTGTGCAGACTCTCCAGGAGCTCGTCTTCGAGGCCGTCGGCCAGACCCGGGTACCCCGGAGCGGCTGCGAACGCGCTCCACGCGTAGATCCAGTTCTGGGTGCGTCGGGCAACCACGTCGCTCGTGTCGATGCCCACCGCGCCCAGCGGCACCTGGCGGATGTAGGAGCGCACAAGCCGTTCCCACGCGTTCAGGTACCGGTGCTCGCCGGTCGTCGCGAAGGCGTGGGCCAGATCCAGTCCGTAGTAGAACTTGGTCCACTCGATCTGCCACTCTTCGTCCTCGGGCAGCTCGGCGCCGAGCCAGTCCGGCTCGGGTCCGAGTTCAAGGGTGATCCCGGCGAGCGTGAAGCGACCGTGGCAGGCGGCCTCGGCCACGTCGAGATCTCGATGCGCGTGCTCGATCACGCACAGCACACGGCGGGGTTGGAGAGTGGTGGCGCCGTTCATGCGCCGGGTCGCCCGCCGAAGAGTCCGAGCATCGTGATGGCGAGCTTTTCGCCGTCGAAGTGCTCCCGCACGCTGGCGCGCGCCGCTGTGGAGATCCGATCGACCAGGGCGTCGTCCGCCCGGAGTTTCTCGAGCGCATCCGCCAGCGCCTCGGGCGCATCGGACGGTACGAGCAAGCCGTTGACCCCGTCCTCGATCAGTTCAGGGATGCCCGAGATGGGCGTGGTGACGACGGGTACCCCGCAGGCCATCGCCTCGGCCAGCACGTTGGGAATGCCGTCACGGTCACCGTCGTCCATGATCCGGCAGGGAAGACAGAACGCCGATGCGCGCCGGTACTCGTCGAAGAGTTCGGCCTGGCTCATCTGACCCAGGATCTGCACCTGCCCATCGAGCCCCAGTTCCCCGATGCGTCGGCGCAGGCCCGGTCCGGCGTCGTCGTCGGGACCCACGATCAGCGCCTCGAATGGCACGCCGCGTGTGGCCAGGATGCCGCAGGCCTCCACGAGGATGTCAAAGCCCTTCTTGGCCACGAGGCGCCCGACGCCCAGCAGGCGAAGGTCACCGCTCGGTCGCCCGTTGGGCACCGCCTCGGCTTCCACGAGTCGCGAGAAATCGGCGTTCAGACCGTGGTAGACACGGTGGACGACCGCCGTGGGGGCGATCTGCAGCAGGTGGTGGAGGTTCGCCTCGGTGCACGTCACGGCAAACGTGGCGGCCATCAGCTTTCGGCGCAGGAGTCCGGCAGGGTTGAGCTTCGCGGAATAGATGTCCTTGGCGTGACCGGTGAACGAGAACGGCAGGCCCGCGATCGTGGCCGCGAGCCACGTCACCGTGGTCGCGCCGTGGGCAAAGTGCGCGTGGACGTGGCGGATCGCGCGATCGCGCAGCAGCTCGTCCGCAAGGGCCACGCCGTGCAGGAACTCCTTGGCGTAGAGCTTGTGCGGCCAGCCGATGAACGATTGCCGCGCGCGGATCGACTGTGCAGCCGCGGCTCCCAGGGCGCGCACAAGACCAAGCGGCCTCTGGCGCGCGACGCGCACCAGCGCCGGCATGAACTGCGGCATGTTGCGTGGCAGCCAGCGGTAGAACGGGGTCGCCGAGATGCTCGTCGTGTCCGGCAGGTAGTGAGGCTCGGCCTGGATGCGGTCGACGACCGGATGCCGCGCGGTCTCGTCGGCGGGCTTGATGACGAACAGGCGCAGCGGAAGGCCGGCCTGCTCGAGTCGGTAGATCTCGCTCGCGATGAAGATCTCAGAGATGCGCGGATAGCCCTTCAACACATACGCGACCCGGTCAGCCATAGATGGTCTCCAGTTCGTCCAGGAGTCGCCCCGTGCAGGCGCCGAGCTCGAACTGGCGCTCGACCAGCGCGCGCCCACCCCGCGCGAGCCGCTCGCGTTCGACCGGCTGGGCCGCCAGCATCTCGAGGGCATCGGCCAGTGCGCCCACGTCGCCCGCGGCAAGCAACATGCCCGACGCTCCATCGATGACCGCCGAGCTCACGGCCCCGACATCGCTCGCGACCACGGGACGCTGCGACGCCATCGCCTCCAGAACGACGTTCGGAAGCCCATCCCGATCGCCGGCAGCATCGACCACAGACGGAACGACCACCACGTGCGCGGCGGCGTAGTCCTGTGGCAGCTCGGCGTGGGTACGCGGACCAACCAGGCGCACCCGGTCGTCGAGACCGAGACGCGCGATCTGATCGGTCAAGGAGTCCTTCAGCGGTCCGTCGCCGACGATGCGGACGAGCACCGGGGCGCGGACGCGCCCAACCGCCTCCACCAGCACCGACAGCCCCTTCTTCTCGACCAGTCGTCCCACGGCCAGGACCGAGAGGCGTCCGTTTGCGGGAAGGGGCGTGGGCTCGAAGCGGCTCAGATCGACGCCATGTGGGATCAGGCGCACCGTCGCGCCCACCGCCTCGAATTCCCGCGCAACATCGGGATTGCATGCGATGACGCAGGCCGCTCCGCGTGCCCGCTCGGCCAGTTCGGCCGCCGGGACTTTGCGCGCATCCAGGGCGTGGGTGCTGAAGCCGAACGGGCACCCGAGCTTCGTGGCGGCAATCGCTGCAACCTCGGCGGGCAGGTGAGCGAAGTAGGCATGCACGCCCGACACGGTGATCCCGTCCAGACACTGGACCACCTCGGCCGCCTGTTCGGCAGCGCTGCCTGGTCGCAGCACTCGGACCCGATCCATCAAGCGTTCGACCCCCGGGTGTCGCGACCCATCGCCGGGCTTGGTCGCGAAGATGACCTCGAGCGCCCCCGCGGCGTCCAACGCCAGCATCTCGTTGAGCGCGAAGGTCTCCGACCGTCGCGGGAATCCGCTCGTGACGACCGCCAGTTTCATGCAACCACCGCCTCGGCCGCCGCGATGATCGACTCGAGCCGGTCTGGCCAGTTGTGCTTCTGCAGCCTGAACGGGCTGGGGGCCCGGCGCAAGATGGCTGTCGCCAGATACCAGTCCAGCCCATCCGGCCAAGAGCCATACGCGGCAACGAGTGCTTCGAGCGCGATCCGCGCGCGGTCCAGATCGCCGGGTCGCCCGCTCACGATGTTGGCAGCGTAGCCCGCAACGTCCAGCGCAGCCGGGGCGTCGCAGGCGTCGTCGAAGTCGAGCAGGGCCACCGACCCGTCGTCCCGCTGGAGCATCTGGCTGACATTGAAGTCACCGTGACACGGTACCGTCCGAAGTCCGGCGGGAGCGGCCGCCAGGAGCCGGCCCATGAGCGGATCGATCCGCGGTGCCAGGTCCGGGCGCAGGGCACTGGCGAGCCTGCCGGCGACCTCCGCGAGGGCCATCTGCCGCTCGGGGGGATTGGCGGCGATGCCGTCACACGAGGAGGAATGCAGACGCCGAAGCGTCTCACCGGCCCACCCGGCCTGGCCGATTGCGCTGTCGTGCTCCAGCAGCGTTCCGGCGAGGCGGGTTTGCGCCGTCAGCCGGAGTTCCGGAGCCGCCCCCACCAGCTGCGCCGTGGCCGACCCGAGCACTCGTTCTGCGTGGGCGAAACCAGCGACGGCCGCTCGGAAGGCGATCTCGCTCGCGTAGGTCTTGAGGATGACCGTGTCCAGACCGAGGACCGCTCGTTCGGTGGGCCGGTAGTTCAGCACCGTCGGCGTCGTTCCGTGCGTGTCGATACCCAACTCCTGGAGTCGACAGTCGAGCGCCGGCAAGCGCGTTGCCAGCGCAGGCATCGCCGGATCCACGGGGTACCAGTGAACGAACGCATCCAGCTCGACATCGAAGCCACGAGGCCGTGCCACGCGACTGCGATCGTCGATGGAGGATCCCAGAACATCCGTTGACGGCGGGCTCACGTCCAACGCGGTCCTGTCGCCGGCATGGGCGGTGGCGATCTCGCGTTGTCCGTCGACCCAGACCCCGTAGCGCACCATGCATCGCATACCCGGCGTCGAGATCACGAGTTCAGGCCGAATGCACTCGATCACGACGCCGGGCACGAAGAACTCGGCCAAGTGATCGGCAACGAGTTCCAGATCCAACAATCGTCGCAGCTGCGGCAGGGTCGGGTCGACCGGAGGCAGCGGGACAGGGGCGCCGTACGCGGCGGACGGTGATGCGTTCGACATGGTCGAGCGAACGATCAGTCGACTGTCGTGGCCGAGAGGAGCTCGCCCGTCTGCCGGGACGTGGCCCACTCGAAGCCGACGAGCAAGCGTCGACCGCCGCCGTCACGTGAATTGGCGCGAAGCCCACGATCGCTCGACGGGAACGATCCCCACCGTGGCGGCACCTGCGCCGGTTCGATCATGCCGCCACTGCAATGGGCAGCGCGCTGTCGAGTGCAAGCTCGATCTGGACCTCGATGTCGGCGTGAGGGCGGGTCATGATTTTCGCCGCTTGCATCGCTCCGTCATGATCTGCGGCAGCAAAGGTCGGACGCTCGCGTTCGAGCAGGTTTGCGAGCGCCACGCTCATTGACACCGGCGAGACCTCGTCAGGATGGAGCATATCCACAAGGCCGGCAGTCTGGAGCTGTGTCGCTCGGACGAGCTGCTCTTCCCGGGGCCGGACTCGCGGCACCAGCAGCGAGGGCTTCTGCGCGCGCAGAAGCTCCGTGACGGTGTTGTACCCCGCCATCGCGACGACAGCTCGCGCCCCGGCAATGACCGATTGCATATCCGCACGGAAGTCGAGCACTCGCACATCGAGTCCTTGCGTCAGCTGCATGAGGCGCATCGTGTCCTCGTCCGCCAGCAGTGGACCCGTCACCATGACCGTGTGGCATGGCAAAGGCTTGCTCCGGATCGCCCGCGCGACTGACGCGAGCACGTTGAATCCATCGCCCCCGCCTCCGGGAGTGACCAGGAGGTAGCCGGAGGGAAGGTCGTCCGGCCCGGACTCGGGCATCGGCGTTCCGACGTAGCCGACGTGGTGAATCGGGATGCCGATGTCGTTCCAGCCGAGGCAGTCCAACGCGTCCGGGCTCCAGTGGGGGCCGTAGACGAAGACGTCGTCGTAGTAACGGCGGATCGCCTGCCGCAGCTGCTTCCCGCTCCACTCTTGACGAACGTTCTCCGGGCTGTCGTCGATGTCCCGCAATCCGAGCACGGTCCGGCAGTTGCCGGCGTCCCGAAGCGCCTCCAGCGACTGCACGAACTCTCCGCCGGACCCGAGCGGGGTCTTGTCCACCACGGCCACGGTTGGCTGGAACGCGCGGACTGCGGCGACCGAGATCTCCGACCGCAACCGGCGGATCTCGTCGATTCCCATCGTCAGACGGCGCGAGGTGTACTCGCCGTCATCACACTTCATGATCGCGGGCAACTTGACGGTGTCGACCCGAGGAGGCAGCCGGTAACTCGATGCGACCGTCGACCCGGTCAGTACCAACGCCGTCGCCGTCTCGTCGAGCGTGGTTACCGCCTGGGCCAGAGCCAGGGTGCGGCGCAGGTGGCCCAGGCCGGTCGAGTCGTGCGAGTAGAAGAGGACTCGTGTCGTGCGGGTCATCGCGTTTCCGATCTGGGAAGGCAGAGGGATGGGCACCGTCCAGAGCTTGGGACGAGCGCGAGGCGGGAGGGACGCGGGCAAGCACATCCCGGGCAGGACGCCGTCTTCGTGACGGATGGGGTCGCCACCTCGACGAGACGTCTCGTCCGTACGAGATGGCGACATTTGTTGGGCGCATTCAGCAACGACTCATATGCCGCTCGCGGCCACGCGCCCGTCGTGTTCGTGGACAAGAAACTGCGGGCTCCCCGTGAGGGGCGGTGGGGGTGTCGGGGTGGGTTCACGAGGTTCACTATGTCTCGTACCACGCTGATGCCCATGCTTTTCTTAGCTCAGATGTGGGCACTTTAATAATGGATTAGTCGTACTGCATTCGTCGTACGACCAATGCTTTCGGGGCCGCTGGAGTCGGAGGCGATCCCCAAGATCGGGCCACACCGGTGTGCAATCCGCGACCGTTGATCAGGCTCGGACGCGGAGATGCCGACGGGCGGCTCCCAATGTCCGGTGGCAGATCACGCGCGCATCACCTCACCGGACCCGAAGCACCTCAACGATACTCAGGGCCCGGAGACGAAGTACTGCGGCGATCTGGCGGCTGCAACCCGTCGCCATACGGCGCCCGCGAGATCGCCGTTCTTCTTGAGAGCGGCGACGCTCGCGGCCACCGCCTGGCTCGGGTTTCGCTCACCATCTCGACGCAGCACGTCCGAACCGAACGTCCGTCGGATGGGATGGTGCTGGATCTGATGACATCGTCGACAGCACGGGCTTCGAACGTCACGTGACGTCGGACAGCTCGCGTGGGATCGGCCGCCGGTGTTCGGGCAGCCGACCCCGGTGCGGGCGTCTCGTTCCTTCGCCTGGATCCAGGCATAGGGACCACGCAGAAGCGACTGCTGCAGCCGCCATCCGGCACAGCGGTTCTTCTGCGCGGACCCTTACGCGGCGTTGGCCGCTTTGGCGATCGCGTCCGCCAGCTCGGCCGGGCGTGAGAGCAGCGGGATGTGGCCGGCGTCGACGGTGACGACGTTCGTCGCCTTGGCCGCCATCTGGCGCTGCAGGTCGGGCGAGAAGACCCGATCCTGGGAAGTCAGCACGTACGTCGACGGGTGCTCTTTCCACCCGAGTCCCGCGGGTGCCTCGCCGAACACCGACAGCCGGTGCGTGCCGAGGCCGGCGATGATCGGATCGGCCTGCTCCTGGGTGACGTCGTTGAACAGGTCGGTTTTCGCGCCGACAGGATCGAGGGTGCTGAGGCCGTCATCCGTTGCCTGGATCGCTTCGCCAAGGGTGCTGGGCGTGGAATCCTGGCCCATCAGCGAGAACGTCGACTCGCCCTCGTCGGGAAGGATCGCGCAGACGTACACAAGATGCGCGACCTTGTCGTTGCCGGCCGACGCTTCGGTGATGACCGCTCCTGAGTAGGAGTGGCCGACCACGACGGCCGGCTGGTCGAGCTCGTCGAGCGCTGCGCGGACCGCTGCTGCGTCATCCGAGAGCGTGGAGGGCGCTGCGTCGCGTGAGGGCAGATCGATCGCGACGCTCGTGATGCCCCGCTTCTCGAGTTCGGCCTGCACGTAGCCCCACGCCCATGCGCCGCCCCAGGCGCCGTGGACGAGCAGTACTGGTGATGCACCCATTGAGATCCCCCTCGTTGCGGTCGTTTCGCGCCGCCGCGCGCGTCATCCTCGCGGCCGGTGGAAGTCGCTCATTGATGAGCGAGTTTTCGAATCGTACACTGCGGGTCGTGTCAGGTGAGCCCATATTCCCCAACCAGGACGTATCCGGCGGCGATGACCTGGCTGTGCCGCCATCGGCCGTCTCGCTCTGCCAGGAGCTCGTCGTGGTCGGTGGGGATCTCGCCGAGGTGTTCGAGCGTGTCACCAGGCGGAGTGACCTGACGCTCGTCCAGTACAACGCCTTGAGTCTGCTTGCGCGCGTCGCTCCCGATCCGCAGGAGCCGTGGCAGCTCGCTCAGGTGCTCGGAATCGGTTCGAACCACATGACCGTTGTACTCGACCGGCTCAAAGAGCAAGGCTACGTGACCCGCGGCCCCCATCCCCACGACGGGCGCCGCCGTCTGGTGCGCATGACCACGGCTGGGCGGGAATGCACCGATCGCACGTCGGCGACCCTGGGGAATCTGGAGCGCCAGTTGGTCGACGCCGCCTTGGATCGGGATGAGCAGGAGCAGCTCCAACGTCTGTCGGCTCAACTTCGCCACGCGATACGGGAACTCGTCATCCCCGTCAGGGGAGTGCGACCCGGTCCGTAGGACCGCTCGCGGCCCCGGGCATGGCGACGTCCCGGCAGATTGCTCATGCGTGAGCGAACTGGCTACACTCCGCCCGAATCGTGCGCGAGCCGCGGCCGGCGGCCGGTACCACAAGAACGAAAAGGGAGACGGTTATGGCGACTGACCGACATGCTGCAGTCACGTGGAGCGGCGATCTGCTTCACGGGAAGGGCACGATCGACCATGTGACGAGTGAGGCGTTTGGACCGCTGGACGTGTCCTGGCCGTCGCGGACGGAGGAGCCGAACGGGCGGACGAGCCCGGAGGAGCTGATCGCCGCCGCCCACGCCTCCTGTTACTGCATGCAGTTGTCGCACGTATTGGCCGAGGCCGGGACGCCACCGCAGGAGCTGTCGGCGAGCGCAACGGTCACGTTCGTGCCCGGCACCGGAATCACACGATCGGCGCTCACCGTCGTGGGGCGCGTCCCCGGTGCCGACGACGCGGCCTTCAAGGCAGCGGCGCAATCCGCGAAGGACGGCTGCCCCGTGTCGCAGGCCCTCGCAGGCAACGTGGAACTCTCCGTCGACGCCCGCCTCGCATAACCCCGCGGCACGCGGGGCGCAGTCCCCATACCGAGACAGCGCACGGGCGCGCTGTCTCGGTATGGGGGAGACCGTTCCTCAATCCTCTGAAAGGCGATGACATGGCGCTTACATCGATCGGCAGCGGCAACGAGGTGTTCACGGCGATCTTCGAGTTCAACGTCGATCCCGAGCAGCAGGCGCGGATGCGAACCGAACTCCCGCAGATCATGGCGAACGTCGTCAGCAAGCAGCCCGGGTTCGTCTCGGGCAACCTCCATCTGAGCCACGACGGCACGAAGGTCCTGAACTACTTCCAGTGGGAGAACGAGGCTGCGTTCAAGGCGTTCCGCGCTGACACCGCGACGCAGGAGAAGGTGATGGCGGTCATCGGACCGTACGGGCCGAAGCCGCGCACATACGAGATCGCGTTCTCAGTGCGCGCGGACGACGCTTCCGCGTAGGCGGCGTTCACGTTCGGTGCATCATCCAAGCGGCGAGCGGGGCGCCGATCGCGGGAATCACGGCGATCAGTCGAATGCGATTGGAAAGCCCGGGGATCAGCATCGCGACGATGATCGTGCCGATGTAGAGGACGCCGTGGATCGGTCCGACCGTTGCCGTCACGCCCTCGTCGTGTGCGGTCACCAGGTTGACGAGCAGCACGATCAACGTGACGGTTTCGACGATCGTCAGCCAGTCGAACACCCGTCGGAGCGTTGCACCGCTCATCCCGGCTTGGCGACCATCAACACGAGAACGACGACCCACGTGAGTGCGAACAGTCCAGTGACGATCGGGAGACGTCGCGAACCGGGTGGCGCGATCAACGCCTGGGACTGATCGGTGACGATCCGCCAGACCAACAGGGCCGCGACGAACGTGAGCAGAATCGACGCGCCCACCCACGGGGTGTCGAGCACGTCATCGCGCAGCGCGAGCGCAAACCCGAACGCGGGAACCAGCAGCGACAGCACGCCGTACACGCGCGTGATCCGGTGGAGCACCCGAGCCGCCGGGGCGTGCCCCGGCTGGGCGACCAGCCGCGGGAACATCGCCATCGCGACCGTCGTCGCCCCGACAAACAGCACCGTGGCGAGTACGTGGCCGATGAGGAGCACATTGTCCATGCCGGTGACGCTATCGATCCGACCACGGGCCCCGCGGTCGCAATCGGTGGATGAACGTCATCTCCTGGATCGCGGCCGTGCCGGCTGAAATGCCTTTCCGACGCGATTGAACTGGACGGCGTTCGTTGAACGGCGCCGGGCGACGCGAGGGGGGCTTCGACGCCTGCTCCCGTGGGCGACGGAGCGATTCCGTCGATGCGTCCGCAGTGGTCCACGGGTCCCCACGACGGGAAGCCCGGCGGGCCACCAAGCGCGCGGTCCGCGATTCGCGGGGGAACCGGCAGCCCCGCGATGTTTGTGCACGAACGGTTAAGGTTTGGACAACAGTGTCAGACACGAATGTACCAAGAACCCTTATCGTCAAAGGGATCACAAGAGGCAAAACGACCCTTCCGTACGAAGCTTCGGGTTTGCACAAAGTTGGGGGTCGCACAAAGTTGGTGACGCCCCGCGGCGAGGAGGGGTGGCGCGAACGGGCCGGCCAACCGAGCGCTTCGCCCTTCCGGCTAACATTCGGTCCATGGCTTCGCCGATCTCAGTCACCGTGCGCCTGTTCGCGTCGTTGCGCGAGGCCGCGGGTGCGAGCCGGATGACGTTGTCTGTGCCGCACGCCACGCCGGTGGGGGCGCTGTGGTCGCATCTGCCCGAGGGGATCTCCGCGGGCGAGCCGCCCGCGGCACTTCGGTATGCGCTCAACCACGAGTGGACGTTGCCCGGGGCGCCGCTTCGCGATGGCGACGAGGTCGCGTTCGTGTTGCCGGTGAGCGGCGGATGACCGGTTTGACCGCCGACCCGCTCGACCTGGCCGCGCTCATCGCCGCGGTCAGCGACCCCGAGAATGGTGGGCTCACCTCGTTCCTGGGCTGCATCCGGCGCGAGGACGCGATCCGGCCGGTAATCGCGATCGAGTACGAGGCATACGAGGAGCTGACCGAGACCGAGCTCGCCGCCGTCGCCGCCGAGGCGACGTCACGGTTCGGTGCGCACGTGGCCTGCATGCATCGCTCCGGGCGCGTCGAGGTCGGTGAGCCCAGCGTCGCGGTCGCGGTGTCGGCGCCGCATCGTTCCGCCGCGTTCGCCGCGTGCCGCTACGTCATCGACGAGCTCAAGGTCCGCGCGCCGATTTGGAAGCGCATGCACTACGCCGACGGAGCGACGGAGTGGATCGACGGGCGGGACCGCGTTGCCGACCGCCGACCCGCGTAGGTCACTTCCCTCCGTCGATGCCGCGCTGACGCAGGCGGGGATCGCGGAGCTCCTCGCAGACCATCCCCGTGGTCAGGTGGTGGACGCCGTCCGGGGAGCCATCGAGGCATGTCGCCAGACGGGTGGGTCCGCCGCCGGGCTGGTCGACGAGGTTGTGCGACGTCTGCGACCGTCGCTGCGTCGGGTCATCAACGCAACCGGAGTTATCCTGCACACCAACCTGGGCCGGGCATCGCTCGCACCGCAGGCTGCCGCCGCAGTCGCCGCCGCGACGGGGACCAGCAATCTGGAATGGGATGCCGACACCGGTGAGCGTGGCTCGCGGCAGGATCACGTGGTCCAGCATCTGCGGGCGTTGACCGGCGCAGAGTCGGCGGCGGTGGCGAACACCAACGCGGGCGGGATGTTGCTGGCTCTGGTCGCGCTGGCGAGCGGCAAGGAAGTCATCGTCTCGCGCGGCCAGCTCGTCGAGATCGGCGGAGGCTTCCGTGTGCCCGAGGTGCTCGCCGCCTCCGGTTGCCGGTTGGTCGAGGTGGGCACCACCAACAAGACGCGCACCGACGACTACGAGCGCGCGATCGGTCCCGACACCGCCGTGATCCTGCGCGTACATCCCTCCAACTTCCGGGTGGTGGGGTTTACCGAAGAGGCCCCGCTCGGCGAGCTGGTGGCCCTTGCCCATGCGCGTGGGCTTGTGGTCATCGATGACCTGGGCAGCGGCGCGCTGACCGCCGACCCGATCTATCGCGGCGAGCCTGACGTGCGATCGAGCGTGTCCGCCGGGGTCGATGTGACGTGCTTCAGCTCGGACAAGCTGATGGGCGGGCCGCAGGGCGGGCTCCTGGTCGGTACCGCCGAGGCGATCAGCCGCTGTCGCCGTCACCCGCTGATGCGGGCCCTCCGGCCAGACAAGCTCACCATTGCGGCACTTGAGGCCACGCTCGCGCTGCATCGCGACCCCGCCCTCGCTCGTACGTCAATCCCGACGTTGGCCATGCTCGCGGCCGACCCCGACGCTCTGCGCGCGCGGGCGGATTGGTTGGCGGCGGCCGTGGCCGGCGAGGTCGTCGCGACAACGGGGCGCGTCGGCGGCGGGTCGCTGCCGCTTGAGGAACTGCCCAGCGTTGCGGTTGCCCTGGACGCACCGGACGGAGCCGATGCGCTCGCCGCGCGACTGCGCGCGTGTGACCCGCACGTTGTCGCCCGCGTCGCCGATGGCCAGGTCCTGTTGGATGTGCTGACGTTGAGCGACGACGACCTCGCCCTGCTTCCCTCACTCGTGGAGCGTGCCCGATGACTCGTATCGACGACCTTCGGCAGATCATTGCCGGCGACGACGCCGACCAGGTGGCGGTCGCATGGGTGGAACTCGGCCTCGTCCACCAGGCCGAGGATCGACCCGACCTGGCCGAGGCCGCCTACCTGCGTGCCGTCGCAACCGGCCACGAGGGACAGGCGCCCCGCGCCGCGTTCGAACTGGCCCAACTCTACGAGGCTCACGGCGATGCCGAGGGTGCCCGCGAGGCCTATCGCGTGGTGCTCGCGTCCGGAGGGCACGGGTTGGTCGGGCCGGCGGTCTGCGGGTTGCGGCGCCTGAAGTGAGCGGAGACACGCGCCCCGCCGGGCCACTCGTCTTGGGCACGGCCGGGCATGTCGATCACGGCAAGACGGCACTGGTGATGGCCTTGACCGGGCGCGACACCGACCGCCTGCCCGAGGAGAAGGCACGCGGCATCTCGATCGCCCTGGGCTTTGCGCCGCTCACGCTCGATGACGGTCGTGTCGTCAGCCTGGTCGACGTGCCCGGGCACGAGCGGTTCGTGCGCCACATGGTCGCCGGGGCGAGCGGCGTGGACGGATACCTGCTGTGTGTCGCGGCCGATGACGGAGTGATGCCCCAGACCGTCGAGCACATGGCGGTGCTGCGTCTGTTGGGCGTGGCAGACGGCGTGGTCGCCGTGACCAAGAGCGATCTGATCGAGCCGGAACTCGCGGTCGAGGAGGTGCGCGAGCTGGTGGGCGACGGTCCCGAGGTTATCTCCGTCTCGTCGATGACGGGTCAGGGAATCGACGAGCTTCGCGCCGCGCTGTCGCGGCTGGCAGGGCGGATCGAGCGCCGGACCGCGGCGGGACGGCCGCGCCTGTTCGTCGACCGGGTGTTCTCGGTGGCCGGGGCGGGCACCGTCGTGACGGGCACGTTGTGGGGCGGCGCGATGGCCGTCGGCGACCGCGTCCACATCGTGCCGGGCGCCGACGGTGCGCGGGTGCGCGGCGTGGAGGCGCACGACATCTCGGTGACGCACGCCGCGGGGGGGCGCGTTGCGCTCAACCTCGTCGGGATCGAGCGCGACCAGGCGCCCCGGGGGACCTGCGTCGTACGGACCGAGGACGGCTGGAAGCCCACGACCCTGCTGGACGTGACGATCGACTGGCTCGCCGATGCGGGTGGTCCGCTGCGATCACGCCGCCGTCTGCAGGCGTTCCTGGGGACTGCGGAGGTCGGCGTGACGTGCGTACTGCTCGATGCGGGCGAACTCCCTGCGGGTGCCCGCGGTTACGCCCAGCTTCGCCTGGACGTGGCGGTGCCGGCCGAGCCCGGTGATCGGCTGGTGCTGCGGTCCGCCGAGCGACGCACCGTCGGTGGAGCGCGGGTCGTCGATCCGGATCCCCTGCGCCACGGCAAGGGATCCGGAGTCGCAGAACGACTGGCGCTGATCGAGGTGGGCGATGACGTGGCGCTCGCGGCGCTCGACCTGAGGAGAGCCGGGCGGCGTGGGCTTCGCATGGACCCTGAGCGCGCACGCCGGGCAGGTGGATCTGTGTTGGACGGCGGGTGGGCTCTGGGCCCCGACCTCGCGGACCCGTCCATTGAATCACTCGTCGCTGCGATCGGCCAGGGCATCGGCGTGTCCGCAGCACGGATCGCGACAGGCCTCGACGGCGAGGTGGTCGATGCGCTGATCACGACGCTCGAGCGTGCGGGTCGACTGCGTCGCGATGGCACGCGAGTGCTGCCACATGGGCCGCAATCCCGTGATCCGGCGGTTGCCACGATCGCCCGGATCCTGATCGAGAGCGGCCTGCGCCCGCCTGGGATGGTCGACCTGGCAGAGCAAACGGGCCTCCCGGCGACCCGTCTGGCCGCGGCGTTGACAGAACTCCGGACGGCCGGAGGGGCGGTCCATGCGGGCGAGCTGTGGTTCGACGCAACCGCCGCGGCCGGTGCGGTGGAGGCAGCTCGGCAGCTTCTGGCAGACGGCCCGAAGGGCATCGGGGACCTGCGCGACCTGTGGGGTGTCGGTCGCCGGCACGCAATGGCGCTCGCCGCCCACCTGGATGCGAGCGGGGTGACGCGCCGCGTCGGCGACAACCGCGTGCTTCGCCGCGGCGCCGCGCGGCAGTAGTAGCGCCTCGATCGGTCGGGAGGACCTCAACGCCTGTGCCGCCGTGATGTGGGGGACACAGCCTGTCCGCACGCCTGAACATGGCATGCAGGTGCCATGCAGAGCAGGCGATCACTCCGCGGTTGTCACGCCCATGGTACCCGGCACCACGCGACCAAACCCGTTACGGATCAGGATGTTCATCCTTGGGGACCCGCGGTGATGTGAGCGGGTAGCATCCACGGGGATGCCTGTTCCCGCACGGACCGATCGACCTCAGATCGGGGTCATCGAACCAGACGTCATCCGGATCGAGACGCCGGACGAAGAGCTGTGGACCGATGACTCCGGCACGGACTACAGCGGCTGGTACTGCGTGCGCACCAACCCATGGCCCTGCCCGGCCGACGGATGCACGTTCGTGGCGATGTTCCTGACGGCTGCCCACCTGGTCATCGTATGGCCCGAGGGCGATGATCCGAGCTTGCTGACCCACAGCGCCATCGCGCGCGACGTGGGGCGCAACCCCAAGGTCGTCGAGTACGAGCCGGCGTTCGGGCGGGCGTGCTCGTACTATCAATGGGAGGCGGCAGGTCGACCCGTTCACGGCGTCCGCGCACCGAAATAGCCGACTCACGCCGAGAGGGGGTTGCGATGGAGCACAACTTCACGCATTCGGGGTACAGCGTTGGCGTCGAGGAGGAGCTCATGATCCTCGACGGCGATACGCTTGATCTGGTCAGTGCGATCGAGGAGCTCTTGGGGCCCGCCGAACACGGTGACGTCAAGCCCGAGCTGATGGAGTCGGTGCTCGAGATCTCGACCGACCCTTGCGCGACGATCTCCGAGGCACGCGACCAGCTCGTCTCGCTGCGTCGGTCGGTGCGGCACCGGGCTGAGGCCAAGGGGTACGCCATCGGCTCCGCCGGCACACACCCGTTCGCCAAGTGGGAGGAACAGCGCATCGCGGCGCGTCCGCGGTATCGCGACCTCATCAGCGCGCTGCGGTTCGTCGCGCGTCAGGAGCTGATCTTCGGTCAGCACGTTCACATCGGCTTGGACGACCCCGAGAAAGCCATCGCCGTGGCCAACGGGCTTCGACGCTACGTGCCGGCGTTACTCGGACTTTCGGCGAACTCCCCCTATTGGCGCGGGGATGCGACCGGGCTGGCGTCCACACGCATGCCGATCTTCCGCGCATTCCCGCGGGTCGGCATCCCGCCCTACTACGCCGACTGGGCCGACTACCAGAAGCGCATCGACTTCCAGGTCGCGTCCGGAGTCATCCAGGACTACACGTACCTGTGGTATGACATCCGCCCCCATCCACTGCTCGGGACGGTCGAGATCCGGGCCATGGACTCCCAGACGCGGCTGGAGCACTCGATCGGTCTCACCGCCCTGGTGCAGGCGCTCGTGCGCAAGCTGGCCACCGACTGGGAGGCCGGAGGCCCCGTCGCAGAGCGTTTTCCCCACGAGATGCTCGACGAGAACCGCTGGATGGCGGCACGACACGGGCTGTCGGGGGAGCTGGTGGACCTGCCGTCGACCGATCGCATCGCGACCCGGGTCTTCGTCCGGCGCCTGCTCGACGAGGTGCGCCCCCACGCGCAGGATCTCGGATGCAACGACGAGTTGGCCGGGGTTGTGGACCTGTTGGAACGCGGCAACGGCGCCGAGCGCCAGGTCGTCGTGTTCGAAGCCAACCGCGACATGCGCGAGCTGATGGCCGACATCGTTGTCGCGACCGGGGAATAACCCCACCCGATCCTGAGGGACGATTGATCGCAGCGCGCGACGGGACCGCGGCGATGTTGCGTGTCCGTGTTGCAGTGGTCGGAGGCCCCACCGCCCATGCACGCAAGGTCCACTACGCGCCCTGGGATCCCCTCATGAGCAAAGGGTTCTGGGTAACTCGTGCCTCTGGCCAAAACGGAACTGAACGCCGCGAGAACGTCGCGCCGAAACGATCCGTTTCTCCCCCAGAGGAGTGGGCGTTCGCAACGTCCGCGCAACTGACATGGCGAGCGAAACGGCCCGGAGCGGGGCTCCCTAAAGGCCGAGGGCGCGCTCCAGGCGGCGACGGAAGCGCTCGGCGGTCAGGCGGCGCCATTCGAGCAGGAAACGCTCGTACAACTCGTCGCGTTCGCGGGTCCGGCGTGCAAGCAGGGCCTCGATCCCCGGGCGCTCTGTGACGGTGCCGGCTTCATCCAGTTGGGCGCGGAAGCGCGCGAATGCGGCTTCGCGACGCACCTGGCTCATCCGGCTCGCCGGACCGGTCTGGCGCACGAGTTCCCGTGCCGCGGTCGCGTCGCGTTCGGCAAGACGCTCCAGATGATCGAGCAGCATGGGGACCTGGACGTCCCGATCATGGATCTCGCCCAGGAGGTCCTGCAGATCCTTGATCTCGTCGATGAACGGGCCCAGATCGGATGGGAACGCGATCTCGAAGATCTCGAGCAGGTACCGCAGCCGTTTGCACGCGATCCGCATGTCGTGCAGTTCGCGCACGTTGCCCGGGTGCGTGACGAAGCGGTCGAACGCCCAGACCTCGTCGATGCGCACCGCGAGGATCCGGCGGGCATTCGGCCGCAGGCGGCGGTCGGGATCGAGGCCCGTGATCGGACGCGGCTTCGCCACCTACTCGACCGCCGGTTCGGTGGGCAGGTGCTCGCGGTCGACGCCGGTGTGCTTGGCGACCCACCGTTCGAAGCTGCGTGCGAACCGCTCCTCGTGCAGCCGCGCAAAAAGCGCGGCGATATGCGTCGCCTCGTCCCCCCGGAGGCCGCGGTATTCGGCGGCCAGCGCTTCGATCCCGGGGCGCTCATCGGGCATGAACTCGGGGAGCACCGCTTCGAGCCCCTCGACCGCCACGTCCAGATCACGCGCGGCGCCCAACGTGTCGGTGATCTCTTTGACCACGCGCAGGTTCCTGCGAAACGACGTGGCGGGGAACGCGCCGGCGAACGCGTCCATGGCCGCCCGCAGCCGACGGGACGAGACCCGCATGGCATGCAGCTCCTCGATGTCCTCTCCCAGCAGCGTGCCGTGGCCGTAGCTCATCATCTCGCGCCACCGCGTCAGGATCACGCGCCCGGCGGCATCGCGAAACGTCGCGTCCTGGTGCAGTCCAGACACGTTCCACGCCTTGGCCATCGTTAAAAGGACTCGGAAGACGTCGACGCGCTTTGTCTCCCAGCGGCCATCGAGCCGGCGCGACGCCGGATCAAGACAGCTTCGCGAACTGCGGCGCGCACGTCGGCGGGCTTGGTGGCCGCGCTCCAGTCGATCTCGAGCTCCATCCCCAGGTCGACGAGCGCCCTGAGGACCGTTGCGGTGTCGGTACCTGCGGCGGCGTCCTGCAGCCAGCGGGTCTGGCGTTTGGACAGCTTGACCGACACCCGGACCACGCCGTCGCGTTTGCGCGTGTCGATGGCGCCAGGGTCGAGGGCCCCGACCGTCGGAGCGACGTCGTTGGTGCGGGCGAGCTCGACCTGGTAGCTGACCCGGCTCATAGCTCCGGCGGGCCGTCCGCGTCGCGGTCCTCGGCCAGGTCCTTGATCAGATCCTCACCGACCTGTGACTCTCCGCGGACGTACCCCACAAAGAGCGCGTTGGCACACAGCAGGTTGACCAAACGCGGAATGCCACCCGTTGCGTCGTGAACAGCGACCTCGGCCCTGCTCGAAAACAACCGCCGCGTCGATCCGGCCACGCGCGCGCGGTGCTGGATGTACGTCGACACTTCGTCGGCGTCCATCGCGCCCAGGTGGTAGCGCACGACGACCCGCTGCGCGACCTGGGGCAGTTTGCGAATGCGGGGTCCAAGCTCCGGCTGGCCCAGGAGCACGACGGGCACGGCTGGTCCGGCTCCCGGATTCGTCAGCAGGCGCAGCTCGTCCAGCGCGCGCAAATCCAGGCGTTGCGCTTCGTCGACGACGATGATCGATCGACGGCCCTCGGCGGCCTTGGCTGCCAACAACTCGCGAAGGCGCGCCGCCAAGCGTCCTGCGCCGCTGCCGCGAGCAGTCGCGTCGAGCGAGGCCACGAGAGCGGCGAGCACGCCTGCAGGGGTTCGCGGCGGGTTCGACGCGATCGCCAGCGCGAATTCGTCGCCCGACACGGTGCGTTCGAGTTCGCGTGCCAGCATGGTCTTGCCACAGCCCACCTCGCCGGTGATGGCGACGATCCCGCCCAGATGGGTCAGGCCGAACAACATTCGCGCCAGTCCCTCACGATGGTCGTTTCGCGCGAACGCGAACCGCGGGTCCGGCTCAAGCTGAAACGGCGCCTCAACAAGCCCCCACCAGTCCAGGTATGGCTGCCGCAGCGATGTCTGCTGTGGTGCGTGCGACGCGGACATCCCCGAAACGTACATCGATCTCGGATCGCGGGTGTGACGAAGCGGTGACATTCTCGGGCCCCGTCGGGCTTCCCCGTCCCAAGGGGCCCTGGTAGGGTCACCCGCAGGCCGGGGCGTCCGCGGAGCGGGACGCCAAACACAAAACTCAGGGAGCGACGCGGTTTGAGCGACGATCGCCTTCCAACAACCATCCATCGTTTGCGTGTCCGGGCCGTCGTCAGCGTCGTCGCGGTCGGCTTTGCGATCCCATCGGCGGCCTTTTCAGCGGGCGCGATCACGCGCCAGGCCGAGTCGGTTCGTATGCTCGAAGCCGAGATCGCGGGCCTCGACACCCGGTTCGGCCAGGCGGCAACCGCCTACGACGGAGCGCGTTTGCGCCTGAACGCGGTACAAGATCGCATCTCACGCAACACGGTCGCGCTCAAGACGGCCCGTGTCGAGTTTGGCCGGGCCCAGGGCATGCTCGCCTTCCGGTTGTCGGCGGTCTACCGTCAACCGCAGCCGTCGGGGCTCGAGATGTTGTTGCGCTCGGGCAGTTTGTCTGACGCGGTCTCACGGGTTGACATCCTCGATCGGGTGCAGCGCCAAGACGCGAACCTCGTCACGTCGATCGCGGCGGCGCGCGAACGCATGCGCAAAGCGCGCGCGGCACTCCTCGTCGATCGCAAAGCCGCGACGCGGGAGTCGACGCAGGCCAGTGTCCACCTGACCGAGGTGCGATCCATCCGCACCGCGCGCCGCGGGGTGTTGATCACCGCCCGCGGTCGACTCGCCGTGATGATCACGGCCGAAGTCGATCGGCAGCGCCGTGCCGCCCTCGTTGCCGCGCAACGGCGCGTCGTGCAACGGGTCAGGTCGAACGGCGGTGGCGGTTCCACGTCCCCGACGGCCCCGGTCGTGTCGGCCCCGGCGGTGCCTCTGCCTGGCGGTGGAGCGGGAACAGGTGACGCCCTTCGCAAGATCGCGCTCTGCGAATCGGGTGGAAATCCCACAGCCGTGTCGCCCAGCGGCTTGTACCGCGGCAAGTACCAGTTCGACCCACAGACCTGGCAGAGCCTCGGTGGCTCGGGAGCGGACCCGGCCAAGGCGCCGGAGGGTGAGCAAGACAGGGTCGCAGGGGTGCTGTACGGGCAGCGCGGCGCATCTCCTTGGCCCATCTGCGGGCGCTGACCCTGACCCGCTCTCAGCGTCGTTTGCGTTGGAACACGTCCAGCGCCAGTGACGCGACGCGATCCAGGATCAGGATGCCGTCCAGGTGGTCGATCTCGTGCAAGATCACCCGTGCCGCGAATCCCTCCGCGGCGACGCGATGCGTGACACCGTCGAGGTCCGCCGCGCTGACGGTGATCTGCGTTGGGCGGGAGACGTTGGCGGTGATCTCGGGCAGGCTCAGACACCCTTCACGGCCCACCTCGGCTCCGTCTGCCGTCTCGACGATCGGGTTGATCATCCACGTGGGGCCGGCCGCGTCGGGCACACGGGGGTGGTCGGTGCAGTCGATGTAGATCATCCTCCAGGGCGCCCCGATCTGCGGCGCGGCCAAGCCGACCGTACGCGGAAAGTGGCGCGCCGTGTCCTGGAGATCGTGCGCCAGGCGGCGTGCGGCCGGACCGATGTTGACGATCGCGACAGAGGGGCTCTTGAGGCGACGGTCCGGGTATCGCAGGACGTCGCGAATCAACGAGTGGTGTGACATCCAAATGGCGTGCCTGTGTCCCCGAGCGAGAGCGAGCGAGGCGGTGGACGCACGTCGACGTGACACCGGGCATATTCGCGATACCGAGGGCGCCGCATCGCGATGCTCGCAGCCGGGGAGACACCACCGCTCTTTCGATGTCGCACCACTCGTCAGAGCACCTCGTCGGCTTCGCGCTCAAGGTGCAGCTCGACGTGCTGCGCGACGGCGACGGGCTGGAGTGCTGCTTCGACCGACGCGATGCTGACGCCCGGCGGCAGCTCGGCCTCGATGCCAAGGACGTAGACGGGTGGATCGCCCACTACGCGGCTCGACAAGTCGAGGATGTTGACGTCGAGTGCGGCCAGGGCGGAACTGGTCGCGTACACGATCCCGGGGTGGTCGGCGCCGTAGACCGAGAGGACGCAGCGCTCCCCGGATTCGGTGCGTGTGGCGCCGCCGGCCTCGCCCACCCACACGTCGAGACCGAACGTCGCCGCGGCCGGCGCGATGGCGGCACGTGCGGCATCGACATCGATCTCGTCGGGCACTTCGACTGCCATGACCATTGCGAACGAGCCACGAAGCAAGGCGGCTCTGCAGTCGTGCAGGTTGGCCCCGATCGGGAGGAGCGCGGCGGTCAAACCGGCGACGATACCGGGACGGTCGCGTCCGACGGCCGTGATGGCGAGTTCACGCACCGGCGTCGGCTGCCGCGAGCCACTGCTGCAGCGTGGTGTGCTGTGCGGTCGACAATGCCCCGCGCAACTCGGCGCGGATCTCACCCAAGGTCGCCGAGCGCTCGGCCTCGACGTCGTGCGTGTGAATGGTCTCGAAGTTGACCTGATGGGCGTGGATGAACGCATCGTCGGGCAGGTCGGGAAAGCGCTCGATGACGCCGCGGATCATCGCGCGCACGCTGTCCTCGACGAACCGGGGTCGGGAGTGCGCTTTCGCGACGACGAACTGCTCGTCCGGGCGCTTCATCAGCTCGTAGATCTCGGATGACATCCCGTCCTCGACGATCGCGATCAGGGTCTCGGCAGGCACGATCCGGTCGGGTGCGCCGATCAGGAGGGTTCCGCGGGCGCGCTGATTGTGCGTGGCGATCGGGACGTGAGTGACGATGCGGGCGATCTGGGCCGCGTCGAAACCGTCGTCGCGAAGCGCGGTCTCGGCTTGATCGCGGATCAACCCCTGCGCGCACGGACAGGCGTTCATGCCCTGGGCGCTGACACCGACGAGCCGTCGTGTCGCCGTCTCGGTTGCGGTCGCGATCCCGATCAGGCCGTACATCTCCTGCGTGGGGATGTCAGTGACGGGGGTGCGACGCTCGATCGGGTAGCTCGCCCGGATCGTGACCTCGCTCCGCAACGCTCCCTGTCGCAGCACCACGGATTGCGCAATCCGTTCGGCAAGCGCCTCGATGATGAGCGCCTCACCGATGACCACTTCGTCGATCGCCTCGTTGACCACCTCCTCGAACCGCGACATGTGGACGCCTTTCTGGCGCGGATCGAGGTCGACGTGGCACTCGACCTCGGCGTGGAACAGCCGCTCGTCGCCACCGTGGGTGATGCGGATGGATTTTGCCGAGCGGGTGACCCCGGCCTTGGTCAGGCTGATCGGAGTCGCTGGATGCGATGCCTGCAGATCCTCAGGCAACGAATTGTCGTGTGCAGAGACGCGGTGGGTGGTCACCCGGCGATTGTGACGTGCCGCGGGCCCTGCGCACAAGCCCTCGTGATGCGACATCGAAATAACGGTGGTGTCTCCTGACTGCGAGCGTCGGATGCGGCGTCCCCGGTATCGCGAATATGGCCGGTGTCCCGTCGACGTGCGTTCACCGCCTCGCTCGCTCTCGCGCAGGGATACATGCACGCCATTGTTGATGTCACACCACTCGGCGAACTCGCCCACCGTGGTGACACTTGTCCCAGGCCGGGCGTATACTCGTCACTGGGCGCTCGACATTTTTTGCCGAGGCCCCAGGGGGGCGCCGTATGGGAAGCAACACGCGTTTGGGAGTGCGAAGGGTTGATTCGTCGCTGCCCGATGTCGCCGAGCTTCGTGTACTCGCTGCAATCGGGCATCGGCGAGGAGTCCTCTCGTTCGGCGAGATCGCGACGGCGCTCGAGCGAGCGAACGTGCCCAGTGGGCAGGCCGAGGAATTCCATCAGTACCTGGCGGCGACGGGGATCGAGGTGGTCGACGACGATGCCGACGTCGCGTCGAGCGATTCGGCCGATGCGTCGGGCAACGAACGCCAAGCCGAACTCGATCTTACGGTCGAGCCGAGCCTGGATTCGCTGCGGCTCTATCTGCGCCAGATCGGCCGCGTGCCCCTTCTGACGGCCGAACAAGAAGTCTCGCTTGCCAAGCGCATCGAACGCGGCGACACGGAGGCCAAGGGTTGCATGGTCGAGGCGAACCTGCGGTTGGTCGTCTCGATCGCGAAGGGATACCTGGGGCGTGGACTCTCGCTTCTGGACTTGATCCAAGACGGCAGCGTCGGGCTGATCCGGGCGGTCGAGAAGTTTGACTACCGGCGCGGCTTTAAGTTCTCGACGTATGCGACATGGTGGATACGGCAGGCGGTCAGCCGCGCGATCGCCGACAAGTCGCGGACCATTCGGATTCCCGTACACATGGTCGAAAAGCTCAACCAGGTCGTGCAGGTGGAACGCCAGCTCGTGCAGCGCGTGGGGCGCGAGCCGACGGCTGAGGAGGTCGCAAGCGAGCTGGGGTTCTCGCCAGACGAAGTCCGCGAGATTCAACGCATGGCCCAGGCGCCCATCAGCCTGGAGCGGCCTGTGGGCGACGACGAAGCCGCCGTCGGCGACTTCGTCGAGGACGAGCGTGCGCCGTCGCCGTTCGAAGAGGCATCCCAATCGCTTCGCAGCGAGACGGTCCGACGGGCCCTGGCGATCCTTCCCGACCGCGAACGCCGTGTCATCGAGCTGCGGTTCGGGTTGCGCGGTGATCAGCCGCGGACGCTCGAAGAGGTCGGCCGAACGTTCGGGGTGACCCGTGAGCGCATCCG
>JANMDV010000079.1:0-14927 GCA_031376485.1 Actinomycetota bacterium
ACGTCAGACGAGCCAGATGGTGGCGAAGTACCCGGCGGTTGCCGTGAACAACATTGCGTCGAATCGGTCCAGCACGCCGCCGTGCGCACCCAGCAGACGCCCCGAGTCCTTGACGCCGATGTCGCGTTTGATCATCGACTCGAACAGGTCACCGGCATAATCGAACGCACACAGGATGACCCCGAGTGCCAGTGACTGGATGTGATCGATCCAATCCATGTAGAGCCCCGCAACCCAGACCGCGAGCGTCCCGCCGACGACGCCCCCCAGAAAGCCCTCGACGGTCTTGCTGGGCGATGTGCGTGGCGCAATGGGATGTGCGCCCCACATCTTGCCCGCGAAATAGGAGAAGGTGTCGAACGCCCAGGTCCCGACGAGCACGTTAGCAACCGCACTCGCGCCGTTCGGAAGCTCGCGTGTCGCGACGAACAATCCGAGCGGGACGCCCAGGTACACCGCGCCGAACACGCTGAGCGCGACCCGGATCGTCACCTCCTCGCGATGCTTCAGAAGCAGTCCGGCCACCGCACCGAGTGCGACCGACAGCGCTACACCCAGCAGAACAGCCCGCTCAGCCGGGTCGATGAGCGACGGAAGGGCCACCGTCGTCGCAGTCCCGGCCACCGCCGCCCAGCGAAGCGGCACGATCTCGGCGACGAGGTTGAGGTACTCGTAGACGCCGACCACCGCAATGGCCAGCGCCGCGGCGACGAAGAGCGGTCCGCCCACATAGATGACCACGATGGCGAGCACGATCCCGGGGACCGCGACGGCAATCCGATTTCCCACAGGTCAGCGGGCTCCGAAACGCCGCTGGCAACCCGCGTAGTGAGCCAATGCGGCCCCCAGGTCATCCGGCGTAAAGTCCGGCCACAGACGATCACAGAAGTACAACTCCGCATAGGCCGCCTGCCACAGCAGAAAGTTCGAGAGCCGTTGCTCGCCGCTCGTTCGAATCACAAGCTCGGGGTCGCGCAGGCCACCGTCATACATGTACCGACCGAAATCGTCTTCGTCGCCGTCGGGACCGGCTTCGGCCGCAAACCGTCGGGCGGCGTCCAGTATCTCGCTGCGGCCCCCGTAGTTCATCGCAACGAACAAATTGAGCCCGGTGTTCGTGGCAGTGCGGTCCTGTGACCAGGCGATCCGAGCCTGCAGTTCGGCAGGGAGACCATCGATGCGTCCGATGAACCGCATGCGCACGTTCTCGGCGTTCAACTCGTTGGTCTCGCGGTCGATCAGCTCGATGAACAATCCGAGCAGGTCGGTGACCTCGCTCTCTGGACGCGACCAGTTCTCGGTCGAGAACGAGAAAACCGTCAGGTCCTCGACTCCGGCGTCGCTCGCTGCACGCACCACGCGCTTGAGCGCCTGCGCACCTGCGCGATGACCGGCGGCGACCGGCAGTCGCCGTCGCTGCGCCCACCGGGCATTGCCATCCATGATGATGGCGACCGAGACGGGAACGTCGCGCGACACACCCGAGTCGCGTGCCTCCTCACCGCTCCCCAACCGAAGCAGCGCCCGCGCGGAGCGCAAACGCGTTCGGAGCCTCATCGGCCGGCGAGGCCGTGATCGGGGGCAACGGCGACGCCGCCGCGGACATCGCCTGGCGACGTTTTGCACCCGTCAGACGGCCACGAGCACGCTTCAAAGAAATCTTTAGATGGCAAGAATCTCGGTTTCCTTCTTTGCCATGGCCTCGTCGATGGCCTTGACGCCGTGGTCGGTGAGCTTCTGCACCTCGTCGTGTGCGCGCGCCGACTCGTCCTTGGAGATGTCGCCGTCTTTCTCGCGCCGCTTGACGTCGTTGAGTGCGTCACGCCGTACGTTGCGCACGGCGATCCTGGCGTCCTCGGCCATCTTGTGTACAAGCTTGACGTACTCCTTGCGCCGATCCTCGGTCAAATCGGGGATCGGTAAGCGGATCATCTGCCCGTCATTGGATGGCGTCAGCCCGAGCTGCGCCTCTTGGATCGCCTTCTCGATGACCTTCATCAGGGTCTTGTCGAACGGCTGCACTGTCAGCAGGCGCGCTTCGGGGGCGGAAATGGTGGCGACCTGGCTGAGCGGCATGTCCGAACCGTAGGCGGGGACAGTAACCCGGTCCAACAGATGCGTCGATGCGCGACCGGTCCGCACCGTCGCAAACTCTGCGTCCATGCTCTTGTGCGCGCCCTCCATGCGGCGCTTGGCGTCTGCCATGAGTTCCTTCATCGCGTCTCCCCGTCGTTGCTCGCCACGATCGTCCCGACATGCTCCCCCGCCAGGATGCGCACGACGTTGCGCTCATCGGCCATGTTGAACACCATGATGGGCAGGTCGTTGTCCATACAGAGGGTCAGGGCCGTCGTGTCCATGACCTTGAGTCCGCGCTCGATCGCCTCCATATGCGTGATCCGCGGGATCAGCTTGGCATCGGGGTGCTCGCGCGGATCTCGGTCGAGAACGCCCTCGACGTTGTTCTTGGCCATCAGGATGCACTGCGCACCGATCTCGAGCGCGCGCAGCGCGGCCGTGGTATCCGTTGTGAAGAACGGGTTGCCCGTACCCCCTGCGAAGATCACGACCCGCTGCTTTTCGAGATGCCGGATCGCGCGGCGGCGGATATACGGCTCGGCGACCTCCTGGATGGCGATCGCCGATTGCACCCGCGTCGCCACGCCGATCTTCTCGAGCGCGTCCTGTATCGACAGAGCATTCAGCACTGTGGCGATCATCCCCATGTAGTCGGCCGTGGCCCGATCCATACCCCGCGACGCACCGGCCACGCCGCGGAAGATGTTGCCCGCGCCGACCACGATCGCGACCTCGGTGCCCATCCCGATCGCCTCGTGTACTTGACGCGCGATCGCGTTGACGCGCTCGGGATCGATGCCGTACGTGCGCTCGCCGAGCAACGCCTCGCCGGAGAGCTTGAGGACGACGCGGCTATGTACGCTGCGCCCCGCAGAGGCCCCACTGACCGACGGCGTGCCTATGGGCGTACTACCCGCCGAGTTCATACCGCACGAATCGACGGATTGTCACGTTCTCGCCGAGCCGGGAGGCCACCTCGGCGCGCAGCTCTTCGATCGTACGCGCCTTCTTCTCATTCTGGTCGCGGATGAACCCCTGATCGAGCAGCGCGATCTCCTTGAGATGCTTCGCCAGCTTGCCCTCGACGGCCTTATCGCGAAACTTCTCGTCCACGTCCTCGGCTTGCGCCAGATAGACGGCCCGCTCGCGCGCCGTGTACTCCTGGGAGACCTCATCCGACGACACGAACAGCGGGTTCATGGCAGCGATGTGCAGCGCCACGTCATGCACGAACGCGGTGAAGTCGTCGCTGCGGGCCACGAAGTCGGTCTCGCAGTTGACCTCCAGGAGCACGCCGACACGCCCGCCCGTGTGGATGTAGCTGTCGACGATTCCCTCGCGCGCCTCACGCCCTGCCCGTTTGGCCGCGTCTGCTGCGCCCTTGGCGCGCAAAAGGTCGGTGGCCTGCTCGATGTCGCCGCCGGCCTCCACGAGCGCACCCTTGCAGTCCATGATCCCGGCCCCGGTGCGGTCGCGCAGCGCCTTGACCTCCTTCGCGGAGGGCTGATAGTCGGTCACCCGTTCGACTCCTGGTCGTCGGTTGCGGGCGCGGTGTCGGTCTCGGGCGCGGCATCGACGACCGGCTCGGCCGGTGCGGCGGCTGCCTGCGGGACTTCGACTTGCGGCTCGGCGGCCGGCACGGCAGCGGGCTCGCTCGGGGCCGCTTCGGCGGCCGGCGCGGGCGCCGCGGGAGCCGGTGCGGCAGCAGCCGGTACGGGAGTCGGTGCGGCAGCAGCCTGTGCAACAGCAGCAGCCGGTACGGCAGGAGCCGGTACAGCAGCAGCAGCAGCAGCAGCAGGCGGCGGCGCGGCGGGCGCTGCGACCGGTTCGGCCGTCGGGTCCTCGTCCGGCGCAGGTGCGACATAGCCGCGGCTGTCGGCGATGCCGTGGGCCAACGCGCCCAGGATCAGGTTGCAGGAGCGGATGGCGTCGTCGTTGCCCGGGATGACGTTCGTCGCCTCATCGGGGTCACAGTTGGTGTCGACCAAGCCGATTACCGGGATGCCCAGGCGGTTGGCCTCGCGCACGCCGATGGCCTCGCGCTTGAGGTCGACGACGACGATTGCGTCCGGCAGCCGCTGCATATCGGCGACGCCACCAAGATTTGTCTCGAGCTTCAGAAGCTCGGCCTCGGCCGACAGACGCTCACGCGTGGGAAGCAGGTCGAGCTGACCCTCGACCTTCTGGCGACGAAGCTCGTGCAGACGCTTGATTCGGTCGGCCATCGTGATCCAGTTGGTCAGCAAGCCGCCGAGCCAGCGGTGGTTGACGAACGGCATACCGCACCGCTTGGCTTGGTCGCGCACGGCGTCCTGGCAATTCTTCTTGGTACCGACGAACATCACGGTGCCACCGCGGGCGCCGATGTTGCGGACAAAGTCCACCGACTCGCCCAGAAGCTCCAGCGTCTGGACCAGGTCGATGATGTAGATGCCGGCGCGCTCCCCAAAGATGTAGCGCTTCATCTTGGGATTCCAACGGCGGGTCTGGTGTCCGAAATGCACTCCGGACTCTAGGAGTTGCTTCATGGTGACGGGCACGGTGGCTCCTCATTCGGTTGCGGTGTCGAAGCGATCCGGCGTGCGTTGCGGTGGAACCATCGTCGCGATGGCACCGATCACCGTACGGCGTCGCCGGGGGAGGTGGGTTGACGGACAGCGGGCATCCTAGCGGTCCGGGCGGTCACCTCGCTCCAAACCGTCCAGAACCGCCGCCAGATCGACCGGAAGTGGGCTCTCGACCGCGATCTGCTCACCGGTCTGGGGGTGCGGGAACGCCAGTTGCCACGCGTGCAGGAACTGGCGCTGCAAGCCGCATTCGTCGCCGCGTCGGCCGTATACCGGGTCACCGACGACCGGGTAGCCGGCGGCCTCCAGGTGGACGCGGATCTGGTGGGTCCGACCGGTGTCCAGACGGGCCTCCAACAGGCTGTGGCGTGGATACGCGGTCACGCGGCGAAAATGCGTGCGTGCATCACGCGGACGGTCGCTCTGGGTCGACATGCGCGTCCGATGACGCCGGTCGCGTCCGACCGGGCGGTCCACCGTGAGCGCCGGGGGAAACTCCCCGTGGACCAGCACAAGGTACCGCCGGTCGATCAGCCGTTCGGTCAACAGACGCTGCAGTTTGCGATGGGCGCGATCGCTTTTGGCGACGACCAGCAGACCACTGGTGTCGCGATCCAGACGATGAACGATTCCGGGACGTTCGATGTCGCCTCCCGTGATCCCGTGTGCCAGAAGCCCATGAACCAGCGTGCCGGAGTCATGCCCCTTGCTGGGATGCGTGACGACGCCCGCGGGTTTGTCGACGACCACCAGTTCCGCGTCCTCGTAGCGCACGATCAGCGGCACGTCCTGCGCGACCAGGCCGGATGGTGGCCGCGGAACGAGTTCCACGACAATGCGCTCGCCAAGACCCACGGCGCGGCGCTTGGTGACGGGCCTATCGTCGATCAGCACACGGCCCGCGACAATCAATCGCTGTGCCTCGGCCCGACTCCCCACTTCGGCAATCGCGCCGACGACGACGTCGACCCTGCGTCCCGCGTCGTCACGGTCCACGATCACCTGGACCATTGGCGCCGAAGTCACTCCTTCGCGCCGCCGCGAAGCAACCCGAGCGCGATGATCGCCGCCCCGACGACGATGCCGATGTCGGCCACATTGAACGCCGGCCAGGCGGGCAGGTCAATGAAGTCGGTCACACCGCCGTGGATCAGCCGGTCGACCAGGTTACCGACGCTCCCTCCGACCAGTAGGCCTCCGCCGACCGCGACCGGCAGGCTCTGTGGCGCAAGCCTGACAAGGGCCGCTGCGATCACCACGAGCGCGACCACAGTCAGAGTCGCGACGACGGCACGGTTGCCGGGAAACAGCCCGAACGCGATGCCCTCGTTGCGTGCGCGAACCAATCCCACACCCGCGACCAGGTCGATGCGCTCCCCCGGATGGATCCCGGCACGCACGCCGAGCTTGGTCGCCTGATCGACGGCGAACGTCCCGATCGCGGCGACGGCGAACCACAGCCAGCGCCGACGAACCTGGCGGCGAAAGCGCCGGTTCTCGGCCGCGTCGACGGCGTCGCGCATCGGGAGCGTTGACGGACCCCTCACGCGGGCGCCCCGATGATCCCGGCGAACCGTTCCACAAGCAGGGGCACGATCCGGTCCGGGTCGCCGTCCAGCTCCACCAGCTTGCGCGCTCCACCCGACCCGCGTCGGATCGAGGCGGCCTGCGGACGCACACCCGCAGCGTCGGCGAGGTAGGCGCAGAGCGCCGCGTTGGACTGGCCGTGGTGTGGCGCTGCGGCGATCTGCACGCGCAACCGCCCGTCTTGGACTCCGACCGCCTGTGTGCGCCGCGACCGCGGCACGGCCTTGACCTCCACCGTCACCCCGTTGGTGCGCACCGACAACCACTCAGGAAGGTCGCCGCCTGTGTGCTCGTCAGACAATGAGGCCGACGACCAGGCGTTGGACGATGAACAGCACGATCAGGGCGACCATCGGTGACAGGTCGAGGGGCCCGACCGGCGGGATGACACGACGAAAGAAGTTGAGGTACCAGTCGGTGGTGTCGTGGAAGAACTGCACGATTGCCTGCGACCAACCGCGCATCGGCGCAATCGTGACCCACGACATCAGGATCCGCACCAGGATGCACATCGAGAAGACAAGGAACAGCGAGTTGAGCCACGTCGCGACGTTCTGCACGTCAACGCTCCGCGCAAAACGTGGTGATCGTGATCTCGCCCATCGACACGGTTGATTCCTCGGCAGAGGTGCGTGCGGGAATCGTCGTCGAAATCATTCGCCCGCACGCTAGCAATTGGCAACGCAGGACACGGCCAAGTGGCCGTCCCGAGAACGACAACGGGGGCCGCGGCGTGCGCCGCGACCCCCGAGGGTCCTACTGTGAATCGCGTGACGTTACGCGCGTACGCCACCGCGCTCGCAGTCCGGGGACGTGCGGTCGCGCCGCGCGCCGGTCCGGTCCGCTGCACGGATGATGTCGTTGCCCGCGCCACAGAACACATCGTCAGACAGACGGTCACGGACGAAGATCTGGTCCGTTCCGCTGCCGCCGCTGACGCTGTCGTTGCCACGGCCACCGGTCAACCGGTCGTTGCCGTTGCCACCCGTGATGTCATCGCCGCCGCCCTGGCCGTTGATGACGTCGTTACCGCCCAAACCGTCCAGCACGTTGGGACCGTTGCTTCCGGTCAACAGGTCGTTGAACCTGCCGCCGATCGCGTTTTCGACGTCGCTGCGGATCGTGTCGTTCTCACCAGCCACACCGTCGCCGATACGGCCGTTGAGCGTCACGACCACGCGCTCGATGCGGTCCGCGTAGCTGACCGTGTCAACCCCGCTGCCGCCGCCGATGATGTCAGTGTCAAGACCACCGTCCACATCGTCGTCGCCTCCGCCACCGGCCAGCGTATCGTTGCCACTTTCGCCGGCCAAGGAGTCGTCGCCATTGAGACCGCTGATGGTGTCGTTGCCGGGCCCGCTCGACAGATCGTTGACGCCGTTGCTGCCCGTCAGGGTGTCATCACCCGAACCGGTGCTGACGACCTCGATGTCGGTGTGGACATTGTCCAGCTCGTTCAGGACACCGTCGTTGGCCAGGTCGTCCAGGTTGACATTCACCGGATTGCGGCCGGTGTATCCCGTCGAGTCCTGCCCGGTGCCACCGAACAGAACGTCCGCCCCGGGGTCCGTCGACAACGTGTCGTTGCCCTCGTTGCCCGCCAGCGTGTCGTTGCCGTCCGAGCCGAAGAGAGTGTCCTGGCCGGGGCCACCGCTGACGCTATCGTTGCCAGCGCTTCCACTGAGGTTGTCGTCGTTGCCAAGGCCGTTGATCGTGTCGTCACCGCTCCCGCCATTGATGACGTTGCTCGAAGCGTTGCCGGTCAGGGTGTCATTACCGCCACCAGCCGAGAGGTCTTCGATGTCCAACTGCGCATTGTCGTTCTCGCCCGCCGCGCCGTCGTTTGCGACACCGTCGAGCGATACGTTCACCGGGATCGGAATGTTCGTCACGGGGTCCGACCGGAAGTAGCTCACGGAGTCGGTGTCTGCGCCGCCGCTCAGCGAGTCGGTCCCCCCGTCTGCGGTGAGGGTGTCGTCGCCGGCGCCCGCAGTGACCGTGTCGTTGCCATCGCCATCGCTGATGTTGTCGGCGCCATCGCCACCCGTAAGGGCGTCATTGCCGGCCCCACCGCTGATGGAATCGCCGCCGGTGCCACCCGTGATGGTGTCGTTGCCATCGCCACCGATAAGACCGGCGAAGAAGAAGAACGCGCCGAAGTCGTCGCCCGCCCCTCCGTCGATCACGTCGTCACCGAGGCCGGTAGATGCCCCGTCGTTGCCATCACCAAGCGTCAAGCTGTCATTGCCGGAGCCCGTGGACACGCTATCGTCGCCAGCCCCACCGGCGACAGTCGTCGCGATCGCGAGCGCATCGGCGTCAAGACGGTCGTTGAGGTCGCCCAGGTCGACGGTGACCGCGGTCGCACCCACAAGCGTGCAGATCGCAGCGGTTGGGCCCGAAGCAACACATTGGGGCGCGACCGGAGTCACAGGAACAAGGCCTGTCTCGTCGATCGTGTACTCGTTCGTTACGGCGTTGAATGTGATGAACGCGTTGTTGTTCTCGCCGGCTGCCGCGACGTAGCTGAGCGTCGTTCCGCTCACGCTCGCGGTGCCTGCCAATGCGGCAACGGGTGCAGCCGCCAGGCCGAGGGCCGCGAACAGTACTCCCCGCCGCAGGAGTCGCGCGGGTCCGCGCGACTTTGGTGACGATGAATGCATGAAACGTACCTCCCCAAGGTAGTGGTCGGGACACGCCCGAATGCCTTGATGCCCAGGCGCGACCGGGCCATCCTCGCAGATCACCTCGGCGAGGTTGTAAGACTTCTTGAAACATTTCAGGAAGGTTCTGGCGTTCTCAACCGACGAACAGCACTGGTTTCTGGCCTCGTAGCGTCGAAAGAGCACCTGGCGAAACCGACCTCGCCAGCGCCCTGCGGGGCCCTTCGGTCTACAACTCCGCAGCTCGGCGGGCTGCGGCACGGACGGCGTCGGCGACGTGGGCGCGGACGCTGCCGCGTTCGAGTACGCCGATGCCTTCAATCGTCGTCCCCGCGGGCGAGCTGACGCGCTGACGCAGGTCCGCCGGGTCGGTGCCGTCCGCCAAAAGCGCGGCGGTCCCAGCGAGGACCGCCTGCACCATCGCGCGGGCCTGGTCGCGGGCAAAGCCGATGGCGACGGCCCCGTCCTCCAGCCCCTCGGCGACGAGCGCCACGAACCCGGGGCCGCTGCCAACGAGCGCGGTGGCGGGGCCGATCAGATGCTCCGGCATGTCGATGACCGCGCCGAGCGAACTGAGTGCCGCGTGCAGGCTTGTCAAGGTGTCCGCAGGCACGTCACGGGTGGCGATCGCGATGAGGCCCGCCCCGTGTCGGACCGCGAGGTTCGGCATCGTCCGCGCGATGCCGGCAGCGGGCGCAAGAGACCTGATGCGATCGATCGGCCAACCCGCGATCACCGACAGCAGCACCGTCTGAGGCTCCAGGGTTGAGCCGACCTCGGTCAGCGCTGCCTCGGCGTCTTTGGGCTTGACCGCCAGCACGATCAGGTCACATCCTGCGACGTCGGCCACGGATCCGACGCGCCCACCCATCTGGGTCGCAGCCCCCTCAGCGGCAGCGGAGATCGCATCGACGAAGGTCAGGGCCGAGGCCAGATCGGGGCGCCCCCGTACCAGGCCGGCAGCCATCGCCTGTCCCATCGCGCCACACCCCACCACACCGATGCTTTGCGGCCAGTCGCTCATACCGTCATCTTGACAGGCGACTCAGGGGACGCCGACGATCAATACTGGTTGAAGAAGCCTTTTTCCAGCAGGCGCGCGCGCTCTTCGGCCGACACCTCGACGTTGCGCGGCGTCAGCAGAAAGACTTTGTCGGCGACCCGCTGCATGCCGCCGTCCAGCGCGTAGGTCAGTCCGCTCGCAAAATCGATCAGGCGCTTGGCCAGGTCGGTCTCGGCGCTCTGGAGGTTGAGAATCACTGGGACGTTCGCCTTGAACTTGTCTGCGATCTGCTGGGCGTCGTTGAAGCTCTTGGGGACAACCAGGTGGACCTCCATCTGCGATCGCGCCGGGGCCTCAACCGCGCGGATCTGCGTGGAGCGTGCTCCTGCCCCCATCGGCTGGTCGTCGCTGAAGATCTCGTCGAACTCGTCGCGACGGCGCGGACCGAGTCGGCGCACGTTGGGCCGCTCACGGTAGCTCTGCTCGAGTTCCTCCTGCGCGCGTGGCTGTGCTGCCCGCTGCTCTTGATCGGGGAAGACGTCCTCGTCGTCATCGGCCATGCCGAAGTAGACGAGCGTTTTGTGCCACATGTCCGACAGGGCCATTAGTGCTCCGTCCCGCTTCGATCGATCAACGACCTTCCAATTCGCACAAGCGTCGCACCTTCCTCCACCGCGACGACGAAATCCTGACTCGTCCCCATTGAAAGCTCCCTGAAATCATGCCTGCCGGACCACCGATCTGCCAGTTCGTCGCGCAGCGTGCGAAGTCGGTGCAGGTGTGGACGGCTGTGTTCGGGATCTGGATCCGCGGGGGGCAATGCCATGAGGCCACCGAGCACGATCGAGGGAAACTGCGTGACCGCATCGACGAATACCTCGATTTGGCCGGGGAGGATACCATGTTTGGTCGCCTCTTCACTGATGTTGACCGCGACCAGGACGCGGACCGGGGTCGTCGACCTGGCAGCGATCTCCTGTGCCAGACGTATGGAATCGACCGCGTGGATCAGACGGGTGGCCGAGAGCACCGCCGGCACTTTGCGCCGTTGAAGGTGGCCGATGAAGTCGAACGTCAGGGCGTCGCCCACTACCGCACGCTTCGCCTCGAGGTCCTGCAAGCGATTCTCGCCGATGACGGGGGCCCCCGCCGCAACCAGGATGGGGGCTGCCTCTGCGGGCACGTACTTGCCGGCGACGATGATCTGGACGTCACCCGGCGCGCGCCCGGACCGTCGCGCGGCTGCGTCGACCCATTCGCGCGTCTCGGCCAGCGCCCCGCGCAGCAGGTCCGCGTCGATCACGCCACGTGGCCGATCGCGATGAGCCCCGCGTGGCGGCCGGTTCGGGCTCCGTCGCGGCGATATGAGTAAAACCGGTCGGGGTGGCACGACGTACATTCCCCCACGCTCGTGACCTGATCCACCCCGGCTTCGTCCAATGCGACCCGCGCCGCCGCAGCCAAGTCGACCCCATCGCCGTGGACGACATCGGCGCCGAACCGCCCCGCAAACCGCGCGCGCAGCGCGGCGTCCACCGGGTAGCAGCACGGTCCGACGCCGGGGCCGATCGCCGCACACGTGCGTGCGGGCTTGCCGAGGGAGGTCACGGCGATGGCCAGCACACCGTCGACCAGTCCCCGCCACCCGGCATGTGCGGCCGCGACGCGCGGCTCGTCCTGACGCCACATGAGCACCGGCAGGCAATCGGCGCCCAACACGACCAGGGCGATGCCGGGACGATCGGTCATCAGGCCGTCGCCTTCGGGCCAGCCCGAGAGCGCACCGGTGAACCTGCCCGGACGCGTCGGAGCGTCGATTCCCCTGACCAATGCTCCGTGTACCTGGTGGCCGAGCGTCGTGCGCTCCGGGTCGACACCGGCCGCCGCACACAGGCGCCGACGATTCTGACGCACCGCCGCCGGGTCGTCGCCGGTCGCCGCGCCCAGGTTGAGCCCCGCCCAGGGTCCTGTGCTGACGCCGCCGGAGCGGGTCGTGAAACAGGCGGTGACACCCGGGCGCGACGGAACGTCAATCAGCTCGATGGTCACGCGGCGTGTCCCTGCGCAGCAGCTCGTGCCACGCATAGCTGGGCGGCGGCATCACCGTCGACGGTGCCGTCGAGCAGCCCCGCTCGGGCTGCGGCAAGCCCTCGACCGATCGCCGGCCCCGGCGCGATGCCCGCGGCGACCAAGTCCTGGCCCGAGATCGCAAGCCTGATGTCGCGCATCGCGCTCCACCACGTCGCGATCCCGTCGGCTCCGTCTGCGTGTGCCACGACCGCGGTGGCCGGTTTTGCGGCGTTCAAGATGGCGTCGACCTGCGATGGTCTCTGCGCCCGGGCGAGCTGGGTCATCAGATCCGGCGCCGCCGCGGCTTCGGTCGCGATTCCTCGCGCCCAGCCGTCCACCGCCGCCACGTGGATCGCGTGCGGGGCAACCGCACATCCCATCCGAAGCGCCCACACCTCGATCCGCGGGGCACCGGGCAGATCGAGGGATGCATCGATGGCTGCAAACCGCTCGGCCAGATTGCTGACATCGCCTTCGAGCCACGGCACGCCCAGTGCGACCGCGCCGGCAATCGCCTGGGCTGCGGTTGGCTCAGCCAGCAGGCGCCGAAGCTCGTCTCCCACACGCGCCGAGGTGATGTCGAGCGCAGGGGCGCTTCGCCGGGCGGCGGCTTCGGTCGTGCCGTCCACATCGAACCCCAGTCGCGCTGCGTACCGCACGGCGCGCAGGATGCGCGTCGGATCCTCGACGAAGCTGTCGTCGCGCAGCACACGGATGATGCGCGCATCCAGATCGGCACGTCCTGCCAGCGGATCGACGAGCTGGCCTGCCTGTGGGCCGGTCAGCCGAAATGCCATCGCGTTGACCGTAAAGTCCCGGCGCGCCAGGTCGTCGATCAGCGTGCCCGGTTCGACGACCGGCAGGGCGCCTGGGTGTGGATACCGCTCACGGCGGGCCATCGCCAGATCGATCCACCGCTCGTGTGGCAACTCCAGATACGCGGTGCCAAAGCGCCCGTGGCTGACGACCCGGACATTGAGATCGTGCCCCAATCGCTCCGCGAGCGCGAGGGCATCCCCTTCGACCACCAGGTCGATGTCCTCACTCTCCTCGATCCCGAGGAGCGCATCGCGAACTGCGCCTCCGACCAGGCTCACCGGCACGTCCATGAGCGGAATCGCCCGGACGAGCGCCGGATGCGCTTGCACCGCGGCGTCAATCCGCCCAGAATCCGACACGTGGCCTATGACCCGCTCTCCGAAAAGCTGCGTGCGGCGACGCCCGTCGCGATCCCCGAGCTCCTGGGGCTGTTCGCACAGTTCGAGGCGTTGACGCTGACCGAACTGCAGCAGGCCTTCGCCGCCTGCGAAGTCAGGTTCCGCACGTGGGTGGAGGCTGCGGAGAACGCCGGCAAGCACATCAACGAGGCCCCCGACTATCTGGAGCGGATCGCGCTCGACAGCCTGGTCGAGCGTCGTATGTGGGCCGAGTGACCAGGGTCCCGAGTACTCAGGTCGGGTTGACGGCGACGGCTTCGATCTCGACCCGCGCACCGAGGGGGAGTGCCGCCACGCCGATGGTCGCGCGAGCTGGCGCGTGGCCCGCGAACGCCTGGGCGTAGATCTCGTTCATCGCGCCGAAGTCGGCGAAATCCTTGAGATACACGGTTGTCTTGACGACCTGGTGCAACCCCGACCCCGCTTCCGCGAGGATCGCTGCGATGTTGCGAAGGACCAGCGCAGTCTGCAGTCTGATGTCGTCGTCGATCAGATCACCCGTGATCGGATCGATCGGGACCTGCCCGGAGACGTAGACGACCTCACCCGGCGTCACCACGACTGCCTGGCTGTACGGGGCGCCCTGCACGGGCGCCGGCGCTTTTTCTGTGCGGACGATTCTCATGCGTCGACACTACCGTTTCGCCTGGATGCATCGTCAATGGTGGATGCGGGCGTGCGGGCCGAGTCCGAGGCTATCGGGCGTTGCCGCCCGTCCACGGCACATGAGGTGAGGACTCCCGAGTCTTCACCTCAAATGAGGCGGGTGCGGGGGAACACCCGCAGGGCGGGTTGACCCCGAACCCACATGGCGACGGCGATCCGCGCGCATCCGCGCCGCGAGGGGCGGTGGATCAAGGTTGAGTTCTCCCCCTCGTTTGCCGACCCACGTTCCCGATTGCAGGCCGTCGCCAGCCATGTCCTTGGTGCCCCACAGCCACCTCGCGTCGAGACGGCAGCCGAATGCATCCCCGCCTGATGACGATACGACCCGCGACGAGGACGCCCCTCCTGCAATCACCCACGATTCCAGTGGCCGCCGCAGGGCGCCAACGCCCCAGCCCAACTCAGAGAACGAGCCTCCAACGACTGGAAACGTCCGACGCGACTCCGATGGACATCGGCCGAAGGGCAAATGGCGACCGTTCAGTCCGTCTGGACAATCACCAGCCCAAAGGTCGCCACGTCCCACTTGAGCCGAACGCCCGCTCCAGACCCTTCGCTCGCTCCCAGCCCGCCGCCGGAACGATCGACGACGGACTACCGCCTCCGCAAAACCCCTGCAGCTCCGTCCTGCGCTCCGATCCGTGGCCCCGGAAATACCCATTCGGCTGTTTTGCGGACGGTCAATCGTGTCGTTTCTGGTGCGTCTGGCGACACGCATTTGGCACACCTCGGTGTAGATCTGTCACACATGGGTGGGTCATCATCAACACCGTGGACGGCGAACAGTCAGCGGGTGGGGTTGCGGGGCGGTGGGCGGTGGGTCTGCCGGTATGCGCGTTGTGCGCAGCCCCGGGGGGTGGGGGTGTCGCACCTCACTATTTGACGCACGGGGTGTGGGTGGTGTTGTGCCCGGAGCATCGAAGCGACGAGTACCAGTGCCGCGGCGGGGGGCGGGTGTTTGCGGCGGAGCTTGCCGGGATGTGGCATGCAGCCGGGACCTTCGCCACCCGGCACCGGTTGGCGATCGCAACGCACCTTCGGCGCGCCACCCGGGGTGGGGAGGTGATCAGGGCAC